>JANOYZ010000073.1:0-1722 GCA_031429135.1 Novosphingobium sp. | reverse complement strand
ATAGACAGAAGGAAAGCCGCCGCCGACATCGACGATATCGACGGTCACAGATGCTTCGACGATTGCCGCGCGGACATGCTCCATCGCTTCGGCGTAAGCGGCAGGCGTCATCGCCTGGCTACCGACGTGGAAACAGATGCCTAGGCTATCGGCGACTTGCCGCGTTGCCACCAGCAGGTCGGCAACTTCTGACGGATCGGCACCGAATTTGGCGGCAAGGCTGAGCTTGGCGTGCTCCGAGGACACGCGAATACGAACGCACAACTCGAGATCGGTCGCGCTGCCGGTGGCACGTACGATCTTGTCTAGTTCTTCATGGCTATCGAGCGAAAACGTTCGTACGCCGTGATTGTGATAGGCCTGCGATATCGCGCGCTCGGACTTGACCGGGTGCATGAAGCACAGTTTTGCGTCGGGCAGGAACTTGTTTACCAGCCGCACTTCGCCAAGCGAGGCGACGTCATAATGCGTGACACCGGCATCCCACAGCAGTTCGAGCAGCGCCGGCGAAGGATTGGCCTTTACCGCATAAAGCGATTTACCCTGAAACTTCTCAACGAAGAAACGGGCAGCACGCGTCGCGGCATGTGGGCGAAGGAGCGTGATAGGTTCGTCCGGGCGGAGGGCGCGGACTACAGCCAGTGCGTCAGGATATTCATGCAACTCAAGGGACCCCCAAAAAATAACGGTAAAACAACAAGGCTGCCTTGCGGTTATTGGAAGTCCCCCTGGGGCAGCGGACGAGCGCATTAGCAAAAATGCAGGGGTTGTAAAGCGATTCGTGTGTTTTTTAGCTCAAGCGGTCCCTGAACTCGGTCCAGTTGAATTGACGGACGCATCGCAGTTCGTCGGTGTCGCTGTTCCACAGCCAGATCGAGGGCAGAGGGACACCGTTGAAGGTGTTGGTTTTGACCATCGAATAATGTGCCTGGTCTAGGAAAGCGAAACGAGCGCCGGGCTCGGCGGGCACAGGCAGGCGGTAGTCGCCGATGATATCACCAGCAAGGCAGCTGGGGCCGCCTAGGCGCACCGCCGGACCGTCCTCGCGCTCTCCGAGCATTGCGGGGCGGTAGGGGGCTTCGATGACGTCGGGCATATGGCAGGTGGCGCTGATGTCGGTGATGCCGACGGCCATGCCATTGTCGAACACGTCGAGAATTTCGCCAACCAAGATACCCGCGTCGAGCGCGATGGCTTCGCCGGGTTCGAGATAGATTTCAAGGCCGGTTTCGGCGCGGACTTGTTTGATGAACTCAACCAACTCGTCGCGTTGGTAATCAGCACGGGTGATATGATGGCCGCCGCCGAAGTTTATCCATTCCAGCTCCGCAAAATAGGGCGCGATTTTTGGCTTCAGCGATTCCCATGTCCGGGCGAGCGGCGTGAAGTCCTGCTCGCATAAGGTATGGAAATGCAGACCCGAAACACCGTCCAGATGTTCGGGCTTCAACTGGCTTATCGGAAAGCCCAGCCGTGAACCCGGCGAGCAGGGATCGTATTTGGCAATTTCCCCTTCCGCATGTTCGGGGTTGATGCGCAGACCGACATCGCCGCTGTCGTCCAGAAAACGGCGGAAACGGCTGTGTTGGCCAGGGCTGTTGAAAATCACATGATCGGAAATCGAGACGATTTCGGCCATGTCGGCTTTTTTGTAGCCCGCACAATAAGTCGCGATCTCGCCCGAATATTTTTCCTTGGCAAGCCGCGCTTCCCACAGGCCGC
>JANOYZ010000072.1:0-13049 GCA_031429135.1 Novosphingobium sp. | reverse complement strand
CGCCGCTGGTGAAGTAGAAGCCGCGCAGCGTACCCGAAGGCTGGTCGCCCGCGACAAACGCGCCTTCGACGAACCGCGCGAAGCGATTGCGCAGCGCCCCCAATTGTGAGGGAAAGCCAAGTATCAGCCCGCGCCGGGTCTGATCGACTTCCTCGAACAGGCGCTTGGCCTGCCGCTCACCCTGCGCCGCGACGAGGCGATCGAATGCCCCGACGAAATCATCGGTGCGCGGTTTGGTATTCTCCACCGGCAAGGTCGCACCCAGCACGGCGCGGCGGCCTTCGACATCAAGATCATCGTAATATTCAGCAAAGCCCGAGAGCAGATCCGCCTTGGTCAGCAGCAGATAAACCGGGAATGAAACTTCTAGCGAGGCGCGGATTTCGGCAAGCCGCCGCCGCACCAGCGCCGCGTGACGATCGAGCCCGGCCCGGTCCGAACGCAGCAGTTCATCGATCCCAAGCGCAACAATAACGCCGTTAACCGGCGAACGCGGCCGGTGCTTGCGCAACAGCGTCAGGAAGCTTTTCCACCCTTGCGAGTCCGACGAGCTATCCGAATCCTGCGTCGTATAGCGACCGGCGGTATCAACAAATGCTGCTTCATCCGCGAACCAGAAATCCAGGTTGCGGGTGCCGCCAACCCCCCGGAACGATTGGTCCGCCAGCGGAAAACGCAGACCCGAATTGAGCAGTGCCGTGGTCTTGCCAGCCCCCGGCGGGCCAATGATTACATACCACGGACGGTTGTAGAGATAGTCTCCCTTGCCGCCTGATGAGCCCTTGATCGATGCCAGAGCCTCGGCCATCCGCGCGGCAACGATCCCCGATTCCTGATCAGCAGCTGATGGCGTGGCCAGTTCTCTGGCGATGGCTTCGGATGCCTTGCGCGCGCGCCGCGCGCGCAGGAAACCGAGCAGAGCCCAGCCGCCCACAATGATCACCAACAGGGTAATCCGCACCCACCACGAGCGCAGACCGCCAACAAAGATGGGCAGGCCAAGGCAGAACACCAGCACCAGGCAGAGCACTGCCAGACCAGTCAGGAACCACCAGTTTCCGAAGATTTTCTTCACGGATACGATCCCTCTGCCCGAATGCTATTTTTTGCGGGGAATGACAATTTCGACACGCCGGTTCTGAGTCTTGCCCTCAACCGTATCGTTCGAGGCAATCGGGCGCGTGTCGCCAAACCCCTCGACGCTGATCCGGCCGGGGTTTGACAGTATCCGCTGAAGAATATCCGCCACTTTCTGTGCCCGGGCCCGCGACAGGGCGATGTTGTCGGGGAATTCCAGCGAGGAAACCTTGTCACTATCGGCATGGCCTTCAACCGTGACCTGCCCCGGCTCACCCTCAACCGCCCGCGCAATCCGCTCGAACAGTGCCTCACGGCCAGTAACCAGCGAATCGGAGCCGGAGGTGAACAGCTGGCCCACCGTGGTCCTCACCCGCACGGTCGAGGCATCCTCCTCGACCACGACGAGCTTCTGGTTGATCTCATTCTCAAGGAACTTGCGCAGTCCGGAAAGTTGCGGACTTTCGGCGGCTGGCGGCGGTGCGGTGCCGACGCGCGACAGCCGCAGTTCGCCCACCGGCATCATCCGTTCGATTGCCCGCTCAGGCGATGAGCTCGCCGATTTCAGCCACATCTGGAGCCCGATATAAATCACCAGCAACCCGGCCAATGCCATGGCTGCCGCCAGCAGCACCCGGTTCCACAGGCTGACTTTGGCCAGCGGCGCAGCAGCGCCCTTCCACTGCGGCGAAAGCTCGGTCGCCGAAAGCGAGCGCGGATGCTCCAGCGCGCCATAGAGGCTGGCCATGATCTGCTGCAACCGGGTGCGGCCATCGGGCATGACCCGGAAGCGCCCTTCGAAGCCAGCGGCCAGACAGGCATGAAACAGCTCGATCAGTTCGGCATTCTGCGCCGGACGCTGCAACAGGTCATCAACCAGCTGCCAGAAGCGGTCCCCGCCGATGTTTTCGCGAAAGAAAGTCACCACAAGGCTGCGGCGCGCCCATTCGGTGCCGTCCTGCCCGATATTGGGCAAGTTCTGGGCGATATCGTCAATTGTCGCACACAGCGCATAGCGCGCGCGTTGCCGGACTTCATCGGGGTAGAGCGCGGCGATTGCGCGGTCATAGGCGGCGATGGCCTCACTCGCCTCGCGGTGAAAATCGGGCATGGTAATCCGCGCCCGGCCCGAAAGGATGCTGGCCGCCAGCGACAGCACCGCCCCCGCTTCAGTCACCAGCGGGCTACGGCTATCCTGCGGCAATGAGGGCCGCGGAATGTCATCATCATTGAGCCGCGCCTGCCGGACGGCTCCGTCCGTGGCGGCGGTTGCCGGGGGTGGATCATAGGCCGGAGCTGGCGCAGAAGGTGCGAACGGATCGGGCGCGAAGCCTGCTGGAGGAGCCTGAGGAACAGGCGGCGCCATGGCGTTATCGCGCCCCTGCCGTGCGCCCGAAAGCGGTGACGGCCGAAACACCGTCCGGTTGCCGCCGCCATCCGAGGAACCATTATCGCTCATCGCGCTGCTTTCTTCACGCACCACAGCTCAAGCTGCAACTGCGGCCAATCCCCCGCGACATGAAGCCCAAGCCCGGTCGCCGTGGCAAAGTCCCGCCAATCAGGCGAACCGCGATCAAGCTCGAAATAGACGTATCCGGGCAGCACCCTGATCTGCGGCGGCGGGGTGGGAGTATGGCGCAGCGGCACTCCGGGCAGCGCCGAATCGACGATCTGACGCATCCGCTCCACCGCGCCGACTTTCACAACCTGCGCAAACCCGCGGCTGATTTCGTCAACCGACGCCGCCGCGCGAACGGCGAGGTAGAAATAGCCGTGCTGAAACAGCGTCCGGTCAACAATCGGCGAAATCCAGCTGTCGACCTTGGCCTGCTGGAGCGGCAATTGTATCGCCGAGCGATCAAACACGGCGGCCAGCATGGTTTGCAGCAGATCAATCAGCGGGGAAAACGATTCGCGAAGTTTTTCATGGTCATAGGGCGGCAAAACCGGCGCACGCCGGTCTGGCCTGATCAGCGTGGCGATTTCACCGGCAAGGCTCGCCAATTGCTCATAAAGCCGTTCGGGATGCACCACCGGCAGGCTTTCAAGGTGGCGAAATACCGCGATCCAGCGGTTGAGCGCCTGCAACAGCAGGAAGCTGGCAAAGGTTTCGGCACCGCCATCAGTGGATTCAACCGCCCGTTGCGCCAGTTCGTTGGCGCGCTGATCGCAGCGGCCAAGGATGTCCGCCAGACCGTGCTTGAGCGGCAGGGAGGCAGCAATATCCTGCGCCGGGGGAATGTAACGATCATCGAAATGGATACGTTTGCCCTGCATCTCGCGGACATGCGCCACACCGCACAGCACCCGGCCATAGGTCTGATCGCGGGTAACACCATAGGCAAGATTGGGCCGCGCCAGCTCGATCGGCTCGCGGATTCGCTCATCCGAAAAGCAATCCGCCACTTCGGCTTCGGCAACAAGGAAACGGATTTCAGGCCCGGCCTGCCCGTCCTCGGCGAATTCCTGCGCTCCGGCCTGCGCAGCGGGCAAGGTCAGGTAGATCGTCGCGTCGCGGGTGTCTTCGGGCAGGTCGAGCGGGGGTGGCGGCGGTTGATCATCGGGGATGGAAAATGGCGTACCATCGGGCATCACCCCCACAGCGCGAACAACGGCGAATTTGCCGAGTACGGCCAGTTCCTCGTCAATCACGATCTCGCTCAGCCCCCAGGGGTATGGCCGCAGCAGGTTGGCGCGCGCCCGCAGCCGGGAATCAACCGATCGGTCAGCCTGCTGGAAGTGCTGCGGGCGCAGAAACTGCCCCTCCCGCCACGCTACGCGATTGCCTCCGGTCATGAAATTTCCCCAGTGCCTCGATTACAGGCAAGTAAAGCACAGCTTCTCGTGATGCAAAAGCATGGTTATGAGTAAATCGACACGAGTTCCAGAGACTCGACGAGGAATTTTGATGGACGATTTCTCCTTTGATCCGCGCAGCTGGCGCAAGGATGGCCGCCCAAAAGCCTCGGCATCGACTGATGCGCCAGAAGAAACCGTGCCGAATGCAGTCGATGCGGAGCAGGAAAGCTTGCCCGAAGCCTGGCGCGGGATCGGAACGAGCTTCGCTCCGCAACCGTTTAAGGCCGTGGCTGCGCCCGTGCAGAATCTCATGTCATTGTCATTTATGGCATCGGCGGTGTTGCTTGCAGCCGCAGCTGGCGCTGCATGGCAGACACGCATTGCACCGCCGACAATGCCTGTCACGGTCGCCAGGAAGGAAGCAACAACCGCCGACGGTGCAGTAGAACGCGCGCTCAAACTTTCGGGGACAAGCGAAATTGCCGATGCCCTGACCAAGTTCGGCGTTCCGGCAGCCGATGCCGCCAATGCTGCGGTAACGATCACGGCCCTGCTCAAAAATCCCGGAGAAATCAGGCTTCAGGCCATGCTCAAACCATCGGGCAAGGACTATGTGCTTGATCGCTTGCAGGTTTCCTATGCCGATGGATCGGGCGCTGTGCTCGCCCGCGATCCAGCAGGCAAGTTCGCGGCTTCTGCGGTAACTGCCGAACTGACCAGTTCCATTCGTTTCCTGCCCGGTGAAATCGACGCCGAGAGTTTCTATACCTCAGCCGTCTCCGCTGGTGTGCCCGACACACTGGTGCCCGAATTCATCAACGCGTTTGGCTATGATTTCAACCTGGCATCGGAAGTCTCACCGGGGGACACTTTTGAAGTGGCTTTCGAACAATCGGTCAACGCCAGTGGCGAGGCCGTCAGCCAGCCGCTGCTGCTTTATGCCAAACTGACAACATCGGAAAAAAGCCTCGCGCTCTATCGATTCAAGCAGGCCGACGGGACGGTCGGCTGGTTCGATGGCAATGGTGCGACAACCAAGCGCGGTTTCATGCGAACGCCGGTTGATGGCGTACGCATTACCTCAAAGTTCGGCATGCGGTTCCACCCGACCCTGCATTACAACCGGCTCCATGCAGGGGTCGATTTCGGGGTTCCGGTCGGCACGTCGGTTTATGCTGCGGCTGAGGGCGTGGTCATCGGGGCAAAGCCCACCGGCTGCGGCGGCAATATGGCGGTGGTGCAACACGACAACGGCTGGGTTACGCGCTATTTTCACCTCAGCCGCTATGCCCCCGAGTTGCACGAAGGGCAGCGTGTGCCCCAGGGCTTCACCCTTGGCCTCAGCGGCAATACCGGCAGCTGTACCAGCGGCCCGCACTTGCATTACGAACTGCGCATCGACGGAGAGCCCGTCGATCCGATGAGCATTCCAACGGAAAATGGCAAGCGCGAGAGCTTGCTGGATGCGGTGCTCGCCACCTTTGTCCAGCAGCGCAACCGGATCGATGTCGCGCGCGCCAAGCAGGGGATTTAGACTGGCTTACGCGGCACCAGTGACGGCAGGATGAATGCGGCAAGCACTGCGCTGGTGCCAATGCTCGCGGCCAGACCCGCCTCGGTTCCGCCCCACAGCGGCGCACCGAGCAAGTCGAAATTCCAGAGCGCGCCAAATGGCCCGGCTCCGGGATTGGGATTGAGCCCGAGGACAAGGTCTTCGCAGGCGTTCCAGCCGAAATGCGCCGCAACTGGCGCGGCAATGCCGCCGGTGCGCTCGGCCAGCAATCCCAGAAACAGGCCCATCAGCACCAGATTGACGAACGGCAATGCCACGAAACCAGACCCGGCCATGCTCAGCCCGGCATAGGCCAGCGCGGCGAGTGCGATTGCCGTTTTGCCGCCGAATATCTGCCGCAAGCTGCCTTGCAGCCAGCCGCGAAACAGCAATTCCTCGGCAGCGATCTGCAGCAGGGTGAGCGCCGCGCCCAAAAACAGCAGTCCGGCGTGGAGCGTGGCAGGCTGGGCGGCAGAGACCAGCCCGCCGTTCAGCCATGAAAGACTGGCCGCAAGCCCGATCCCGGCTGCACCTGCGGAAAAGGCGATGGCAATCCAGCGGCCAGCCCGCTCGCCCGCGCACCACGATCTGACGCCACAAATAGAGCCCATGACCAGCGCCAGCAGCGCGATCGGCAGATAGATCAGGCCATAGTAAAGGCAGGCCAGCGCCGCCAGCGAGTCCACCTGGATGGTATCGACCAGCGGCTGAGCAAAATGCATCCACGCCCAGGCCAGCGCCAGTCCGGCCAGTGCCGCAGCCAAGAGGAACGGTGCGGAATGCGCCCTACCCGCCTCACTTGACATGAACGCTGTCCTTTCAAGTGCGGTGGCGGAGCGAACTAGCCGTAAGGCGCGATCAGCAGACTGTCTTGGCAAGGCCCGGTGGCGTGGGATTGCCTTTACAACCAGCCGCAACATCATAGCTGGTCTCGACCTCTTTATAGTCCAGATCAAACTTTGCCGTGGTTCGCTCATAGTCATTCATGAGGCGTCCACCATCGGCACCATCCAGCTTAAGCTGAATAATGTCGTCGTAAAACTTGCGCTTCTGAGCTTCCATGGTTGGGAAGTTGTATTTTACCTTGGTATCGTAAATCTGATAAACTTCACCAAGGTACGTGTTCATCTCTACGCGGAACTTGTTAAGCACCCCGGTCTTGTATGAGTTGTAAAGATTTTTGCAGCTATTGGTTGCGTTCACCTTTCCGACCGGATCGGTAACGGACTTCCAATCATCCTTGCAATTCGGATAGGCTCCCAACGCAAAAACCGGTGCCGGTGGAATGACCGGGAACATGCCCGGTTCGCCCAGCTTGGAGCCTATCCCGACAACTATATTTCCGGGCACAGTTTCAGGTACTGGTTGCGGTGAAGGCAGCGGGAATACCGGTGCAGGTCCGGGCAAGACGCGAGGCGCTGGCGGCGTGATAAGGGGTTCTGGTTTGGGCGGGACAGGACCGCTGATAATTGGCGGATCACCACGCGGTGACGGCGGTGTAATTGGTGCCGGGATAGGCACCGGTGACGGAACTACCTGAACCTGAGCGGACTTGCTGATCGCACCATAGATGCCTCGTGCAATGCCAGCAGACTTGCCATTAGGAAACTTTCCCAAATATTCGAGATAGGCTGCTGGCGTTCCAAGCTGCTGCGCACGGAAGTAAGCCATGTCATCGGGATCGCCAGCGGCTTCTTCCGGCTTGGGCACAAGATAATATTCCAATCCAGGCAAGTCATGCACCGTATAAGGGCGCTGTGTCCCTTTTGACATAGTGCGGACATCCTCGCCAATCTTGGTACCCAGCAATTGCATGGCAAGACCCGGCTCAACCAATCTCTTCATGAGCGACTTGGCAAAGAACGAGTTATCTCCTTCCTGGCCATCAGAAATCGCTGAGCCCTTATCAGCTGCGAAGATCACCATTGTGCCTGATGTCGCTTCAATCTGGCCCAGACCTGTCACATAGGACCTGTTCGAGACAGTCCACTTGCTCTTGAAAGGATTGTCACGGCAAGCATCAAGTAGAATGAGCCGCAACTTCGCGTTACTCACCGCCTCAAGCGCTTCAGTCAACTGGATCGCCTGAACGCGCAAATCACGCGGGTCAGCCAGTGTGACATCACTGGGAACCAACCAATTTTCGCCATTTAATTCAATGCCGTGGCCAGCATAATAGATCATGGCGACCTCGGCAGTGTCTGCCTTGGAGCGAAAATCAAGCAGCGTCTGGCGGAAACTGGCAAGCGACTGGTCAGTGACAAGTGTCACAGTAAAGCCTGCCTTCTGTGCCGACGCCGCTATGGCTCTGGCATCACCCACCGGATTGGGCAGCGACCCGCCGTTGATGTAATTCGAATTGCCGATGATCAGCGCAACCTTCTTTCCTGCTGCCAAGGACGGGGTTGCCAGCACCGCACACAGCGCGGCAATCGCCATTAGCGACAGGCGCAGCAGGTGCGACCAGCGAGCTTTAAAATCAGCGATCAACATTTTCCAACCGACAAATCGGCTCCTCAATAATCCCAAGCCCCGATGCAACGCACCGGTCAGGGATTCTCGCGACAACGAGCAATTATGGCAGCTTATTAAGCCAATTTCAATCTTTGCCACGATCTGCGCCAGGTTAATGGCACCGCGTGGCCAGCTTACCACAACCAATCGCGCAAATGCTCCCGAAATGGAACAGCAGCACGGGTAACAATTACCAAGGCTTGGCGGAGAGGCAGGGATTCGAACCCTGGATACCCTCGCGGGTATGCCGCATTTCGAGTGCGGTGCATTCGACCACTCTGCCACCTCTCCGCGAAGCGCTGCTTGAGCGGCCCTAACAGGCCGTCCGGTCGAAGGACCGCGCGACTAGCCCAAGGCGCAGCACTTGCCAAGCCCCGCTTTTGCGGAAAATCGGGGGAAGTGTTTGCGAAGCTGCTTGTTTCGCAAGCGCACAATCCTATATTGCGCCCATGAACCGGCCCATCCCCCCACTTGACCGCGCCAGTTTTTATTCACCGCAGGCAGGCCGTCTGATCGACGCGCCGCGCCATTCCAAGGCGCGTTTCGCCATCGGTGATATCGTACGGCACAAGCTTTATGATTTCCGCGGCGTGGTTTTCGATATCGATCCGGTCTTCGCCAACAGCGATGAATGGTTTGAATCGATCCCGATGGAAATGCGCCCCACGCGCGAACAACCGTTCTACCACTTGCTCGCCGAAAACGGCGAATCAAGCTATATTGCCTATGTCAGCCAGCAGAACCTGATCGATGACGGGGAAAGCGGGCCGGTTGAACATCCCTCGGTGGCGGAACTGTTCTCCGAATTCGCCGATGGCCGCTACCGGTTGCTGCGCGGGCTGACGCACTGACATTTGCGACGGGATGATGTTTTGCGCCAGATTTCGCGGATGCGGCTGGGCGGCCCAGCCCCGCGCGCGCGATACAAAGCTTCCTCGCCCTGATCACGCACGCGGTGCAGTTATGCCTATTTCTTCTCGCCGCTATCCTGCTTCAGGTTGTCCGCAGCATCCTGAGCTGCATTGCCGCCCTTCTTTGCCGCATCACCGATATCATTTGCCGCATTGGTGATGGCGTTGTTTTTGGCAATCTCGCTGTTCGATGAATTCGAATAAAAATAGAAACCGATGATCAGAGCGGCCAGAATGACCAAGCCGATCAGCCAGCCGCCGCTGCTGCTGCCGGATTCGTGGATGACTGTGGTGTTGGTGGTGCCCTCAGGTGACCTTGTCGTGGTGATATTTTCGTCAGCCATGTCACAATTCCTCAAATGGATGATTTTGCCATAATCATCGAAACTGCCATTTGTTCCTGATCTGCATCAGGGACATGGCTTGATGCGGGTCTGCACGATTCCACCGAACCGGGCGCGAGATCGTCCAGACGATGGCGAAAGCGATTTGCATGGCTGCCCGTTCGGTCAATACCGGTGACAACAAGCTAAGCCCCGGAGAGAAACCCCATGCCAGCATCGTTTTCCGTCGGTTGGCGCCAGGTTGCCATCTGCTTCCTGCTGCTGGCGGCATCGGGGATGATTGCCTCGACCTATTCGATCATTGCGGTGCCGCTGGCGGCGGAATTCAAGCCGAGCCGCATGGTGCTGATGCTGGCGATGACCGTGCTGTCTGCATCCTGCGCAGTGCTCTCGCCACTGCTCGGCAGTCTGATGGATCGCATTTCGATCAGGCTGCTGATGATTGCCGGTGGTCTGTTCCTCAGCATGGGCTACATCGCGCTGTCATTCGCCACCTCGTTCAATCAGGTGTTGCTGATCTTTGGCCTGCTGGTTGCTCCGGCCAATGTGCTGATCGGCCCGGTTGCGACAACCGTGCTGCTGTCGCGCTGGTTTGCCAAGCGCCGAGGCCGGGCCATCGGCATCGCCATCGCAGGTATCTCTGCCGGTGGCCTGTTTTTCCCGGTGATCATCCAGTCACTGCTTAACGCCAATGAATGGCGCGAGGCGTTGCGCTTGCTCAGCCTGGTGCTGGTGCTGTGGACCGTTCCGGCGGCCATGCTGGTGGTGCAGAAACCAGCCGACCTTGGCCTCAACCCGGATGGCGATGCCAAACCAGCAGAGCTGACCCGCGCGGAAATGTCAGCTGCGCCGATTTCGGTGCGAGATTTGCTGATCGATCCTGCCTTCTGGATGATCGCCATTACTGTTGCCGTCGTTACATCGGGCATGAAGGGCATGGTCACCAACCTGGTTCCGCTTGCCATCGATGCCGGAATAAAGGCCAGCGAGGCGGCTCTGTTGATTTCGGTCTTCGCCGGGTGCGGCTTTATTGCGAAGCTCAATTTCGCCGCCCTGTCCGATCGGCTTGGCCCGCGCGTTCTGATGTTCGCCTCGCTTGGCGGATTCTCCCTTGGCATGGCCTGCCTCACTCAGGCCGCAAGGGGCTATGGCGCTATTGCGCTGGGTGTGGGCTTGCTCGGTTTGTTTGGCGGGCTGATGGTACCCATCGAAAGCTATCTGGCGCCGCGCGTTTTTGGCCAGCGTGCTGTTGGGCGGGCGATGGGGCTGCTGTCAGGCGTGATCCTTCTCGCGCTGCTGGCAACGCCGCCGATTTTTGGCCGGATTTTTGATCTGACCGGCAGCTACACCGGCGTTTTCTGGACCTTCTGCGGACTGGCTTTGATGACCATGCTGTGGGTCCCCGCCATACGCCTGCATCCCAGGGAATATCCGCGGCTCCAGCCGACCCCGCCACATGACCAGCGGGACTGAGTGAATATTCCTGTCCTGCATAGCTTGCCCAGATCAGAGCCCTTCAGCTTTTCAGCTTCCAGCCCGAGCGCAGCAGCAGGAAAGTGACCGTGCCCAGCACCAGATTGAGTACGCCCAGCCCCAAAGCACCGTGCAGCACGGCCAGATTGGTGCTGCCGATGTCGCTCTGGCCCAGAAAACCAAAGCGGAAGCCGCTGATGACATAGAAGATCGGGTTGAACCGGCTCACTACCTGAAATGCCGGCGCAAGGTTGTCGATCACATAGAAAGTGCCCGAAAGCATGGTCAGCGGCGTCACGATGAAATTGGTGATCGCCGCGTTGTGATCGAACTTCTCCGCCCACATCGAGGTCAGCAGGCCGACGAATGACAGCAAAATCGCACCCATCAGGCCGAACCAGATGACTGCCCACCAGTGCGCCACGTTCAGGCTTACACCGGGATAAAACGCCATGGCAAGCGCCAGCGCGAAGCCGACGAGCACCGCGCGGGTCACTGCTGCACCGATCAGGCCGACCATCAGTTCGACCTCGGACAGCGGCGGCATCAGGTAATCGATGATCGTTCCCTGCATCTTGCCGGCCAGAAAATTAAAGCTGGCATTGGCGAAGGCATTGTTCATCATGCCCATGACAATCAGCCCCGGCGCGACGAAAGTGGCGAAAGGAACACCCAGCACCATCCGGCCTGCGCTGCCCAGCGCGACGGTAAAAATGATCAGCTGCATCAAAGTGGTGATGGCGGGAGCCCAGATCGTCTGCGTCTGCACCTTTAAAAAGCGGCGCACTTCCTTTATATAGAGCGTCCACAGCCCCAGCCGGTTTATCCGGTGGATCATGGGCACCCCCTGTGCTGGAAAGTCTGCAAGACTGCGACGAACCGCTGGCGCAAGGTTATTTGGTTGATCAGCCATGATGTGGCGACTATCGGCTGGTCGCCGACAAGGCAAGCGCCCCACGCAGCACTCGGGGGGCAGAAACAGGAATTGCGATGAGCTGGACCGACGAACGTATCGAAACGCTGACCAAGATGTGGGAAGGCGGTTCAACCGCAAGCCAGATCGCCGAGGAGCTTGGCGGGGTCAGCCGCAATGCGGTGATCGGCAAGGCGCATCGCCTCGGACTGAAGGCACGTCCTTCGCCGGTCAAGACCAACGAGAAGGAAGAGGCACCGCGCGCAGCCACCCCCAAGGCGGCCAAGCCAGCCGCCGAACCCGCCGCCCCCAAGGCAGCCGCACCGCGCCCCGCTCCTGAGGCTGCACCCAAGCCTTCAGCTGCTGCGGCAACGATGACATCGCAGCCCCTGCCCGATGGCACCGTCACACCTTCGCTACGCCCGCAACCACGAATTGTCTCGGTCGGTCCCGGCGGCTTTCTGCGGCAAGGGCCAGGTGATCAGCAAGCGCCGATCCCTCCAGCCCCGCCGCGCCGTCTGGTCCCCGCCAAGCCCAGCCCGGAGATGGCCGACAAGACCAGCCTGCTGGATCTCAATGATCGCATATGCCGCTGGCCAATGGGCCATCCTGGTGAAGCCGATTTCCACTTCTGCGGTGAAAAGGTGAACCCCGGATTCCCCTATTGCGTCGAGCATTGCGGCCGCGCCTATCAGGCACAGCTGCCGCGCGGCCACCGCCGCCCACCCCCGCCACTGCCGTTTGGCGGCCCGCGCGTCCGTTAAAATTCAGCCCTGCCTTGGAAAATAGCCCCATGGCGCGTCGCCCGGGCTGAGCGGTTGATCGATTGCGGACTATCGTTAGTTCAACGTTTACCAAAGCGTCATAGTTTGCACCTGTATCGGAGGCATCTGTGGCAGACGGCTGGATTTATCGAAAGTCAGAACGGTTACGCATTACCTACTTCGCGCGGTGCAAGACACATGCCGGTGAAGATCAGGAAGTTGTGGTCGTCAATGTCACGCCCGATGGCTGCTGCATGACATTGAATGGCCAGGTAATGCAGATCGGACAGCATGTGCTGATCCGCCTTGAATCGGATGATACGCTGACCGGAACGGTCCGCTGGGTGCGCGATGGTCAGGCCGGGGTGGAGTTTGACGAAGGACTTGATCGCCAGCGGGTGGAATATCTGCGCCGCGAGCATTCGACATTTCTGTCCGAAGTCGAATGGTCTGATGAGCGGGTCCAGCGTTCAGTGATGTAGCGCCATGCTGCCACATATAAATTGAGCAAGCGGGCATAAACTCCTCCCTTCCCTTAAACTCCCACAGCCAATGCCGTTTTCATCATCACGATGGAACACGATCCTCTTCTTGGCAGGCTCCGTAACTGGTTAGGCTTTTCCACTTCAGATGGATCAGAAGAAGATGCTTTTGATTCCTGGTCACATCAGCAGGTGCTTGAAGGGGTATCGGCCTTTCTGC
>JANOYZ010000071.1:0-2291 GCA_031429135.1 Novosphingobium sp. | reverse complement strand
TGCCGATGGTGATTGCGCCGGGGTGGTGGAAACGGTGGCCCATGGTGGCATAGCCGGAGGATACCCCGCCGACTTCGCATTCCACCAGATCATCGCCCAGCAGCGCGACGATGCCCGATAGAGGCCGCACCCAGCGCAGGCTTTCGGTTGAAAGCGACGCCGCCCCCCAGCGCTGTGATTTGGGCCAGGGGAAAGCGCGGATGATTGCGGGAATCGCTTCGGCCAGCACTTCGCGGGTGGCGCGGCCGGGCTTTTCACTGACGGCGAAATAGATGCCGTCCCGCTCGGTTAGCTGATCCAGTGTCAGACCGGTCTTGCGCAGGAACCCTTCGAGCGCCTGCGGTGGCGCAGAGGTTTTCGGGCCTTTGATTTCCTCGGTTACTGCGACAGTGGCTTGCGGCAAATCGCGCGCGATCAGCGCAAGGCGGCGCGGCGTGGACCAAATCGTAACTCCAATCATCGGTACGTCGGGATCAGCAATGTTGCTCCCCAATAGCCGCACTACATGTTCTTGGAACAGCTTCTCAAGGGCAGCGCGGGCGCCTGCCTGCATCCGGGCGGGCACTTCTTCGGAGCGCAGTTCGAGGAGGAAGTCTGTCATGTTAAACCCTCCCCTCATTACCCAAGTTCCGCTCAGCCTGAGCTTGTCGAAGGCCGCGCGAAAGGCCTGCCCAGCGCGTATGCTTCGACAGGCTCAGCATGAGCGGGTGTTGGTGAGTGGGGTTGGAAAGCAAGCTCATACCGTCCACCCCGGAAATTTCACTTCCCATTCGGGCGTGTTTTTCCTGATCCATGCCTCGCACGAACCTTTGGCGAGATCTCTCACCCGGCCGATATAGCTGGCGCGCTCCTGCACAGAGATCACGCCGCGCGCTTGCAACAGGTTGAACAGGTGGCTGGCCTCGATCGCCTGATCATAAGCGGCAAGCGGAATTTCCGCCGCGATGCAGCGGCGGCACTCGGCCTCGGCCTTGGTGAAGCCGTCGAATAGCGCCGCGGTTTCAGCCACTTCGAAGTTGTATTTGGAGAATTCCTGCTCGTTCTTCAGGAACACTTCGCCATAGGAAACCGTGTCATTGAAGCGCAGGTCATAGACGCTGTCGACGCCCTGAATATACATGGCGAGGCGTTCCAGCCCGTAAGTCAACTCGCCCGCCACCGGCTTGCAATCAAACCCGCCGATCTGCTGAAAGTAAGTGAACTGGGTGACTTCCATGCCATCGCACCACACCTCCCAGCCCAGCCCCCATGCGCCCAGCGTCGGGCTTTCCCAATCATCCTCGACAAAGCGGATATCATGCGCCAGCGGATCAACCCCGATGGCGGAAAGGCTTTGCAGGTAAAGCTCCTGCAGGTTTTCGGGGTTAGGCTTGAGGATCACCTGATACTGGTAATAGTGCTGAAGCCGGTTCGGGTTCTCACCATAGCGGCCATCGGTCGGTCGGCGACTGGGCTGCACATAGGCGGCCTTCCATGGCTCTGGCCCCAGCGCGCGCAGCGTCGTGGCGGGGTGGAACGTGCCCGCCCCCATCCGCATGTCATAGGGCTGGAGGATCAGGCAGCCCTGCGCGCTCCAGAAAGCGTGCAGGCGCAGGATCATGTCCTGAAAGCTGAGGGGCTGGTTATCGTCGGCCATGGTCCGCGCCCTTTGGCGGATGGCGGCGCGCAAATCAACCACGCGGGCATTTTTGTCAGGTTGTCTTGACAGTATCATCGAATCGCGACATTAAGTCAGGTATACCTGACATTATGACAGGCTATGGTGACATGAATAACCGACTTAAAGTGCTGCGAGCAGCACGCAACTGGAGCCAGGCAGAGCTTGCCGAGCGGCTCGACGTGTCGCGTCAGGCGGTCAATGCGGTTGAAACCGGCAAGCACGATCCTTCGCTACCGCTGGCGTTCCGCATTTCGCGACTTTTTCAGCTTTCGATCGAGGAGATTTTCGATGACGGAAATGGATGAAACCAGTGGCTCACAGATGTCGCCGGTCAAGCGGCTGATTTCGATTGCTGCTGGCGGAGTGCTTGCCATCTTCGCTGTCGGTATTGCGTTTGGCTATAGCAAAGCGGCGCTGGCGCACGGCGCACTGGGCTGGAAAGGCGTGATTGTCTATCTCATCGCTGGCTTGATGCTGATTGCCGGTCTGTGGCTGATGCGCAGGGCGCTGGCCGGGCAACGGCTGGCAAGCTCTCCGCGCATGCGTGAATACCAGATCGTGATGATCGCTATGGTGCTACTGGGCGTTGTGCTGGGCGTGCTGTTGCAGGTCGGCGCGATTGGCAATGGCA
>JANOYZ010000070.1:0-7193 GCA_031429135.1 Novosphingobium sp. | reverse complement strand
CGGTGCCCAGACGAGATGATGCGATGATGAAAAGTCGTGTGACAACCCTTGCTGTATCCCATAGCCTGTAACCTCGGAAAAGTGAGACTTCACGCCCTTCAGGCGGCCTCACTTTTCCGAGGTTACAGGCTGTCGAGCGAGTCGAAGGCTGAAGCCAGTATCCGACTGAAGTCGGAGGAGTTCCTCCCCGAATGGGACTCTAAATGCGCCCCTTGCTGCTGGCGGATAGTGCGATCAGCAGTCCGGCCATGGCCAGCACGGCACCTCCGGTCGCCAGCAGGGTCCAGCGATAGCCTTCAAACAGCGTCGAAAGCCCCATGGCGACAACTGGCACCAGCACGCCATTATAGGCCGCGCGGCCAGCACCCATGGTGCGGATCAGGCCAAAATAGAGCGGGAAAGTCACCACCGAGCCGATCAGCGCGAGATAGACGATCCCGGCATAATACTGCGGCCGCGGATCAAACTGCGGCGGGCCTGAGAGCGCCCATGATAGCACGACATTGGCCACAGTGCCCCAGATCATGGCCCAGGCAAGCAGCGGAATCACCGCCACCCGCCGCGCCGGCTCCGTCGCTTGCAGGACATTGGCACTCGAGGCGGACAGCAGCCCCCCGATGGTCAGGGCTATTCCCAGCAGCACCGAAGCCTGTGCCGACCCTTCCAGCGGGGCGATGCGGTATTCGTGCAGCAGGAGCAAGCCGATCCCGGCAATGGCGACAAGCGACCCCAAGAGGAAGCGTCCGCTCAGTTTCGTACCGATAAAAATCCGTGAAAGCAGCGCGTTGGGCACCAGCAGTGTGGCGAACAGCACAGCGACTATACCCGATGTCAGATAGTGCTCGGCGCGATAGACAAATTGAAAATTCAGGCAGAACTGCGGCACCCCAACCAGCAGCGCCAGTCGTTGGCCGCCTGCGGGCAAACGCAGCGATTCTCTGCGGAACTGCGCGAGAATCACCATGCCAATGCTCGCCAGCAAAAAGCGCCAGGTCACTGTCCAGCCGGGGGGAACTGTGCTGATCTGGTCCTTGATCACCAGCCAGGTCGAGCCCCAGATGAGCGCAACCAGCAGAAACGGAATCACTGCGCTGGAACGGAGGGAACGAGCAGCGTTCACAGCGCGGCAATAGCCCGTGAGAGCGCGCCGACATGTTCGGTCTGACTGCACCAGCTGGTCACGAACCGGGCGGCGCCATCACCCCAGTCATAGAAGGTAAAGCCTTGAGATCGCAGTGCTTCCCGCTCGGCAGAAGTTGTCGTCACAAACAGTTCATTGGCCTCCACCGGATGCAGCAGACGTTCGTTGCTGGCCCCGGCAATCTCCTGCGCTGCGCCATTGGCGGCGCGGGCATTGGCCAGCCACAGATCGCCCGTCAGCATGGCGTGAATCTGTGCCGCGAGAAAACGCCCCTTCGATTGCAAATGCCCCGCCCGTTTGCGGCGATAATGCACTGTATCGGCAAGATTTTCATCGAAGAAGACTATCGCCTCTGCCCCCATTCCGCCGTTCTTGACGAAACCGAAGCACAAGACATCTACACCGGCACTGCAACTCACTGCATCAGCACTGCAACCAAGGTGCGCCACGGCATTGGCAAAGCGCGCACCATCCATGTGCAGTTTCAGTCCGCGAGCTTTGGCTAAGGCTCCGATCGCGGCAACTTCATCAGGGCGATAGGCGCGGCCATATTCGCTTGCCTGGGTGATCGATATGGCATGTGGCTGGACCTGATGGACATCGTCGCGGATCGGATCGATCACCGCCGCGATGCCCTCGGGCGTGATCATCGCCCCATCACCATCTGCGAGCATCAGCTTGGCACCGTGGAGATAGAAGCCGGGAGCCCCCGCCTCATCCATTTCGATATGCGCCTCACGGTGACAGACCACGCCGCCATGCGGCGGCACCATCGGGGAGAGCGCGAGACAATTGGCCGCAGTGCCGGTGGCGGCCCACAGCGCCACACACGATTGGCCGAACAGGCCTGAGAACGCTTCGTCGAGCCGCTGGCTCAGCACATCACCATCATAGGGTGCATCGGGCGCATCAGCGGCCTGCATCGCTGCCCAGACGGCAGGATGAACGCGCGCGGCATTGTCTGAGGTGAAATGCATGACCATATCGCGATTGCCGATGAATCGGCATAGGTCAAGGAACAGCGCATGGAAGGTCTGACGATAACCCGGCACGAGGTTCATGATGGCAAGGCCGGTGAATACCACGCCCATATCGCGGGCAGTGACCAGATCGGCCGCCTCACCTGGGTTCAGCACGGCAAAATCCGCGCTGCTGAACATACGCTGGTGCCGCCCGAACTTGGCGGCAGAGGGATTGCCGGAAAACTGGTCGAGGCGTTGATTGATGATGCCAGAGAACAAGGATTCAAGGTGAAGCCGGTGTGCAGCTATGTTGCCAAGGCGTTTGAGAAACATCCGGAATGGGCGGAACTCAAGGCCTGATCCCGTGTGCCCACTATCAAGGGAAAGAAATGGTGCTGCTGGGGAGGATTGAACTCCCGACCTCAGCCTTACCAAGGATGCGCTCTACCACTGAGCTACAGCAGCCAACCATTTCATCGCCAAATCCCGTGTGGTGAACGAGGTCAGCAGGGGCGCGCTATTGGCGGTGGCCACACCCTTTGTCAAGGCAGCCTTTGTCAACCCAACCTTTGACAAGGACGGGCTTGAGGCTGAGCTAACTTCACGGCAAGGAGCGTTGGATGGCCGCAGAGATAAAGCCCCAAAGCAATCTGGCGCGTGAAGAACGCCTCGCCGCAAAGCTGCGCGAGAACCTGAAACGCCGCAAGGCGCAGGCGCGCGCGATTGATAGTGCCAGTGCTGGTGCCAGTGCTGGTGCCAGTGCGGATGTTGAGGCACCGCCTCTTCCCAAACCGCCGCTCAGCCGCTAGGGGCGGCGCTTCTTGGAAAACAGGGAGTTCCCCGACCCGTGCCGCGTCTGATCCTTGTCCGTCATGGCCAAAGCCAGTGGAACCTTGAGAACCGTTTTACCGGCTGGTGGGATGTTGATCTGACCACCCAGGGCGAGGAAGAGGCCTGTGCCGCCGGGCGATTGCTCGCCGAAAAAGCCATTCATCCCACTGTTTCCTTTACCAGTTTCCAGACCCGCGCGATCCGCACTTTGCATCTGGCGCTGGAAGCCATGGGCCGGTTGTGGATTCCCGAAACCAAGGACTGGCGGTTGAATGAGCGTCACTATGGCGGGCTGACCGGGCTGGACAAGGCCGAAACTGCTGCAAAACATGGCGAGGATCAGGTCAAGATCTGGCGGCGCAGTTTTGACATACCCCCGCCGCTGCTCGATGCCGGATCGGAATTCGATCTGGGCCAGGACCCGCGCTATGCCGGGATCGCCATTCCTTCGACCGAGAGCCTGAAAGACACCATCGCGCGCGTCCTGCCCTATTATGAAAGCGCCATCACCCCGCAACTTCGTGCGGGTGAGACGGTGCTGATTTCTGCCCACGGCAACAGCCTGCGCGCGCTGGTCAAGCAGCTGTCGGGCATTTCGGACGATGAAATCACCGGGCTGGAAATCCCGACCGGCCAGCCGATTGTCTATGAGCTGGATGTCAATCTGCACGCGATCGAGCGTTATTACCTGTCGGAGCGTTGACCATGCCAAATCGCGCCTCAGCACCTGTTGCAATCGTCATGGGCAGCCAGTCTGACTGGACGACGATGAAATGCGCGGCAGAGGCGCTGGAAAAGCTGGGCGTGGCGCATGATGTGCGGATCGTTTCAGCACACCGCACGCCTGACCGTCTGGTTGATTTCGCCAAGGGCGCAGAGGCTGAGGGCTTCATGGTGATCTTCGCCGGTGCCGGCGGCGCCGCCCATCTGCCGGGCATGGTCGCATCGATGACGCATATCCCGGTGCTGGGTGTGCCGGTGCAATCGCGGGCCTTGTCAGGGCAGGACAGCCTGCTGTCGATCGTCCAGATGCCCGCCGGCATTCCCGTCGGTACGCTGGCGATTGGCGAGGCCGGGGCGACCAATGCCGGCCTGTTGGCTGCGGCAATCCTGGCAATCAACGATCCGGCACTGGCCAGCCGCCTCAAGGCCTATCGCGCCGCGCAATCGGCGGGCGTAGCGGAAAGGCCGTCGTGAGGCGGATGTTTGCGCGTGGCCTTCGACAAGCTCAGGCTGAGCGGGGTTTGGCATTGCCCCAGATAAAACGTCCGCTCATGCTGAGCTTGTCGAAGCATTCGCGCAACGGTGCCTCCCAATGATCCCCCCCGGCGAAACCATCGGCATTCTTGGCGGCGGACAGCTGGGCCGGATGATGGCCATGGCTGCGGCGCAGCTTGGCTATCGCTGCCATATCTACGCGCCCGAACCGGTGAGCATTGCTGCCGAGGTTTGCGGCGGTTTTACTTGCGCCACCTGGGACGACGCGCAAGCACTTGCCCGCTTTGCCGCTGACTGCGCGGTGATCACCTATGAGTTCGAGAACGTGCCGGTGGCACCGCTGGTTCACCTTGGCGCGGTGGCGCTGCTGCCGCATCCCGTGGCGCTGGAGACCGCGCAGGACCGGATCGCCGAAAAGTGCTTTATCGAGGCGCTGGGCGGCACCCCCGCGCCCTATGCCCCGGTCGATTCGCCTGCCGATCTGGCCGCAGCGATTGCCCGCATCGGCACTCCGGGCATCCTCAAGACCCGCCGCGATGGCTATGATGGCAAAGGCCAGTGGCGCATCATGTCACCCGGCGATGCCGATGCCCTGCAATTGCCCGACAAGCCGCTGGTCTATGAAGGCTTCATCGATTTTATCGCCGAGTTTTCGGTGCTGCTCGCCCGCGGCCAGGATGGCGACGTGCGGTTCTGGGATTCGCCGGTCAATGTCCACAAGGGCGGCATCCTTTCGCGCTCGACCATCCCCGCACCCGCCGCTGTCCTCGCGCAAGTGGATGCTGCGCGGGCCTTGGCGCGGCTGGTGGCCGATGCGCTGGATTATGTCGGCGTGCTGACGCTTGAATTCTTCGCCACCGCAAACGGCCCCCTGGTCAACGAGATCGCGCCGCGTGTGCATAATTCCGGGCACTGGACCATCGAAGGCGCGATCACCAGCCAGTTCGAAAATCACGTCCGCGCGATCTGCGGACTGCCGCTGGGCGATACCGCGCTGATCGCCAAAGGCGTCGAGCTGCGCAATATCATTGGCGATGCTGCCGAAAACTGGGAGCAGATATTGTCTGACCCCGCCAATCACCTCCACCTCTACGGCAAGGCCGCCGCACGCCCGGGCCGTAAAATGGGCCATGTCACAAGGTTGATCCTCGCATGAACAATACCGAGGTTTTCCTCGTCGTCGCAGCGGCGGCGAATGGCGTGATCGGCGCGGACGGAGCGATGCCCTGGCACATTCCCGCTGATCTTCGCCGGTTCAAGACGCTGACCATGGGCCTGCCGATCATTATGGGCCGCAAGACCTTTGATTCGCTGCCAGGTGTGCTCCCCGGTCGCCGCCATATCGTGCTGACGCGCGACAAGCACTGGCAGGCCGATGGTGTCGAGACTGCCGCCAGCCTTGATAAGGCGCTCAGCCTTGCCAATGCTGCCCATATCGCGGTGATCGGCGGAGCGGAAATCTATGCCCTCGCCCTGCCGCGGGCCAGCCGCATCGAGATGACCGAGATCAAGGCGGATATTGCTGGCGACACCCATATGCCGCCGCTGGGCCTCGGCTGGCGCGAGACGTTCCGCGAGGAGCATGGCGCAGAAGGCACCCGTCCCGCTTACGCTTTCGTCACGCTGCAACGCGCCCTATAGCCTGCCCTTATGATCCGCCTTGATCACCGCGAAGAAATGCCCCTCGCCTTGCGTGGCTCTGTGCTGGCGCTGGGCAATTTTGACGGCTTCCATCAGGGCCATCAGGCCGTGGTGGCCGAGGCGCTGCGCTGGGCCAAGGATGAAGGCCGCCCGGCGGTGGTCGCCACTTTCGATCCGCATCCGGTGCGGTTTTTCAAGCCCGATGCGCAGCCCTTCCGCCTGACCACGCTCGATCAGCGGCAGGAATTGTTTGCTGCTGCCGGGGCCGATGCCATGCTGGTGTTCCACTTCGATGCCGCGCTCGCCGGGATGGATGCGGAAGCGTTTCTCGGCGAATTGCTGAGCAAGCACCTGGGCGTTGCCGGGATCGTGACGGGGGAAGATTTCACCTTCGGCAAAGGGCGCAGCGGAAATCCGGAAATGATTGCCAGCCTCCGCGCGCGCTATGGCATCGGTTCGCTGCGCGTTCCTGCGGTGCATGATGCGCATGGCCCGATTTCCTCCAGCCGTATCCGCGATGCGCTGAAATCGGGTGACTGCACCGAGGCCGCCAGCCTGCTCACCCGGCCCTTTGCGGTGCGCGGAACTGTCCAGCATGGTGATAAGAATGGCCGGAAACTGGGCTTCCCCACGGCCAACCTGCCACTCGGCACTTATCTGCGCCCGCGCTACGGCATCTATGCGGTCAAGGGCCGCCTGCCCGATGGGCGGCTGCTGGGCGGCGCGGCCAATCTCGGCATCCGCCCGACCTTCGATCCACCGGTCGAGCTGCTCGAGCCGCATTTCTTCGATTTTTCCGAAGACCTCTATGGGGCCGAGATCGAGGTCGAATTCCACCACTTCCTGCGCGGTGAGGCGAAGTTTGACAGCCTTGATGCGCTGATGGTGCAGATGGACATCGATTGCGAAGCGGCGCGAGCATTTTTGGCGAAGGCCTGAATTGCAGTAATCCGCAGCCCCGGCTAAGGCCCGCCGCGTATGACAGAACCACGCGACTATAGAGACACCGTCTTCCTGCCGAAGACTGATTTCCCCATGAAGGCTGGCCTTCCCCAGAAGGAGCCGCATATTCTGGCGCGTTGGCAGGCTGAAGATATCTACCGTGCCTTGCGCGAAGCCCGCAAAGGCCGCGAAAAGTTCATCCTTCACGATGGCCCGCCCTATGCCAATGGCGACATGCACATCGGCCATGCGCTCAACCATATCCTCAAGGACATGGTGGTGCGCACCCAGTCGCTGCTGGGCAAGGACGCGCCCTATGTGCCCGGCTGGGATTGCCACGGCCTGCCGATCGAATGGAAGGTCGAGGAGCAATACCGCAAGAAGAAGCTGGATAAAGACCAAGTCGATCCAATCGAGTTCCGCGCCGAATGCCGCGCCTATGCGCAAGGCTGGGTGGA
>JANOYZ010000069.1:0-9102 GCA_031429135.1 Novosphingobium sp. | reverse complement strand
ACCGGCAATGGCTTCAGCCTGCTTGCGCGGCAAACCGGCTGCTTCGAGGCGTTGCGCCGATGACAAGGGGTTGTAGGCATTCATTGGAGTAATGCTAACATAGGCTCGACTGGAATACACCTAAAATTGCATGGATTGCATCCGTTTCGGCGGTGACGAGGGCGGGGTGGCCCTTGGCGAAGGCGGAGGAAAGGCGATTTGGGGAGAGGCGGGTCATATCTCCACCCCCAGCACTTCCGCCACAGTAAAAATATCCTTGTCGCCGCGCCCGCACAGGTTGGCGATGATGATCTGGTCCTTGTCCATCGTCGGCGCGACTTTGGCGACGGCGGCGATGGCGTGGGCGGGTTCCAGTGCGGGGATGATGCCTTCGGTGCGGCAGAGCAGCTGGAAGCCTTCGAGCGCCTCGGTGTCCGTCACCGAGGTGTAATCCACCCGGCCCACTTCCTTGAGCCACGAATGCTCCGGCCCGATGCCGGGATAGTCCAGACCGGCGCTGATCGAGTGCGCCTCAGTGATCTGGCCGTCCTCGTCCTGCAACAGATAGGTCTTGTTGCCGTGGAGGATGCCGGGGCGGCCACCTGCGAGGCTGGCGGCGTGCTGCTTGTTGAGGCCATGGCCAGCAGCTTCGACGCCGAGCATCTTTACCTCCTTGTCATCAAGGAAGGGATGGAACAGACCAATGGCGTTCGATCCGCCGCCAATGGCCGCGACCAGCAGATCGGGCAGGCGGCCAGTGCGGGAAAGCAGCTGTGCCCGGGCCTCCTTGCCGATCACGCTCTGGAAATCGCGGACCAGCTCCGGATAGGGATGCGGACCGGCGGCGGTGCCGATGATGTAGAAGGTGTCATGCACGTTGGCGACCCAATCGCGCAGCGCCTCGTTCATCGCATCCTTCAGCGTTGCCGCGCCGGAGGTTACAGGAATTACTTCGGCTCCCAGCAGCTTCATGCGGAACACGTTGGGTTGCTGACGGACGACGTCGGTCGCGCCCATGAAGATCACGCAAGGCAGGCCGAATCGCGCGCAGACGGTTGCCGTGGCGACGCCGTGCTGGCCAGCGCCGGTTTCGGCGATGATCCGCGTCTTGCCCATGCGCATGGCGAGCAGAATTTGCCCGACGCAATTGTTGATCTTGTGCGCGCCGGTGTGATTGAGCTCGTCGCGCTTGAACCACACCTGTGCGCCGCCCAGTTCCTCTGTGAGCCTTGGTGCAAAATACAGCGGACTGGGGCGGCCGACATAGTGTTCGAGCAGATCGTCAAATTCTGCGGCGAAAGCGGGATCGGCCTTGGCGCGGTTATATTCGTGCTCCAGCTCAAGGATCAGCGGCATCAGCGTTTCGGCGACATAGCGCCCGCCAAACTGACCGAAATGGCCGCGCTCGTCAGGCTGCGTACGGAAGGAGTTTGGGGTCTCAGATGTCATGCAGCGCGATTGGCAGAGGCGCGCGGCGCTGTCCAGTCTTGGTGAAAAAGCGGACCGAACCGCCCTCGCTAATGTCAATTGCATAAACGCGACATTTTGTGTTGCACTGCGGCAACACTCTGTTGCAATGCCGCAATTATAACATGATTTGTTCATTGCTCCGTCAGGTTTACACTTCTAACCGGCTCCATCCCCGATCAAGAAGGGGTTTTAACTCAGGAGCTTACAATATGCGCAAGGTTATTTTCGCACTCGCAGCCGCTTCGGCACTGGCTGCCACCCCGGCCCTCGCCAATGAAACCCGCGTTGAAGTTCGCGGCGGCGTGATCTGGAGCGGCGGTTCTTCGCAAGACGTCTGGGGCGGCGCAGTCGGTTATGATTTCGACCTCGGCAGCTCGGCTTTTGCCGGCGCTGAAGTTTCGGGCGACGTCATCGGTGCCTCTGGCTCGAAGGTTGCCTTTGGCTTCACTGGCCGCCTTGGTGGCAAGCTCAGCGAGAAGAGCAAGCTCTATGCAGCTGGCGGCTACACCACCGAATTCTGCACCGCCTGTGGCGGCAACTGGAACGCTGGTGTCGGTTTCGAGCAGGGCTTCGGCAAGAACTTCTACGGCAAGGTTGAATATCGTCACTTCTTCGACGGCACTTTCTCGGACGCAGACGCGGTTGTTGCCGGCGTCGGCCTGAAGTTCTGATCCTGTTGCGATTGAACGAATATTGGGGCGGTCCGGCAACGGGCCGCCCTTTTTTTATGCGGCGCGAGCTGCGGCGCAGAAGGCGGTGATTTTCGCGGCGTCCTTGATACCGGGCGCGCTTTCGACGCCAGACGAAGTATCGACCAGCGGGGCATGGGTCAGTCGTCCGGCCGCCGTGACATTTTCAGGGTTGAGGCCGCCAGCCAGCCCCCATGGCGCACGATTTTGCCATGCTGCCAGCAACGGCCAGTCAAAAGTCAGCCCCATGCCGCCCGGCAGCGTGCCTTTGGGGGTCTTGGCATCGAACAGGATCAGGTCAGCCGCATCGACATAGACTTCGGCATTCAGCACATCCCTCGCCGCAGCAACCGGGATCGCCTTCCACACCGGCAAGCCAATTTGCGCTCTGATCTGCGCGACCCGTTGCGGAGTTTCTTCTCCATGGAGCTGCACGATATCAAGACTTGCGGCTCTGACGCCTGCGACAATGGCCGCATCATCAGCGTCAACAAACAGCCCAACCCGCTGGATGCGCCCCTTGGCGCGCGCGCCGAGAGCCGCTGCATCACCGGGGCTGACATGGCGTGGGCTGGGCGGGAAAAAGACGAAACCGGCGTAGTCCGCGCGCGCCGCAATCGCCGCATCGAGCGCCTCGGCGGTGCTGATCCCGCAAATCTTGATGGCAGGAACGACCATATGAAGAGCTAGAGTCTTTCCGATAAAGATTGATGCACGTTGATACTTCCTACACCGTCTTCCCTGAGCTTGTCGAAGGGCTGTTCCTGCTCTTGAGGCTGGTCGTGGGGCATGAAGAAAAGAGCAGTGCTTCGACAAGCTCAGCATGGGCGGGTTTGAGTAAAATCCGGACGCTTACAGCGTCCCCTCGATCGCCCTTGCCACCGCAACCGGATCTTCGGCGCGGCTGATCGGGCGGCCGATGACCAGCACACTGGCCCCGGCATCGCGGGCAGCGCGCGGCGTAACAGTGCGTTTCTGATCGGCAAGATTGCCATTGGCCGGACGCAAGCCGGGGACGACAAGGAAGCCGTCCTTCCAACGTTTGTGAACGCCAGCCACCTCCTGCCCTGAGCAGACGATGCCATCGAGGCCCGCTTCCTGCGCCAGATCGGCAAGCCGCAGCACCTGATCATGCGCCGAACCGGACACGCCGGTAGCCGCCATGTCAGCCTCGTCGAGCGAGGTTAGCAAGGTCACTGCAACGACCTTGCAACGCTCTCCCGCAGCGGCTTTGGCATCTTCCATCATCGCCCGCCCGCCGGCAGCATGGACAGTGACGATGGCCGGTTCGAGCACGTGGATTGATTGCATCGCAGCGGCGACAGTGTTGGGAATGTCATGCAGCTTGAGATCAAGGAAAATCGGGAGCCCGACATGGGCAAGTTCATGTACGCCGTGATGGCCATGGGCGCAGAAAAATTCGAGGCCCAGTTTCAGCCCGCCGACATGACCCTTGACCTTCTGGGCAAGCGCCAGCGCGCTATCAAGGCGTGGCATGTCGAGCGCGAGGAAGATGGGGTTCATGGGACTCCGAATGGTTTGCGTGAGATCAGTTGGCAGGATTAGCTGGCTCGGCTTCGGCGAGCTGCGTGGTTGAAAGGGATGGCGAGGGATTTACCTGCGTGTAATTTTGCAATGCGCTGATCTGCCGCTTGTACCGCCAGCCTTTGGCTTTTGACATGAGCCACGTTGGTATGAGGCCAAGCAGAAAGAAGAATATGGCGATGATGGTTACTGGCCAGCCAAATCCGATTCCCTTTCCGTCTGACCCAATCCAGAAATTGACCTGAGCAGCAGAGCCCCAATTAATAATAGAAAAAGCGACGAGAATCGCCGTTAGGATCATCCAGGTTCCGGTACGGATCACACGCATGTGAGGTCTCCTGCATGTTGAAAGTCATGCCAATACTAGGCGGGAACGCTGGCGAAGGGAAGGGGCGAAGCCCTTTCACCGTTCGGGGAGGGGCTTGCGACGTCGATGGGGCAGAACCCCTCTCTACTGCGGCTAGGCAGGCAAGCTGCCAAGCCTTCGTAACTCTCCCCAACTGGGGAGAGAGGCAGTCATTCCCCGAAAACCCGCGCGAAGATCGTGTCGACCGCCTTGAAATGATAGTCGAGGTTGAACTTTTCCTCGAGCTCAGCCGCGCTCATTGCCGCGCTGACTTCGGGATCGGCTTTGAGCAGTTCGAGCAAGGACAACTGCCCGTCGCTCTCCCACACCTTCATCGCGTTGCGCTGGACCAGCCGGTAGCTGTCATCGCGGGTCAGGCCGGCTTGCGTCAGCGCCAGCAGCACCCGCTGCGAGTGGACAAGGCCGCCCATCTTGTCGAGGTTCTTGCGCATCCGCTCGGGGTAGATCAGCAGCTTGTCGATCACGCCGGTCAACCGCCCCAGCGCGAAATCGAGCGTGATCGTCGCATCGGGGCCGATGTAACGCTCGACCGACGAATGCGAGATATCGCGCTCATGCCACAGCGCGACGTTTTCCAGCGCCGGGGTAACCGCAGCGCGCACCACGCGGGCAAGGCCGGTGAGGTTTTCGGTCAGCACCGGGTTGCGCTTGTGCGGCATGGCTGATGAGCCCTTCTGGCCGGGCGAGAAATATTCCTCGGCCTCGAGAACCTCGGTGCGCTGCAAGTGGCGGACTTCGATGGCGAGGCGCTCGACCGATGAGGCGATCACACCCAGCACCGCGAAGAACATGGCGTGGCGATCACGCGGAATCACCTGAGTGGAGACCGGCTCGATGGAAAGGCCCAGCTTCTCGGCGACGTATTCTTCCACCGCAGGGTCGATATTGGCAAAGGTGCCGACCGCTCCGGAAATGGCGCAAGTGGCGATTTCTGCGCGGGCGGCAACCAGCCGCGCCTTGGCACGCGCAAATTCGGCATAGGCCTGCGCCAGCTTGAGTCCGAAAGTGGTTGGTTCGGCGTGGATGCCATGGCTGCGACCGATGGTGGGGGTGTACTTATGCTCCAGCGCGCGGCGCTTGATCGCCGCGAGCAGCGCATCGAGATCGGCGAGCAGCAGATCCGCCGCTTGCACCAGCTGCACCGAAAGCGTGGTGTCGAGCACGTCGGAACTGGTCATGCCCTGATGCATGAAGCGCGCTTCGGGGCCGACTTGTTGCGCCACCCAATCGAGGAAAGCGATGACATCGTGCTTGGTCACCGCCTCGATGGCGTCAATCGCGGCAACGTCGATCACCGGGTTGGTCGCCCACCAGTCCCACAGCGCCCCCGGCGCGCTCATCGGCACCACGCCCAGCTCGCCCAGCTTCTGCGTGGCGTGGGCCTCGATCTCGAACCAGATGCGATAGCGGGCTTCCGGCTCCCAGATAGCAGTCATCGCGGGGCGGGCGTAGCGGGGGACCATGGTTTGACTCCGGTATACTGATTGCCGCAGCCGCTAGGGGGCGGGACGGCGGAAGGCAAGGCCCGCGCTATCCTTCCGCTATATCGCCATGCCCTTACGCGTGCTTGTCGGCCTTCGTAACAACCGGCTGAACCGACCATTCGGCTGGTTCGTCATCCTTGTCAGTTTCGGCTTCGGCGGCGGTCTTGTGGATCTTGCCCGGCTTGTGATGGGCGGGAGCATAGATCGTATAGACCTGCATCGGCGCATCACCGATGTTGGTGACATTGTGCCAGGTTCTGGCGGGCACCAGCACACACCAGCCATCCGAAACTTCCTTGTCAAAGCTGAGATCATCCTTGGCAGGCCCCATCTGGACGCGGCCCTTGCCAGCATCAAGCCGGATGAACTGATCCGTCTCACCGTGCATTTCCAGCCCGATGTCCTCGCCTGCAGGAATCGACATCAGGGTTACCTGCAGATAGCGGCCGCTCCAGGCAACGGTTCGGTAATTGGCATTGTCGATAGTCGCCGTTTCAATATCGAATGATTGGGGCTGCGGTCCAATGTCTTTGATGGTCATTTTGACTGTCCTTCAGGCGGTGATACCGAAGAACAATCTGGCATGGAGAATTGTTCCGGGCAACAGTACCAGGCACAATTTACTGCGCTGAATCCGCCTGCCGCCGCAACAGCCACCGCTTCACCACATCGCGCTGCCGCTCGGTGATGTATGAGATTGCATAGCAGGTGAGCGTCATGCCCAGCAGCAGTCCTGCAAAGCCCAGCTGACTGTCACCTGCGGTGAGGTTAAATGTCTTGATCAGGCTCAGCAACGGCCAGTGGAACAGGTAGAGCGTGAAGGAAAAGCCTGCGAGTTCGTGCGTCAGCCTGGCGTTTGCCAGCGGCCAGCGCGGCCAGCGATTGGCGAGTCCTCGCAGGCCGATGAAGCAGGTGGCAACGGCCAGCCCCAGCAGGAAATCGCTCAGCGCGAATTTTGAAAAGCCGAGCTTCAGGCCCAGCGGAGCCAGCAAGTCTTTGAGGGCCATGACTCCCGGCACCACCAGCATGGTCTGATACCATGCTGCGGCAAGTCCCAGCACCAGCAGCCCCAATCCCAGACGCCATCCGGGCTGCCGGGCAAAGGGGGCGGCGGCCAGCGCCGCACCCACCAGCCAGGTCGGCAGCATCAGCAGCACCTTTGGTCCGGCCAGCAGCGCCAGCACGACCAGCCAAAACACCCGGCTGCGCCCGCTCAGGAACACCGCCGCGCCAAACAGCGCGTAATACCACACCTCATAGACCAGCGACCAATAGGGCGGGTTCCACAGCGGTCCAGTTCCCATCGGTCCTTCGCTGAGGAACAGCGCAGGCAAGACTGTGGCCTTCACTGACAGCTCACCCCAGCGGTCATAGTGCAGCAGCGGCGCACCGATGGACCAGGCGGTAAGGAAGGCGGCGCTGCCAAAGGCAATGGCGATCCACGCCGCCGGAATGATTCGCGCGGCGCGGGCGATGGCATAGTCTTTCAAGGTGCCATGCCGCCGCTGCACCGAAGCGGTGATCACCAGGCCAGAGAGCACGAAGAACACCACCACGGCATAGTGCTGCGCCATCGGCAGACTTGGGAAAGGTCCGGTATAAAGCTCGGCCTGAACCGAATGGAATACCATCACGGCCAGTGCTGCCCCGAACCGCACGAGGTCAAGGCAGGCCGACATCGGCGCGGTGATGAAAAGCGCGGGCGCTTCGGGGGTTGATTTGATATGCAAGAGTTGTTTCCGCTAGGTTAGCGCGCCGATGGTCGATAGCGGGCGGAAACTCAAGCGGATTGGCTTGAACAGGTGCGCCAATGGAATGTCACCGCTGTTTCGCCGGTCTGCTCGCCGAGCGCATCAAAGCGCCGTTCGGTGATCTGTCCATGCCCTTCGGCATTGATCGCCACCACCGTGGAACAGCGCGTACCATAGGCGGGATCGTTGATGAACACCGAGGATAAACGCGGCTCCGGCCCGCCAAGTTCCCACGGCGGCGAGGTGATCGGGCTTTCGCTGCGCAGTACGGTGAACAATGGCGCGAAATCGTCCGTATCGGCGGTTAACCAGCCAGCCAGAGCGAGGCTCAAAGCTTCAGTCTTGGGCCAAGCCGGGGTCATAGCTCCATTCGACAGCCCGTGGACACCGGGCGGCAACGTCAGCCGCGTGTCATGCGGATGGTTGCTGAGCACCAGCGCCTCACCCTGTGCCACGCACAGCAGGTTGAACGGATTGTAACTGCTGATCGGCACAACCAGCGGGTCAGCCTCGCCCAGCAGGGCGGTGACCAGACCGCCGCGCGACAGGCGGTCAGGCAGGGGATAGCCCGGCACACGGTAATTGGTGATGAGCACCAGCCGAGCAGCTTCGGTCAATCCCAGCCATGTACCGCCGCCCTGCAGGTCGCGTCCGGCGATGATACCACTCGCATCCTGCCAGACATTCAAGGGGGCAGCGGGCCGTTCGTGAAACTCATCCCGATTGGCTGCTACCACCAGTTGCCAGCGCGGGTGCGCATTCCAGGCGATGGCGGCTATGCACATGGGCTGGTGCAAACATGCAGTGCGTGGGTGTGGTTCGTGTGCTTCGACAAGCTCAGCATGAGCGGGTGTTGTATTTGGTTCAACAACCAACTCCGCTCATGCTGAGCTTGTCGAAGCACACACGCAACACTCACCACAATCATATCAGCCCCTTGGCCTTGAGGCTGACATACCCCGTACGCCCGATGATGATGTGATCATGCACGATAATCCCCAGCAGCCTTCCGGCCTCGGCGATATTGTTGGTGATCTGGATATCGGCGCGGCTGGGCTCGGGGGAGCCCGAGGGATGGTTATGGACGAGGATTATCGCCGCCGCTCCCAGATCCATGGCGCGGCGGATTACCTCGCGGGGGTGGATCGCGGCCTCGTCAATGCTGCCTTCGGACTGCACTTCATCGGCAATCAGCATGTTCTGCGTGTTGAGAAACAGGATCCGCACCCGCTCGACGGTCAGATGCGCCATGTCGATATGGAGATAGTCGATCAGCGCCTGCCATGACCCCAGCACCGGCACTTCGCGCACCTGCTGGCGGGCCATACGGCGCAGCGCGACGGCGACGATGCGCATGGCCGCTGCGCTGGTCTCGCCCATGCCGGGGTGATTGGCGAGGGTGCGGGGATCGGTGTTGAGTACGCCGGCCAGACTGCCAAAACGCTGGATCAGGGTGCGCGCCAGCGGCTTGACGTCCTTCCGCGGAATCGCAGTCATCAGCAGATATTCAATCAGCTCGTGATCAGCGAGCGCATCCTCGCCGCCGCTCAGCAGACGGGTACGCAGCCGGGCACGGTGGCCGCTTGAATCGAGCCCCGCCTTCCTCGCATCATCGTGCTTATCGGTCACTTCATCGTCAGCCAATCGGATACCCTTCTTCCGGATGCGCGCCAGCATTGCCTTTCAGCGGCCAAGCGCGCAAGTGTGCTGCGATGGTGCAGCCGCTCGACGAAATTCAGGCGGAAGAAGAACTTGCCGCAGCACAAGCAATTCAGCGCCGTCGCCGCTGGCCATTGGTGCTGGGCGCGATTGGTCTG
>JANOYZ010000068.1:0-3619 GCA_031429135.1 Novosphingobium sp. | reverse complement strand
GGATTCTGGTCGAGGCCAATTTCCCGCCAAGCCGGCTGGAGATCGAGATCACCGAATCCTGTCTGCATGAAAACCTCGGGCTGGTCCGTTCGCTGATCACCAGCCTCAAGAACCAGGGCATCCGCATCAGCCTCGATGATTTCGGCACCGGCTACAGCTCGCTGTCACAGCTGCGTTCGCTGCCGTTTGATCGCATCAAGATCGACCGCAGCTTCATCGCCACCTTGTCAGAAAACGCCGATAGCCTGACCATCGTCAAAGCTATCACCACGCTCGGCACCGGGCTTGGCCTGCCGATCACTGCCGAGGGCGTGGAAAATAGTCAGGTGATGGAGGACTTGCGCAAGCTCGGCGAATTCAAGGCGCAAGGTTATCTCTATGGCAAGCCGGTTTGCGGCCGGGAAGTTGAGGATTTGCTGATCAGCCTGGGGCTGATGCGTGTGGCCAGTATGTTTGCCCCGCTGCCAGCGCAAAATGAGGATGGCGCGCTTCAGGTGAAAACCGCCTGAGCCTATGGTAATCGCATTTCGACCTGTTCATGCGCGAAGGTAAAAGGTTCACCAGAGACCGCCGGGATAGCAGAGCGCGCGATGAGAGTTTTGCAGGCGCAGCCCTTCATTGATTTGCACGTCTCAGAATTTGAAATGAGAAATCCTGCGGAGCAGCAACATCTTTGCGGCCTCTGCTATCTCTGCGAGCTCTGCGCGAACCCAAAAAGTTCATACGCGATAGCCCTGCGCCTGAGCCTGTCCCCTCTGGACGCAAACCTGCAGGCCGCCTAGAGCCGCCGCCATGGGTGTCCCCTTCATCAAGATGCATGGCTTAGGCAACGATTTCGTCGTGCTCGATGCGCGCAGAGATGCTGTGCCGGCGATGACCAGCGCGCTGGCGGCGGCGCTGGCTGACCGCAAGACTGGCATCGGCTGCGACCAGCTGATCCTGCTCGAACCCTCAGCCATCGCCGATCTCAGGATGCGGATATTCAATGCCGATGGCGGCGAGGTTGAGGCTTGCGGCAATGCCACCCGCGCGGTGGGCCTGCTGGAGGGTGCCCCCGCCCGGATCGAGACTTTGGCGGGAATCCTCGTTACTCGTCCTTCGTTGACGCGCCTCAATGACTGGCAGTTTATCGATGTTGAGATGGAACCACCTCGCTTTGACTGGGATGCCATTCCACTGGCCTATGCCATGGACACGCTCACCATGCCGGTTGGCTGGGAAGTGCTTGATAGCCCGACGGCGGTCAATGTCGGCAATCCACATGTGGTGTTCTTCGTGCCCGATTGCCAAGCAGTGGAACTGGAGCGCCTTGGCCCTCTGATCGAGCATGATTCGCTATTTCCCGAGCGGGTCAATGTGAATGTCGCCACCATTACACAATTCGGAAGCATTCAACTGCGCGTTTGGGAACGTGGTGTCGGCGAGACACGCGCCTGCGGCACTGGTGCCTGCGCCACCGCCATTGCAGCAATGCGCCGCAAGCTAATTGAGCGCGCGACGATTCGCGTTATTCTTGCAGGTGGCGCACTCGACATCACATGGAAACCAGACAACTCGATCCTGATGACTGGCCCTGCGGTGGAATCATTTCGCGGCACATTTGACCCCGCCACATACGGAGCGGCTGCGTGAGCCTTGAGGTGGTGTCGCTGGGCTGCCGGCTGAACCTCTCCGAAAGCGAAGAACTGCGCGCCCTGCTGGCGGGCGAGGGCAATCTTGTGGTGATCAACTCCTGCGCGGTGACCGCCGAGGCGGTGCGCCAGACCCGGCAGGCGATCCGCCGCGCGCGCCGTGCCCGCCCCGATGCCCGGCTGATCGTCACCGGTTGTGCGGCGGAAGTGGAGCGCAGTGCCATCGCCGCGATGCCCGAGGTTGATGGCCTCATCGCCAACATCGCCAAGCTTGATCCGCGCGCGTGGAATGTCGCCCCTGCCCTCACGCGTCCGGCATCAGCGGCCTATACCCGCGCCTATATCGCGGTGCAGAATGGCTGCGATCATGCCTGCACCTTCTGCGTAATTCCGCAAGGGCGCGGGGCGAGCCGGTCACTAAGCATTGCCGAAGTGCTGCGCGAGGTAGAACGCCAGCTGGGTGCCGGAGTGCGCGAAGTGGTGCTGACCGGGGTTGATCTCACCAGCTGGGGGCAAGACTTGCCCGGCGCGCCAAGACTCGGCGATCTGGTCGAGGCCTTGCTTACCGCCTGCCTATCGCTCCCCCGCCTGCGGCTGTCCTCGGTTGACGGTGTGGAAATCGACGAGCGCCTGTTCGATCTGCTGGCGCATGAGCCGCGACTGATGCCGCATGTCCATCTTTCGCTGCAACACGGGCATGATCTGATCCTCAAGCGCATGAAGCGCCGCCATTCACGCCGCGATGCGCTGGAGCTGGTGGCAGCCTTGCGTGAATGCCGCCCGGACATTGCCATTGGCGCAGACCTGATCGCCGGTTTCCCGACCGAGGATGAGGATTGCCACGCGGCGAACCTTTCAATCATTGCCGAGCTGGGCGTGGTCCACGGCCATGTCTTCCCCTATTCTCCGCGTCCCGGCACCCCCGCCGCGCGGATGCCGCAGGTGGAGCACATAGCGATCCGCCGCCGCGCTGCCGAACTGCGCGAGGTCGTGGCGAGCGAACGCCATCTCTGGCTAACCTCGCTGATCGGCCGTCCGCTCAAGGTGCTTGCCGAAAAGGACGGGACCGGCCATGCGGAAAACTTCGCGCGGGTGCAGCTTGCCCCCGGAACGACAGCCGGAACCATCGTGACCATTACCCCGACCCAGATCATCGAAGGCCTGCTGGCATGAGCGCCGAGTCCTGGTCCGACCGCCTGTTCGGCGGTTTCCGCAAGACCTCGGAACGTCTGACCGAGAACCTTGCCGGCATCGTTTCGACCACCAGGCTCAGCGACGCGCAGCTTGATGAGCTTGAGGACGCGCTGATCCTTTCGGACCTTGGCCCGCGCGCCGCAGCCCGTATCCGTGATCGGCTGGCGAATGAGCGGTTTGAACGCGGCGCGGATGAACAGGCGATCAAGCTCGCCGTGGCGGAGGAAATCGCCGCGATCCTGCGCCCCGTCGCCAAACCGCTCGAGATAACCGCCTTCCCGCGCCCGCAGGTGATCCTGGTCATCGGGGTCAACGGATCGGGCAAGACCACCACTATCGCCAAGCTCGGCCATCTGTTTCAGGAGCAGGATTACGGGGTGATGTTTGCCGCCGGGGACACCTTTCGCGCCGCCGCGATCGGCCAGCTCACCGTCTGGGCAGAGCGCATCGGGGTGGAAGTGGTGCGCGGGCCTGAAGGCGGCGATCCGGCCTCGATTGTCTTCGAAGGCGTCAAACTCGCCACTGAAAAGGGTATCGACGCGCTCATCGTGGATACAGCCGGGCGGCTGCATAACAAGCGCGAGCTGATGGACGAACTGGCGAAAATCCGCCGCGTCCTCGGCAGGATCAACCCCGAGGCACCGCACGATGTCGTGCTGGTGCTCGATGCCACGAACGGACAGAACGCCTTGCAACAGATCGACACTTTCAAGGAACTCGCCGGGGTCACCGGGCTCATCATGACCAAGCTCGATGGCACCGCGCGCGGCGGAGTGCTGGTTGCGGCAGCGGAG
>JANOYZ010000067.1:0-6591 GCA_031429135.1 Novosphingobium sp. | reverse complement strand
GCACGTTCAGCACGGCTTGGACACGGCGCAGCGAATAATCGCCAATGCTGCCTTCGACATAGCCTTCAAACTGGTCGGTCGGCTTCTTGGGTACCAGCAGCACTGCGCCGCCGGTGGAGTTGCGGCCTTGCAGCGTGCCTTGCGGCCCCTTCAGAATCTGTACGTTGGACAGGTCAAACAGGTTGCCCGGACCGGCACCATCGCCGCCCTGCGTCGCGCCCGAGCCGCGCGGAGCAACCACATCAGCGAAATAGGTGCCGACGGTGGCCGTGCTGCGCTGTTCCTGGGTAAAACCGCGGATAGTCCAGGTGGTGTTGTCCGAACCGAAGCGGTTGTTGGTGGAGAGCCCCGGAGTGTAGGTCGCGATGTCCTTCGCGCTGGTGATGTTGTTGTTCGCCAGTGACTTTTCAGTCAGCACGGTGATCGAGATCGGCACGTCTTGCAGCTTTTCTTCGCTGCGGCGCGCGGTCACGATGATGTCGTTGCCCGATGCTTCAGCATCCGTGGAATCCTGGGCGTCCTGCGCATAGGCAGGCAAGGCCAGGCCAAAGCTCAGCACCGTGGCTGATAGCAGCGCGGATTTGATGCGAGTGGTGGAATTCATGCTCTTCCCTCCCTGAGAACGTCGGGTCTATCTTGACCCTGAAGTTCGTTGACGGCGAGGCGCTGGGCCTAGCCAATGAAACTGAGCAGAGAGGGAACACGGTACCTGCTGACAAGCAAGTAACCTCCCCCTGATCACCTGTTCAGTCTATTCGCAGTTACGCCCCAGTCAAGTGGCAAAAGCGGGCGTAAACCGCAGAAACCCAAAGCCTGCTTAGTAAATGGCACCGCTGGGGTGATATTCCTGATTCGGGCAGGAATCTTGCCATCATTCCCTGTGGCGCGAACGCAGGCTCAGGTGGGCGCCCGGCGCATCATCCGGCTGAGATCGACCTGCCCCGTGGGGATGCCGCCCATGAAGCCGCCATCTACCGGCAGCACCACGCCGTTGACGATGGTGGCAAAGACGCTGTTGAGCCAGACCAGCGGTGCGGCCTGTTCATAAGGCGTCGAATAGCGGCCCATCGGCTGGGTTGCCGCCTCGATCACTTCCTGGCCCGAATTCTTGACGAAATCGGCCATCATCGGTGTCTGCGTGGGGCAGGGCAGGGTGCAATTGATGCGGATGCCCTGCTTGATCAGATGCGCGCCCATGAACTGGGTCCAGACGATGACGTTTTCCTTTGACCAGGCGTAACCCTCAGCCACGGTGTCCATATTGGCGGCGCACCAGTCCATCGCTGCCTGCCAGCCTTTGGTGGTGATGAATTCCATGTTGGTGGGTACGCGGCGGCTCCAGCCCAGACCTCCGGTTGAAGCGATAGAGGCGATTGCCCCGCCTTCGCCCATCAGCGGCAGAACCGTTTCGGTCAGATGCCGGGTGCCGATGAAGTTGACCTTCATCACGTCCATCGGATCGAACGAGCCATTGGGCAGGCCGGCGCAGTTGAACAGCGCATCAATTTTACCCCCGACACCGGCGACACCGGCTTCGATCGAGGCGGGGTCGCGCAGATCGACCTGGGTGAAGCTGGCCAGCGGCAAGGTGCTGTCCTTGTAATCAAAGCCATGCACTTCTGCGCCAAGCTCGATCAACAGCTTGGCCGCAGCCTCTCCCATGCCGGAAAAACAGCCGCTGATGATAACCCGCTTGCCGGCATAGCCCAAAATGTCGCTCATGGAATTTGGTGTTCCTCTCATGTCCGCGCCCCATGCCATTTACAGGCGCCGCGATATGTTGCTGTGTAAATGGCATGGGGCGCGGACAATCAACTCCCAAACTGGCTGATCGCTGCTGCGATGGCCGTTATAGTCAAGGCTGCTTGCAGGGAGTGAAGGATCGTCTCAGACTGCGCCACTATGGATATTGACGAAAAACCGGGATTTCGCCGCCGCATTTTGATCACCCCGCGCCCCGGTGCCCGCGCGGTGCCGATCTGCACAGTCATCATACCATTGGGCATGTAGATTATGATCCCGGTATAAGGGCGAGGCCTACCCAGCCAGGGCGATGATACTCCGGTCTTTACGCTGATCGTTTCCGCATCCTTGATGCGCCAGGTTCCAAGGACTTGATCGCGCAAGCTTGGTGCCCTTGCCGGTGCCGTCGTTGCTGCAGCGGCAGCCGTAGGTGCCATTGTTGCTGTCGCAGCCAGAAAGTTTCGGCGATTCATACGGGTATCCGTCACACTATCGCGCAGATAGTCTTGGTCTCGAGGTAGTTCTCTAGCGCGCCAACGCCCGAATCGCGGCCCCATCCCGATTGCTTCATGCCCCCGATCGGCAGCGAGGCATCGTACATGCTGTGCGTATTGATCCACACTGTGCCTGCACGCAACCGCCGGGCGAGACGGTGTGCGGAGCTGAGGCTTTCTGTCCAGATGCTCGCGGCGAGGCCATAATCGCTGTCATTCCCGGCGGAGACTACTTCGTCGAGATCGCTGAAGCGTTGCACCACAACAACAGGTCCGAAAATCTCCTCACGTACCACCGCCATTTCGGGGCGGACATCAGTGATTACAGTGGGCGTTATGAAGCTGCCATTCGGGCCTGCGGTTTCACCCCCGGCGATCACGCTGGCCCCGGCCTTCTTGCCCTCGGCAATGAAGCCAGCGACTTTGGCGGCATGGCCAGCCGATACCAGCGGCCCCATCTGAGTAGCTGAATCAAGCCCGTGACCGAGCACCATGGCTGTGGCCGCGCCGGTGATTCCTTCGACAACCCGATCAAACAAGCTATCATGCACATAGAGCCGCGAGCCCGCGACGCAGACCTGCCCGCCGTTGAACCAGATCGCATTGGCTGCCCCCGGGATGGCGAGATCAAGATCGGCATCGGGCAGGATCACCACTGGCGACTTGCCGCCAAGCTCCAGTGTCAGCCGTTTGAAATTGACCTTCGCCGCATCTATGATTGCGCGGCCGGTGGCAGTTGATCCGGTGAAAGCGATCTTGTCGACCCCCGGATGCGCAGCCAGCGCCGCCCCGGTATCGCTCCCGAACCCCGTGACGAGGTTGACCACGCCTGCGGGCAGTCCGGCCTCGGTCATCAGTTCGAGCAGGCGGATCGCGGTAAGGCTGGTATCCTCGGCTGGCTTCAGTACCACAGTGCAGCCCGCCGCCAAGGCCGGCGCAAGCTTCATTGCGGTAAGTACCAGCGGCGAATTCCACGGAACGATCGCCCCGACCACGCCGACGGGTTCTTTGACAGTATAGGCGAAAACTTGCTTGCCCGGCGGCTGATAGTTGACCGAGGTCGGGATCGTCGCCCCGCCGATCTGGTTGGCAAGCCCGCCGAAAAAGCGGAACTGTGCGATAGCGCCGGGAATCTCTGCCCAGCGCCCGACGTAGAGCGGCTTGCCCTGATCAAGTGTTTCAAGCTCGGCCAGCTCATCGATATGCGCTTCGAGGTGATCGGCGATGGTCCACAGCAGCTTCGCGCGGTCCATTGGGGTCATCGCCGACCAGAGGCCTTGTTCCAGCGCCGTCCGCGCAGCAGAAACCGCGCGGTTCACTGCTGTGACATCGCCCCGGGCAACGGGTGCAAGCAGCTTGCCGGTCGCGGGGTCCAGGGTATCGAAGGTGTCATTTGCTGCCTGCCATTCCCCGCCGATCAGCAGGCCATGCGGCGCACGGGCGAGGAAGGCTGCGGCGGCGGGTGAGGGGGTGGGTGCAGCGAGGACGGACAGGTCGGTCATAGCGCCTCCAGATGCTTGATGGCCTGGGTTTCGGAAATGACCTCGGCATATTTGGCTTGAAGGTCGAACAAGTTGGCTTCGTGCGGGCCGGGGTGGCGGTCACCGCAGGCTTCGCGCACCACGAACGGCAGAAAGCCGTGCTGACAGGCATCGAGCGCAGTCGCGCGAACACAGCCACTGGTCGAAAGCCCGGTAATCAGCAGTGTATCGATCCCCATGGCGGTGAGCGTGGCGGCCAGATGCGTGCCAAAGAACGATGAGGCATATTGCTTGGAAATCACCAGCTCACCATTCTGCGGCTGGAGACTTTGAGGGAAAGCACCTAGCGGCGAGCCACGCACAAACAGTTTGAGCGCCGGCACCTTGCGATAGAACACCCCGCCATCCGCCCCGCCGGGGGAATAGACCACGTTGGTGAACAGCACCGGTATTCCGGCTTTTCGCGCCGCATGCAGCAGCCTCTCGTTGCTCGCCAGCGCATCCTCGACCCCGGCGTAAAGCGGCGAGGCGGGATCGAGATAAGCGATGACAAAATCGACGATCAGCAGCGCCGGGTGCCGGCCAAAAGGCAGATGACCATCGAAGGCGCCAGCGTAGTTGGTCGATAGATCAACCTCGTCCTTGGCCATCAGATTGCGCCTGCTGCTTTAAGGTCCGCCAATTCGGCCTCACCCAGACCGAGTAGCTCGCCATAGATATCGGCATTGTGCTGCCCGACAACCGAGGGGGCAGGACGGCGTACGCCTGAAGGTGTAGCCGAGAGCTTGGGAAAGGCGTTCTGCATTTTGAGCTTGCCGAAGCGTTCGGTTTCGACCTCGATGATTGCCTCACGAGCGGCAAAGTGCGGGTCGGTCAGCATTTCGGGCGCGCGGTAGACCCGGCCAGCGGGGATCGAATGGGCGATCATCATGGCATCAACCTCATCAACCGTCAGAGTTTTGGTCCAGTCATTGATCAGCGCATCAAGCTCAAGCTGGTTAACCCCGCGCGCGACATGGGTGGCATAACGCGGATCATCACCCAGTTCGGGCCGCGCCATCGCTCCGGCCAAGCGCTTCCACAGCGAGTCCTTGTTGGCTCCGATCATATATTCACCATCACTGCACGAATAGACGTTCGAAGGGGCGATGCCGGGTAAGAACGAGCCTGAGCGTTCGCGGATCAGCCCCATCCGGTCATATTCGGAAACCAGGCTTTCCATCACTTGCAGTACGCTTTCATAAAGCGCCGCATCGACTACTTGGCCTTGGCCGGTCCGGTTGCGGTGGTGGAGTGCGGCGAGCACCCCCATACAACCATAGCTGGCGGTCAGTGTATCACCGATTGACACGCCCATCCGGCTTGGCGGGCGATCGGGTTCGCCGACGATATATCGCCAGCCGCCCATCGCCTCACCAATCCCGCCAAACCCGGCACGGTCCGAATAGGGTCCGGTTTGGCCATAGCCCGACATGCGGGCGATGATCAGCCCGGGATTTGCAGCATGGAGCACATCGGGGCCAAGACCCCATTTTTCCAGGGTGCCGGGCTTGAAATTCTCGATCAGCACATCGGCTGTAGCGATCAGCCTGCGCACCAGCGCCTGGCCTTCGGGCACGCGCAGGTTGGCCGAGACTGACCGTTTGTTGCGCGCGATAACTTCCCAATTGACCTTTTCAGCACCTTGACCCCATTCGCGCATCGGATCGCCGGCACCGGGCGGTTCGACCTTGATCACATCGGCACCCATATCGCCGAGCAATTGTCCGCAGAATGGCCCAGCGAGCAGCTGGCCAAGCTCGATCACGCGGATATCGCTGAGTGCTCCGGCATTATTCACGCCACCTACTCCGCAGCTTCTGCTTGCGCCCAAACTGGCTGGATCGGGGCGGGAAGCCCCGTTTCAGCAAGGCAATTGGTCCGCAGCGTTTCGATATCCGGGCCGTAGTCGAACAGCGCGATCACGCCACGCTTGCGGCGCATATCGCTCCGCAAAGATTCGGTCGCGGCGGGATCGACCGCACCCGAAGTATTGGCAACCACGCCATAATCGAGAGCACCTTCAGCGGTTACCAGACCCTGGATTATTTCCGCGCCGACCAACGCTGGATCGCGCTCCAGCGGATCGCCCCAGCCACCGCCACCCCAGGTGATGAAGTGCAGTTGATCGCCGACCTCGACACTGATATCCTCAACCTTGTTGCCGATGATCTGCTGGCTGCCATCGGCCCGTTCGATCAGCTTGCGGGCGCGCTTGCCAGGAAGGCCACCGTTGACTCCCCAAGGCGGGACGAACCAGCGATCATCGTGGATTGATATCGTCCCGGGGGCGAGGAAGCGATAGGTCATGTGAATGCCGTTGCCACCGCGATGCAGCCCGGCACCACCGCTATCGGGCTCGGTCTCATAGCGTTCGATCAACATCGGGAAATAGCGTTCGAGGAATTCGTTGGGAACATTGGTGAAGCCTGGCCATAGCGAGTGTCCGTCCGGCCCGTCGCCCAAGGGCCGACCGGGGATCCCGCCGAACCCAATCTGGAACAGCTGGAACCATTCGCCATCTTTTCCCGGACGGTTGTCATTGCCCGAATAGAACAGGTGCGGCGAGGAGCTGAAACCGGCGGCGTTGAGGAATTCGGGCGTTTTCTGACCGAGTAGCCCGCCCAGCACGTCAAATATCCTTCCCAAGGCATGTGTGCGACCTGATAGCGCAGCGGGGAATTTGGGCTTGAGCAGCGAGCCATCGGGGATCCGCACGTCAATCAGATCGTAGAAGCCGTCGTTGAACAGGATCTGCGGATCGAAGACCATGATCATGTAGATGCCGAAGAACATCTTGAACATATTTTCATTGAGGTAGAAGTTGATCGAAG
>JANOYZ010000066.1:0-20315 GCA_031429135.1 Novosphingobium sp. | reverse complement strand
GTTTCCTGCTCGATGTCCCCGCGCTCGATCAGGTGATGACGGGGTTCCTTGCGCCATGATCGAACTGGACGACAACAAGGCGCGGCTCGAAGTGGACAGCATCCACCGCTGGCTCAGTTCAAGCTATTGGTGCCCGGGCATCGAACGCGAACTGGTGGAGCGGGCAATCGCAGGTTCGCATTGCTTGGGTGCATACAAAGATGGTGTGCAGGTCGGCTATGCCCGCGCGATAACCGATTACGCGACATTCGCCTGGATCGCCGACGTCTGGATCGACGAGCCGGTGCGTGGTCAGGGCATTGGACGTTCCATGATGTCATGGTTCATCGAGCATCCCCGCTATGCAGGCATCCGGAGAATTGCCCTGACGACTCTCGACGCCCATGGAGTTTATGCGGAGCTGGGCTTCAAACCCCTGCTGCGACCTCAGAACTACATGGAGCGCCTGTCCGCTGAGGCTGTCTCGATGCTCGAGGCCATGTCATGAAGCTCCGCCCGGACCTCGACATCATCGCCAGCAATGTGACGCCGCGCGCGCGCGTGCTCGATGTCGGTTGCGGCGATGGCGCGCTGCTGGCGGCGCTGCGCGACGAGCAGGGCTGCGATGCGCGTGGAATGGAGATCGATGCCGCCAATGTCGCGGCTTGCGTATCGCGGGGGCTATCTGTCATCCAGGGCGATGCCGATACTGATCTGGCGATCTACCCCGATGCTTCGTTTGACTATGCGATCCTCAGCCAGACCTTGCAGACCACCCACCGGCCAGACCTCGTACTCGATCAGTTGCTGCGGATCGGGCGCAAGGCCTTTGTCAGTTTTCCCAACTTCGCCCACTGGCGGGTGCGGGCCTCGTTGCTATGGAACGGGCGCATGCCGGTAACGCGGCTGCTGCCAGTCGCCTGGTATGAGACGCCCAATATCCATCACCTTTCGGTCGCCGATTTCCGCGAACATGTGCGGACGCGCGGGATCAAGGTGGAGCAAGCGTGGTTCCTGTCGGGCGACAAGCGCTGCAGCGATGCCGCCGCCAATTTCCGCGCCGAACATGCGGTATTCCTGATTTCGCGGTGATGGTTCGGCCCGCGTTCATCTGCTCACGGACACTAGCTGAAGCCATGACCATGCGCCTTGCCCCGCTCGCCCTGATCCTTGCCCTGACAGCCCCCGCCGCCGCGCAAGCGCCGCGTGCTGCCGAGCCCAGCCTCTCGCTGGGTCAGGAAACCGCGCTGCGCTGTTCGGCGGTGTTCGGCATCATTGCTGGCGAGCAGGCGCGCAAGGCACCGGGGGCGAACGCCTATCCGCCGCTGGGCCAGCGCGGGCGCGAATATTTCGTGCGCAATGCCGCCCGGCTGATGGATGAAACCGGCGCAACCCGCGAACAGGTTGCGGCCATGATGCAATCACGGGTGCGGCAGTTGCAGTCCAAGACCGCCAATTCGCCCGACCCTTTGGCGGCGGTGAAAGCGGCGCTGACCCCCTGCCTCGTGCTGCTAGATGCAGAGCTGCCAGCCACCCCGGATAAGTGATGCCGCTCGTCGGACAGCGAGGCAATTTGATCGGGCCGATCTTCGCCGTTTCACTCAAAGGGAATTTCTGATCGCGCTTGCCGTTCCAATCTGGATCAATGTGTAATCGGTTGTTGCCACTTGCCACATCACAGTTGTAAGCAGCCGAAAATAATAACGGGGCGCTTCAGAGGATGGCTGTCATCGGCGTTTACAGCGCCAAGGGTGGCGTCGGGAAAACCACCATAGCGGTTGACCTGGCGTGGCGCTCGGCGATGATTTCGCAATATCGGACCTTGCTGTGGGATCTTGATCCACAGGGAGGCTCGGCGTTTTTGCTCGGCTGCGCGGAACGGCGTCAGCCGCGCGCCGCATCGGTATTCCAGCGTGACGGCCGCCCGCGCGATCTCATCGAAGCGACCAGATATGGCAATCTCTCGCTACTCCAGGCGGACGACAGTCTGCGCAGCCTGAGTGTTTCGCTGGCTCGGCTTGGCCAGAAGCGCCGACTTTCCCAGCTTTCGTCCCTGTTGCTGGGCGATTTTAAGCGGATCGTGCTCGATTGCCCGCCGGTGATCAACGAGGTGAGCGAACAGATCATCCATGCTGCTGATGTCTTGCTGGTTCCCGTACTGGCATCCCCGTTGGCAATGAGAACGCTCGATTCGGTGCGCCACGAGCTTGCGCGTAACCACGCGCGGCACCCGCCGATCCTGCCAGTGCTATCGATGTACAATGCCTCTCGCCCGCTTCACCGTGAAGTGCGCAAGGGTGTCGCTGATGGCTGGCCTGTGGTGCCGATGGCCACCCAGATTGAGCAATCGGCGGTCCGGCAAGCTCCGCTGGGTTCCTTTGCGTCCGGAAGCCGAGCAGATGCGGCGCTGGATCGGCTGTGGCGCGGGATCGAAGCCAAGCTGGCGGAAAGAGCTTTCACCCCACCGCAACCAAGCGTCATTGCCGCCTGAACTTCGTTTTCATTCAGCCCGCAGAAAGCGAATCGCGCTCATAGACCCGCCTCCACTCGCACCCTTAAAGGAGGTCCGGGATGATTTCGCGTGTCGCTCTTGCCGCCTGCCTTGCCGCTGCTGCCGTGATGCCCTCACTGGCCGAGGCGCGTTCACACGATGAACGCTCACAATACACCGAGGCGCTTTCCGATCCCATGACTCAGGTCAAGGTTGCTGCCATGGCGGCGCTGATGAGCCAGATGCTGCTCGATCTCAAGGTTGGTCCGCTCGCTCGCGCTATGGGCGAATTTGGTGATGAGGACGCGCGCTGGGTGTCTCCCGATGCCCGGCTGGGTGACATTGCTGGCCCCGGCGCGCGCGATATGCCGCGCCAGATCGCGCGTGAAGTGCCCAGTGCCATGCGCAAGATGGGCGCTGCCTCGGGCGCGTTCGAGGAAATGATCCCCGAGTTTGAGGCCATGGCCGATAAGATGCGCCGGACGATGGAGCAGACGCGCAGACCATCCAGACGCTGACCTGCTTAAAAGCGCAACAATTCCGCGCCATTACTGCACCGCCATGGGCAATTGCGCTTAGGTGCGCTATGATTGGGGATGGCGATTACCATGGCGATAGACCTGCCGCCTGCCCAGGCCGATGCAGAGGCGGGCAGGCGCTATTTCAACCGTGAGCTATCCTGGTTGCAGTTCAATCGCCGGGTGCTGGGCGAGGCGCGCAACACTGCCCATCCCTTGCTCGAACGGCTGCGGTTTCTGGCCATATCGGGCAACAACCTTGATGAATTCTTCATGGTGCGCGTCGCCGGTCTGCGCGGGCAACAGCTGCGCAGGATCGAAGATCGCTCGATCGACGGGCTGACCGCCGGGCAGGCTCTAGAAACGATCATGGTCCATGCTCATGAATTGATGGCAGACCAGCAAGTGCTGTGGCGCGAGATGCGTGGCGAGCTGGACAAGGCCGGCGCGCCGGTACTTTCGCTTGGCGACATAACCGCCTCGATGCAACCAGCGCTGGAAGGCTTCTTTGCCGATCAGCTGTTCGCCATTCTTACCCCGCAAGCGCTTGATCCATCGCATCCCTTTCCGTTCATCCCCAACCTCGGCCTTAGCCTGCTGTTTGAACTGCGCCGCCGTTCGACGGGGGAAACGCTGCGTGAGCTGATCATGCTGCCACCGACCATCCCGCGCTTTTTTGTGCTGCCGGGGGAAGGCAATGCCAGCATTCCGATAGAAACCGTGCTGCGCCATTTCAGCGACCGTATGTTTCCTGGCTTTGAGATAACCGGTTCAGCCGCTTTCCGGGTAATTCGTGACAGCGACATCGAGCTGGAAGAAGAAGCGGAAGATCTGGTCCGCTATTTCCGCAGCGCGATAAAACGCCGCCGCCGGGGCCGGGTGATTCGCATCGAGGCCGAGGCGGCAATGCCGACCGAACTGGCAGCGATGATCGCTGGCGAGTTGGGCGGCGATGCCACCACCATCACCGAGACCGAAGGCCTGCTGGGCATTGCCGATCTGGCACAACTGGTTGATTTCGCTCGGCCCGATCTGAAATTCTTGCCCTATGCCCCGCGCTTTCCCGAGCGCATTCGGGAGCATGACGGCGATTGTTTCGCGGCGATCCGCGAAAAGGACATCGTGGTCCACCACCCCTACGAAGCCTTCGATGTGGTGCTCGCCTTTCTGCGGCAAGCGGCCAATGATCCTGAAGTTCTGGCGATCAAGCAGACGCTCTATCGTGCCGGCAAGCAGGACGCAGTTATCCGGGCGCTGTGCGATGCAGCCGAAGCGGGGAAATCAGTCACCGCCGTGGTGGAGCTCAAGGCGCGCTTCGATGAGGAGCAGAATCTGCAATGGGCGGCGCAGCTGGAACGATCGGGCGTTCAGGTGGTCTATGGCTTCATCGAGCTCAAGACGCACGCCAAGGTCAGCCTGGTCATCCGCCGCGAAGGCGAGAGAACGCGCAGCTACTGCCATTTCGGCACCGGCAATTATCATCCGCAAACCGCGCGCACCTATACCGACATCAGCTATTTCACCGCCGATCCGGTGATCGCTGCCGATGCCGCACAGCTGTTCAATTATATCACCGGCTATGTCGAGCCGCAGATGAAGGAGCTGATCATCAGCCCGCTGGCCTTGCGCGCCCGGCTTTACGGACTGGTGGACCGCGAAATTGCCAATGCTCGTGCCGGATTGCCAGCAGGCATCTGGGCCAAGATGAATTCACTTTCGGACCGTCAGGTGATCGACAAGCTTTATGAAGCCAGCCAGGCGGGTGTGCCGATCAGCCTGGTCGTGCGCGGGGTCTGCTGCTTGCGCCCGGGGATTGCAGGGCTTTCGGAAACGATATCGGTGAAATCGATCATCGGGCGTTTTCTGGAGCATAGCCGGATCTGGGCCTTTGCCGCCGGAGCAGAACTGCCCAGCAGGCAGGCAGAACTTTTCATCTCGTCAGCTGACTGGATGAGCCGCAATTTTGATCGTCGTGTCGAATATGCCCTGCCTATCCGCAACCCGACGGTGCATGACCAGATTCTCGATCAGGTGATGGTCGCCAACCTGCTCGATACGCAGCGCAGCTGGTTTCTGCGACCCGATGGCAGCTATGTTCGCGGCGATGCCAGAGGTGTGGACGCACAATTCACCCATGAAACAATGTTTGATTGCCACGAGTATTTCATGAACAATCCATCGCTGTCAGGGCGCGGCGCGGCGCTTGCCGGTGCGGGCGGGGTTCCCAAGCTGACTTTGCTGCAACGCTCGTGAGCAGCCGATCCCCCGTGAGCACGCCAAACATCACAGGTTCGCGTAAGGCGATCATCGATATCGGTTCCAATTCCATTCGGCTGGTCGTGTTCGGCGGGCCGCCACGTACGCCCGCAGTGCTGTTCAACGAAAAGCTGATGGCCGGCCTGGGGCGCGGTGTGGTCGCTACGGGGCAGCTTGATGCTGATGCGGTCAAGGTGGCGCTGGCCGGGCTTGCCCGCTTTGCCGCTCTGGTCGAGCTGCTTGGCCCGGTCCCGGTGCGCGTGGTCGCCACGGCTGCGGTTCGCGAAGCCAGCAATGGCGCTGAATTTCTCGGACGTGCGCGCGCGCTAGGCCTGCCGGCGGAAATTCTGAGCGGCGATGCCGAGGCCACGGCAGCGGGGCACGGCGTAATCAGCGGCGCGCCCGGCGCCGAGGGGCTGGTTGCCGATATGGGTGGTGGCAGCCTTGAACTGGTGCGGGTAGCGGGCGGCCAGGTCGGCGAACGCATATCGCTGCCGCTGGGCGCACTGCGCGTCGCTGAAATTCGCGCCAGCGGCATGGGCAAGCTACGCAAACGGTTGCGCGAATTGCTCACTCCGCTGGATTGGTTGCACGATTGCAAGGATTTATACCTGGTCGGCGGATCCTGGCGCGCGCTGGCGCGGTTGCACATGGCGCAGACCGGCTGGCCGCTGCCGATCCTGGGCAATTACAGTTTCCCCGCAGGCGATGCCCGCACCCTCAAGGCCGATGTCCGCGCCTTGGGCAGCGCGCGGCTTGCCGCCATGCCCGGCGTCAAGGCCAACCGCGTACCGCAACTGGATGATGCTGCCGCACTGCTGGTCGCGCTGGTTGCCGAGCTTTCGCCCGACCGGGTGGTGATCTCGGCGCATGGTCTGCGCGAGGGACTGCTTTACGAGGCGCTCGATCCGGCGACGCGGGCGCTCGATCCGCTGATCGAAGGAGTGCGCCATGCGGTGGGCGCAGCTTGCGCGCCCGGTGCCGCCGAGGCGCTGCTCGGCTGGAGTGATCCGCTGTTCGAGGGTGAGCCTTCGGGACATCACCGCTTGCGCCATGCCGCCTATCTGCTGTCTGAAACCGGCTGGACTTCCAATCCTGACTTCCGGGTGATCGAGGGTGAGGATCTGGCGCTTCACGGCAACTGGTCGGGTGTTGATGGCGAAGGGCGGGCACTGATGGCCATGGCCCAGCATGTCGGCCTTGGCGGTGATCCGGCCAGAGCGCCGGCGATCCTCGCGCGGCTTGCCAGCTATCAGGCGCTATCGGCGGCGGCTGGCTGGGGCCATGCCATGCGTCTGGCGCGGCGGTTGACCGGCAACAATCAGGCGGCGCTGGGCGCATTTCCGCTGCGGATTGCCGAAGATGGTGCGATCATGCTGGGGCTTCCTGGGCGCATGACGGCGCTGGTCAATGCCGGGACCGAGCGCCGTCTGGTCCAGCTGGCAATGGTATCTGGGCGCGAGGCAAGGGTCGAAGTTCTGCCTTGAGCTTGTGACCGGGCAGCTTTTGCACAGAAAAAATTTTGCCCAGCCCCTTCCAGCCTACCGCTGCTATGCTGCATGAGAACCAGCAATGTGGCAGCTTTACCAATTTCCCCTGTGTCCCTTCAGCCGCAAGCTGCGTCTGCTGCTTTCTGAAAAGGGGGTTGGCTATGATCTGTGGCGCGAAAGCCCGTGGGAAGGGCGCGATGCCTTCCTCAATATGAACCCGGCGGGCCGCACCCCGGTGCTGCGCGATGAGGAGAAGGATATCACGCTCGTCGATAGCCGGGCGATCTGCGAATATTTTGAGGAAACCGTCGAAAAGAACCCGATGATCAGCGGCACGGCCGCCAGCCGCGCCGAAATCCGGCGGTTGGTGGCGCTGTTTGACGAGAATTTCTACGGCGATGTCACCGGACCGCTGCTGCATGAACGGATGAAGAAGCGGCTGGTCTATCGCCAGTCACCCGATTCAAAGATGCTGCGCGAGGCGATGAAGCTGGCGCATGAGCACCTGTACTATATCGATTACCTGATCGATCAGCGGCCCTGGCTGGCGGGCGCTACGATCAGCCTCGCCGATCTGGCCGCCGCCGCGCAGATTTCGGTCGCGGACTATCTTGGCGGGCTCGATTGGTCGGGCCACGATCAGGCGCGCAGCTGGTATGCGGTGATCAAGAGCCGACCAAGTTTCCGGCCACTGCTGGCTGAAAAGATGGACGGGATTCAGCCGCCGACGCATTACGGCGATGTCGATGGATAAGACTCTTTAAGCACTCGCCTTCGTGCCAAAGCGGCCATGCTTGCGGTACTGCACCATCCAGCGATCGAGAAACAGGCTGAGCGGGCGCGCGGCGACGCCCAGAGCCTTCAGTCCCGGCGCGCCTGCGGCGACATTTCCAGCCTTGAGCAGTTGCCACTGGCTCGAGGTGATCGGCGCGCCCGGCAGCCAGCCGGTGAGCGTGGCGATCAGGCCCGAGATCGCATCGGGCAAATCGATAAACAGCCGTGTGCGGTTTTGCGCGGCGGCGATGTGACGGTTGAGCTCGCCCATGGTGATTACTTCGGGGCCAGCCAGCACATAGCACTTGCCGCCATGCTTGCCCGGGTCACCAAGCGCATTGGCGAGCCCGGCTGCGGCATCATCGACATAGACCGGCTGCAACTTTGCTTCAGGCCCGAACACCGGCAGCGCGGGCAGGCGAGCGATCAGACCCGCGAACATGGTGATGAAGGTGTCGTCCTGCCCGAACAGGATCGAGGGGCGCATGATCGTGGCTTTGGGGAATGCGGCAAGCACCGCAGCCTCTCCCTCGGCCTTGGTGCGGGCATAGTCGACGGGCGATGCGGCGTCAGCGCCATTGGCCGAAACATGCACGAAGGCGCGCACCCCGGCAGCCTTGGCAGCTGCGGCGAGCGCGGCTGGCCCCGAAACATGCACCGCGTCCAAATCACCCGAAAAGGCACCGACAAGGTTCACCACCGCGTCTGCCCCTGCCACCAGACCGGACAGAACCCTGGTATCGGTGATATCGGCGCGCAGGAACTGGACTTGCCCGAGATTGCCCAGCGTCTTGATGCGGAAAGCGCGTTTCGGTTCGCGGCAGGCGATGCGCAGTCTGGCACCGCGCGCCAGCAATTCCTGCGCCACGTGGGTGCCGAAAAAGCCACCGCCGCCCAGCAGGACGATAAGCTTGCCGGAAAAGGATGTGCTGTTGTCTGGCATGAGACGCACCTGTGTTGGCCCGTGTTGGAAATTGCAGTCTGGCCCTTGGCACAAGCGGCAGGGACTCGGCAACTGGCTGGTTCAGATTCTGGTCCGTTTTGCCCGCAGCTTCGCCAGTGCCACACCAGCGAAAACGGCGAGGAATGGATCAATGGCAGAGCGATGCGCGGTCTGCGCCCAGAACAGCGCGGTGGCGGCGCAAAAGGTCAGGAACTGGAGGTGGAGCAGCAGGTCCACGCGCCATTCGCGCCGTCGCAGCCACAGCCCCGTCAAAGCCAGCAGCACGAAAGGCACCCAGCAGACGGCATAGGCAAGGTCAGCACTCAGCGAATGGCGCGGGACGGGCCATGGTCCGAAGGCAGCCCAGAGTTTGCGCATGGCCCGCGGCACCAGCGTCAGCGGATCAGCAGTGATCGCCGTGATGGCGCGGGCGCGGAACCAGCGATCCTGTCCGGACACGTCGAGCCGCGCGACTTCGGCTGACTCAGTCTGCGACATGGCGGCAAAAACATTGGCGCGGGTTTCATCGAAGCTGCCGGTGGGAAAGGCGCTGAAGGTTAGCGGGTGGTTTGCGGCATAGAGGAAAGCCCCGCTTTCGGTGCCGAGCCCATAGTCTCCGGTAATCCGGTGGGCGCGTTCAAGCCAGGGCGCAAGGACAGCGGAAAAAGCCAGCGCGGCCAGCAAAGCATTTCGCCAGCGCTTCCCGGTAAAGGCGATCCAGACAAGGCCGCACAAGGCAAATGGCAGCAGGGTTGATCGGGTGAGGACACCTAGACCCAGCACAAGACCTGCCAGCAGCCCCGTTGCCACAGCCCCAGACCGCTGCCGATCCCGCAGGCTTATCAGCAGCCATGTTGCCAGTGCGGAAAGGAAGGCGAAGAAACCGCTCTCCTGCAAAGAGACATCATGCCACGCGGCATAAGACCAGACGGCATAGATCGCCGCTGCCGCCAAACCCGCTGCGCTCCCTGCCATCCGCCGCGCGATCAGGCCTGCCAGCAGGGCGGTTGTGCTGGAGGCCAGTGCCTGCGCCGCGATCAGCGGCCATGGGCTGCCCGCGCCGCAGGTCGTCACGGCGACCAGAAAGGCATAGAACGGTACCCGGAATGCGGTTGGCGGTTCACCGGGAAAGGCATAGCCATGCCCCGCGCATAGGCTCTGGGCCAGATCGGCATATTGGCTGTAACCGTGGGTCCAGTAATTGTCCGTGCCCACCACCAGCCGGATTGCCAGACGAACAATCAGCGCGAATAATGCGATCAAACCCAGCCACTGGTAAAAGCGCAAATCGGCACCATCCGCGCCGGTTCCGGATGTCAGCAGCCCCATCGCTTCAACCTATCGCATCGGATGCGACTGGCAATGCCTGATCGCACAACAAGACCAGCTGGGAGTTGTCCGTTTGCACATTGCCGCAGAAATTTCACGCCAGAGCGACCCCCATCATTTTTACGCACGGTCACTAACTTGCCATTCAGCCCTTCGCGCCTACATTGATGGCTGAAAGGTACGGTAGCCCAGATGAACGATGAACCGACTCCTCCCAACCCCTTGATTCGCAGTCTTATGGTATGGGGAGGTATCTTCCTTGCCCTGATGCTGGTGGTATCGATGTTCGGCGCGCGCGGCGAAACGGCGGGAACGGTGATTGCCTATTCCGAATTCCGCAGCAAAGTTGCCGAAGGCAGCGTTGCTGACGTTCAGGTGAGCGAGGAACGCATTACCGGCAAATACAAGAATGGCGAGGTGTTCTCGACCGTTCCGGTTCCCGGCGACACGACCCTGACCGCGCTGCTTGCCGCTAACGGTGTGAAATATGGCGGCAAGGCCAAGGAAGAAGTCTCGCTGCTCGCTTATATCCTGATTCAGGCGCTGCCGTTTCTGCTGATCATGGGCATCGCCTTTTTCGCGCTGCGCCAGGTGCAGAAAGGCGGCGGCGCGGGCGGCGCGATGGGCTTTGGCAAGAGCAAAGCCAAGCTGTTGACCGAAAAGCAGGGCCGGGTCACCTTCAACGATGTTGCCGGTATTGATGAAGCGCGTGAGGAGCTGGAAGAAATCGTCGAATTTCTCAAGGACCCCAGCCGTTTTGCCAAATTGGGCGGCCAGATTCCCAAGGGCGCGCTGCTGGTCGGCAGCCCCGGCACCGGCAAGACGCTCTTGGCGCGCGCCATCGCCGGTGAGGCAGGGGTGCCGTTTTTCACCATCTCCGGTTCCGATTTCGTGGAAATGTTTGTCGGTGTTGGCGCATCTCGTGTGCGCGACATGTTCGAGCAGGCCAAAAAGAACGCGCCGTGCATTGTCTTTATCGACGAAATCGATGCGGTTGGCCGTCATCGCGGCCACGGTCTGGGCAATTCCAACGATGAGCGCGAGCAGACGCTGAACCAGCTGCTGGTCGAGATGGACGGGTTTGAAGCCAACGAAGGCATCATCATCATCGCCGCCACCAACCGTCCTGACGTGCTCGATCCGGCGCTACTGCGTCCGGGCCGGTTTGACCGTCAGGTGGTCGTGCCGATCCCCGATATCGAAGGCCGCGAGAAGATTCTCGGTGTCCATATGAAAAAGGTGCCGCTGGCGCCTGATGTCAACCCGCGCACCATCGCGCGCGGCTCGCCGGGTTTTACCGGCGCTGACTTGGCCAATCTGGTCAACGAGGCGGCGTTGCTCGCCGCGCGGCGCAACAAGCGGCTGGTGGCGATGCAGGAATTCGAGGACGCCAAGGACAAGGTCATGATGGGGGCTGAACGCCGCTCTATGGTGATGACCGAGGAAGAGAAAAAGATGACCGCCTATCACGAGGCGGGCCATGCCGTAGTCTCGGTCAATGAAGCGGCCAGCGATCCGATCCACAAAGCGACGATCATCCCGCGCGGCCGTGCGCTGGGCATGGTTATGCGCCTGCCGGAGCGCGACAGCTATTCCTATCACCGAGACAAGATGCATGCGAACCTCTCGGTCGCGATGGGCGGCCGCGTCGCCGAAGAGCTGATCTTCGGCCATGACAAGGTTTCGTCAGGTGCATCATCAGACATCCAGTATGCCACCAGTCTGGCGCGCAATATGGTGACCAAATGGGGCATGTCGGAAAAACTCGGCCCGCTCCAGTATGAGGAGCAGGGTGAAGGTTATCTGGGCTATGGTTCCAACCAGCGGGTGATGATGTCTGATGAGACCAGCAAGCTGATCGACAGCGAAATCCGCGCGCTGGTCGATGGTGCCCATGCCCGCGCCAATGATATTCTCAAGACGCAGGAAGCCAAGCTTCACGTCGTCGCCCTGGCCCTGCTCGAATATGAGACGCTGACCGGCGACGAGATCAAACAGCTGATGGAAACCGGCAAGCTCGATCGCCCCGATGCGCCGAGCGGCCCGGCAATGCCCACAGCGGTGCGTGGTTCGGCAATTCCCAAGGCGGGTAAGAAGTTCGGCGGGACGGCAGCACAGGGAGCTTGATCAGGCTCCGGTCTGGGCCAGAACCAGCATCGTAAATAGGAGCATCGCCATCACAGCAATGGCCAAGCAGCGCGGTGGCGCGCCACAGCGCACTGCGCCAGCTTAGGCCATAGGTTCCGCGCAGTTGCCGATACATGTGCCAAGGCGGGATCAGCATCGCAGCCGGCACTATCAACGGCGCTCCCACGGCAATCGCAAGCGTCAGGATCACAACGAGCAAGGTCATGAAGCACAGCGAATAGGTCACGAACACGGTGTGATCGTAGATGTGAAATCGTCGGTTGAAGGGAAACAGCAGCCAGACGAACGGAACCGAAATCGGGATCAGCGCCCAGCTGTATTTGTAGGCATTGTTCTGCAATTTGTAGAGCACCAGGCCTGGGTTGGTCTTGAGACCCTTTAGCGCCCGGTCGATTGCCCCGACATTGCTGTGCGCATTAAGCTGGTCAAATCTGGCGTTCTTCACGCCTTGCATCACTCGCAAGGCCTCTTCCTGGCCTGCGATTTGTCCATCGATAGCCGAGGTCGGATGATTACCGCGAACCAGCTGTGCACGCTCGGCTTTCAGTGCGGCCAATCGCTCGGTCTGGATCGGCAAGCCTTCGTTCACCGAAGTGCCGTTGACCTTGACGATATTGCCCGGCTCAAATTCTCTTGCGAACTGCGCCACCACCGCGAACATCAGGAAAACACTGAACAAAAACAGCGTAATAGGGCTGACATAGCTGGCGCGGCGTCCGTCGATATATTCACGGGTCAGCTTGCCGGGATTCCACGCCAGTAGCGGCAGCGTTCGCCAGATCTTGCCCTCAAAGTGGAATACCCCATGGACCAGATCATGAAAAAACGCAGCCAGCGTGCGATGGACATGGGCGTACTGGCCGCAAACATGGCAATGGCTGCCAATCAGCGGTGTGGCGCAGTTGAGGCAGGCGGCCTCATGCGTGTGGCCATCATCCGCGCCTTCGCCATCTTCGCCATGCAGGGGCTCTACCGCCCGAGCAACAAGAACGCCTGTGGCGATATCGGCAATAATGTCAGGACCGTCGCTCATGAGTGCCTTGCCTGGTTTGGCAATTCATGGTCCGGCAAGGTAAGGTTGGTCATGATGTGTGTGCTGGCCAACAAGGGGAATAAGCAATGAAGCAGACCAAACTAGCCTTAGTCGCCGCAATGATGGCCGCTGCAACCATGGCCCCGCCCGCTCATGCCGCACCCGGTGACATGAGCGTCGCTTCATTCCTTGCCAAGGTTGATGCACTCAAGGCCAAGGGGATCATGGCGATGCTTTCGTCCGACGTCGGCTTGCTCAAGGCTGAGGCCACGGCGGCCGGCAAGGGCTATGGTGATCGTCTCAAGAAAGAGCGCACTGCCGGCCATCCCAGCTCGTGCCCGCCCAAGCAAACCAAGGTGAGCCAGTCAATGTGGCTCAACCACCTGAGCAGTTATCCCGCCGCCCAGCGCGGCCAGACCACGCTCAATCGCGCCATGGCCGATATGTTCGCGCGGAACTGGCCCTGCCGAAATTAATATTGGGCCGAAAATAAGCGAACGGCCCGTCTCCACAATAGGAAACGGGCCGCCGTAATTTTGCAAAAATGCCAGCAATCAGCCGTCGTAATCGCCGCCGATCGAGGTGCTGCGAACCGGAGCCGCGGCGGTGATGCGCAGGGCTTCGGCCGACTGGCTGAGCGAGCCGACATCATCAACCTGATCATCATCATCGGGCAACACGCGCTGGAGCGAGCCGACGACCGATTCGCGCAGCAGATCAGGCCGCACGGTTTCTTCGGCAATTTCGCGCAACGCAACGACCGGGTTCTTGTCGCGGTCACGATCAATCGTGAGTTCCGCGCCGCCGGAAATCTCACGCGCGCGCTGGGCAGCGAGCAGCACCAGGTCAAAACGGTTGGGAATTTTGTCGACGCAATCTTCGACAGTAACGCGCGCCATGGGGCACTCCGATATGTTGGAATCTCGGGAAGGACGTGCAGCTAGGGAGCGAGGGAGCAAAAGTCAAGGAAATCGGCAAGCCGGGCGCGGGCCATTGGCTTGTCCCCCTTGCTGATCGCTGTCTCCGGGATTTGTGGGGTTTTCAGCGGGCCAAGTTAACGCCCGTCGTAACGATCCGCCGCCAGTTCATCGGGTGCGAGATCGGAAAAGCGGGTAACCCGTGCCTCAAACCGCAGGCGCACCCGACCGGTGGAGCCGTGGCGCTGCTTGGCGACGATAAGTTCGGCAAGGCCAGTGACCTGCTCCATCTTCTGCCGCCACGTCTCCCATTTTTCATGCACGTCCGGCTTGTCACCATCGGCGGGGAGCTTTGGTTCGGTGGCGTTGACGTAATAGTCTTCGCGAAAGATGAACCAGACCATGTCGGCGTCCTGCTCGATCGAGCCTGATTCGCGCAAATCGGACAGCATCGGCTTCTTGTCTTCGCGCTGCTCCACTGCACGGCTAAGCTGCGATAGCGCGATCACCGGCAGGTTAAGCTCCTTGGCCAGCGTTTTCAGCCCGCGGCTGATTTCGGAAATCTCATTCACCCGGTTGTCATTGCCGCGCCCGCTGCCTTGCAGCAGCTGGAGATAATCGACGACAATCATGCCGATATTGTGCTTGCGCTTCAGCCGCCGTGCCCGGGCGCGCAGCGCAGCGATGGTCAGCGCCGGGGTGTCGTCGATATAGAGCGGCAGTTCGGCCAGACGCTGACTGGCAAAGGACAGCTGCTGAAAATCCTCGCGGCTGATCCGCCCGGTGCGCAGCGATTCGCTGCTGATACCCGCCTGCTCGGCCAGAATACGCGTCGCCAGCTGATCGGCGCTCATTTCCAGACTGAAGAATGCCACCGCCGCGCCGACCGAAGCCTCTTCGGCGATGCCGCCCTGAAGGTCGCTGAGCAAGCGGCTGGCAGTGTTGAAGGCGATATTGGTGGCCAGCGCGGTTTTGCCCATACCGGGACGGCCAGCCAGAATAACCAGATCGCTGTCATGCAGCCCGCCGATCTTCTCATTGATGCTGGTGAAGCCGGTGGTCTTGCCGGCAATATGCCCGCCCGAATTGAGCGCTTTTTCGATGGCAATGATCGCGGTGCGGGTGGCCTCGCCGAAATTCTGCGCCTGTTGCTGTGATGAAGCGCCATCTGCCACCCGGTAAAGCGCGGCTTCGGCATCCTGGATCTGCTCAAGCGGGGCGACGCTTTCAGACGTATCCATCGCCTTGGTGACGAGTTCACGGCCGACCGCGACCAGTTCGCGCAGCAGTGCCAGTTCATAGATCTGCTCGGCCAGTTCGCGCGGTGCCAGCAGCCCCTGCCCGTCGGCGGTAAGCCGGGCGAGATAGGTGACCCCGCCCAGCGCCTTGAGCGCCTCATCCGCCTCAAAATAAGGACGCAGCGTCACCGGTGTGACCACCGCCTTGCGATCGAGCAGTTGGACGATGCGTTCAAAGATGCGCCCGTGAACCGGCTCGAAGAAATGGTCATGGCGCAGCGGCGTGTTGAGCTCCTCAATCACCCGGTTGTCGATCAGCACCGCGCCCAGAAAGGCCGCCTCCGCCTCGATATTGGCGGGCAGCGCGCGAATCTGCGCTTCGCCGCTGGGTGTGTGGGGCGAGCGGATGAGGAGATCTTCTTCGGCCATGTTGTGTGCTCAATGCTCTTGCCGGAGCGCAGCTACAAGCGGGTCGTGCGGGAGAATTAATCCACAGCTTGTGGATTGGTTGAGGGGCTGGTTTTTTATTGGCACTAAGTCACCTCTTGCCCCGCATTGCTGCATCTGCGAAACAATCCACGCATGGCGGACCCGCGTATATCTGAGATCGAGCTCGACGAGGCGACGATTCTGTGGCGCAATGCCGATATCGAGCAGGAACGCCGGATCGCCATCTTCGATCTGATCGAGGAAAATACCTTCAAACCCGCCCGTGCGTTCGAGGCTGGCCACTTTGGCCCGTACAGGCTCAAACTATCGGTGCATGATGGGCGGCTATCGCTCGATATTGCCGACAGCACCGGACACCTGCTCGAATCGCTTATCCTGGGGCTGGGCCGCTTCCGCCGCCCGATCCGTGAATATTTCGCCATCTGTGACAGCTATTACCAAGCGATACGCAAGGCCACTGCCGCCGAGATCGAGACCATCGACATGGCACGGCGCGGCATCCACAATGAGGCGGCGGAAATGCTGCTCGAACGGCTGGAGGGCAAGGTCGAAACCGACTTCGCCACTGCGCGCCGCCTCTTTACGCTTATCTGCGTCCTGCATATCAGGGGTTAGGTTTAAGATTGTTTCCTTCCTTCGTCGCTGCACTTCTCGCAATGACGAGAGCTGGAATATCGGGACGGGACGCGCAAAATGGCAAGACGTAAGGGAGGAAGCCGATGGCGGCTGCGGCTTGCTGCTTTTGCGCTGCTGCTGGGCCTGGCGGGGGCTGTGGCAGTGCGGTGGCACCTCAAAAGCTGGGCCCCTTCACGCAGCGCATTTCCCAAGCAGGGGGTTGAGGTCAGTGCCGCAGACGGCAATATAGACTGGACGGCACTCAAAGCCATCGGTGCTGATTTTGCCTATATCGATGCCAGCGCCAGCGCCTTTGCCCGCGACCGGGCGTTTGGCCAGAACCTGGAAGGAGCGCGCGCGGCAAAATTACAGGTCGGCGCGGTGCATATCTATGATCCCTGCCAGCCCGCTGACAGTCAGGCCGCCAATTTCGTCACCAATGTGCCGCGCGATACCAAGCTGCTGCCACCTGCCGTGGAGCTTGACCGGCTGGCCGATGACTGTCCGGTAAGGGTGAGCGATGCGGCGATCGAGAGCGAACTGGTGACCTTCCTCAATCAGATCGAGACGCATACCGGCAGACGGGCGCTGCTCAAGGTTACCGCGCGCTTTGAATCGCGTTATCACCTTGCTTCGGCCATTGATCGTAACCTGTGGCTTGTGCGCGAGCGGTTTGAGCCTGATTATGCGGGGCGCCCATGGACCATGTGGACCGCCAGCACCCGGCTGGAAACGCAGGCCGATGACCAGCCGCTGAGCTGGGTGGTGGTGCAGAAGTGATATTCCGCGTTTTTCGTCATTGCGAGCGAAGCGCGGCAATCCAGGGCCCAGCGCGCGACGCTCTGGATTGCTTCGTCGCTTTGCTCCTCGCAATGACGAGAGTAGGGATGATACATGAGCATTGATCGCGAAGAACTGATTGCTGCTGCCCGTGCCGCCGCTGCCCATGCCTATGCCCCCTATTCGAAGTTCCACGTCGGCGCGGCGCTGGCTTTTGCTGATGGCAGCATCGTCACCGGTGCCAATGTCGAGAACGCCAGCTATGGCCTGACGCTCTGCGCCGAAACCTCAGCCGTGGCCCAGGCGATGAACGGCGGCGCGCGCGGCGGGCTGCTTGCCGTGGCGGTGATCGGCGGCATGAACGGCGAGGCTGGCCCGGTCGTCACCCCCTGCGGACGCTGCCGTCAGGTGCTGAACGAGTTGGCGCAGCTGGGCGGTACCGACCCGGTGATCTGGTGCGTGGGTGAGGGCGAGGTGCTGGAACTCAAGCTCTCCGAACTGCTGCCGCATGCCTTTGGGCCTGACAGCCTAGGTTGAAGCTCTGGCATTTCGCTCACCCTGCCTTCATAATGAAACCCAATCGTCGCATTAATCGCGGCGCGGAGGGAAAGGTATGACCGAGATCAGGGGCAGCGCAGCAGTCGTCACCGGCGGGGGCAGCGGCATTGGCATGGGGCTGGCCCAAGAGCTGGCGCGGCAGGGCGCGCGGGTTGTTGTCGCTGACATCAAGCTGGCAAACGCGCAGAAAGTTGCCGATGCGATCAATGCTGCGGGCGGCAGGGCTGTAGCCATCGAATGCGATGTTTGCGAGCGCGCTTCGATCCATGCCATGCGCGATGCGGCCAAAGCGGCACTCGGCCCCATCAGTCTGGTTTTCGCCAATGCCGGAGCGACGAGCTTTACGTCTCTCAACGAAATGTCCGATGACGATGTCGACTGGATTGTGCAGGTCAACTTGATGGGAGTGATGAACACCACCCGCGCCTTTTTGCCAGATATGATCGCGGGAGGCGGCGGGCACATCTGCGCGACAGCTTCGATGGCCGGGCTGCTGCCCGGATGGATGCCAGTGCATGTGCCCTATTCGGCGGCAAAAATGGGCATCATCGGCATGATGATGAACCTTGGGATAGAGCTGCGCGCGCACAACATCTTCACCACCTCCTATTGCCCCGGCGGTGTGGCATCGGGGATGAAGGCCAATAACGGTGCCTACCGTCCGGGGCGTTTTGGCGGTCCGGAGCCCGTGGCCGAAGTGCAGTTTTCCGGAAGCGATACCACGCACAGTTCGATGGCGTTCTATCGCCCTGAAGACATTGCGCCGATGGTGCTCAATGCGGTGAAGCACAACCGTCCCTTCGTGTTCGATCACGCCGATCAGCGCGCCCTGTTTCGCCAGACCTATGCCGATGTGGTTGAGGCGTGTTATGATGATCTCGATGCCTGGCAGGCGCAGCATGGTGTTCCCGAAGCCAACCGGACCGGGGCTGACCTGATCGAATAAGCACATTCTTTATCCCGGCATTAACCATTCAACCTTATGGCAAGACTGCACCCGGAGCTTCCCTCCGGGCGCTGGGCTATGGGTAGCAGGATGCATAACCGGGCATGATCAGGACCAAGACAACCTTGATTGTCGGGGCCGGGGCGAGCCAGGAAATCCACTTGCCCTCCAGCATCGAACTGCTTGAGCGCACGGCGGCGGCCTATGATTTCTATCGCTTCGGCGGCGAGCAGATGACCAAGGATTCATCGCAGCTGCTGCGCCATCTCAACAAGCTGGCCGAACGCCCCGGACAGAATCAGGAAAAGCTCTACGAAGCCACCGAACGCCTGCGCATCTCTGCCCGGATGAGCAAAATGATCGATTCGGTGATCGAACAGAACGATGATAATCCGCTGGTCACGCTGTGCGGGAAGCTCGCCATCACGCATTTCATCTGTCAGGGCGAGGCGCGATCAAACTTGCGGCCAGCGCCAAAAGCACCCGGCGAATTGCCACTGCAAGCGGGCGATTTCTGGCTGCTTGAACTCGGTAAGCTGATGACAGCTGGTGTGCCGCGATCTCGCGTCGACCAATGCTTTGAGAATCTCTCGATCATCTCATTCAACTATGACCGGTCGATCGAGCACTTCCTGCCCTATGTGCTGATCACCGCCTATGGCATGACCCTGCCCGAGGCGCAGCGCATCGTTGCCGCCAAGCTCAAGATCGTCCATCCGTACGGCACTATCGGCCGCCTGCCCTGGCAGCTGGGTGAGGGGCCGGACGTTGAATGGGGCAATGAAAGCCCGTGGAACATGGCCAATCTGCTCTCGCAGCTGCGCAGCCATGGCGAACTGATGAAAGATCACAAGTCGTTGACCGAAGTGCGCAACGCCATGATCAAATCACAGCGCATCGTGTTCATGGGCTTTGGCTATCACCCGCAGAACCTTGACGTGCTGATCGACAGCGCCTTTTCACACAACCCCGAAGTGATCGCCGGCATCCACGGCCTGACCGGCCCCGCCCAATCAACCGTGGTCCGCATGTTGCGCCGCAAAATCGGTCTCGACAAGGATGACCGTCTGATGGTGATCAACGCCAAATGCTTCGACCTGACGCGGGACTATGCGATGCTGCTGGAGAGTTGAGGGGGAGGCAGGGGACTTGCGTGTCACCGTTCGGCGGTATAGATTTCAACGATGAGCAAGAAGGTGCAACCTCTGGACCAGAGTGCCACAGGCAAGGCGTTTTTGCAGCGCGAGCTTGAAAAAGGGCTGGCATCGGGCCTCAGAAAACGCACCCCGGAACAAGTGCGCGCCGCCTTCCGGAAGGCGCGTGAAGCGGCTTGAACTCAGCGTCGTGCCGACGCGGACCTGTTCGATATTCTGGCCTATGGAACCGCCGTCCATGGCGAACTGGCGAGTGATGTCTATTACTCTGGCTTGACCGAGGCTTTCGCCTTGCTTTGCGAACATCCCGAAGCAGGGCAGATCGATGAAGACAGTGGTCTTGGCCTGCGACGCTGGCACCATCGGCAGCATCGGATTTTCTACAGAGTTAACGCAGATGCGCTACTGATCGTGCGAATTTTCCACGTCGCGGCTGATGCTGTCCGGTGGTTGAGGGATTGATTAGGGGGGGCATGAAAGGCTGAGTTTGGGGGTAATTGCACGTGTCACCGTAACTTGTGTCACCGTAACTTCTGTCACCGTAACTTCGTAACTTTAACTTCGCGGGGGTAATTGCACGTGTCACCGTAACTTACCGTAACTTCGTAACTTACGTGTCACCGTAACTTGCGTAACTTCACCGTAACTTCGGCATGCTGAAAAGGCTGCGGACGAACACGGCCTCGACACGCGAAC
>JANOYZ010000065.1:0-2926 GCA_031429135.1 Novosphingobium sp. | reverse complement strand
ATTCTCTATCTTTGGATCGTGATCGCCATTATTGTCGTCATTGGCGTCGCGGCTTACATCTGGTTCCGCTTTGAGTGGCAGTTCGGTGTCGGCGCGCTGTTTTCGCTGGTGCATGACGTTACCCTGACGCTCGGCCTGTTTGCCCTGACGCAGATGGAGTTTGATCTCAACATCGTTGCCGCGCTGCTGACGCTGATCGGCTATTCGCTCAACGATACCATCGTGGTCTATGACCGGATACGCGAAAACCTGAAGAAGTTCCGGCGAATGCCGATGCCCGAACTGCTCGATCTTTCGGTCAACGAGACGCTGTCACGCACCATCGTTACCTCGCTGTCGATGCTGATCACGCTGCTGGCATTGCTGCTGCTGGGTCCGGGTGTGATCTTCGGTTTCACCGCCGCAATCACGCTGGGCATTTTCGTTGGCACCTATAGCTCGATCTACATGGCCGCGCCGATCCTGATCTGGCTGAAGGTAACCTCGAGCAGCTTCGTGCCGACCGAAACGGCGATGGACCGGCAGGAAAAACTGGCCCGCGAACGGGGCTGATCGCTTGGAGTTATTTCCCGGCAATGCGGTGGAAAAACGATGACATTTCCGCCGCATTGCCGTCCCAGCTATATCGGGCTGCATGAGCCGCGACTTCAGCCTGAGCGGGCGGATTGGCCAGCAGTTCGCGCACGGCAGAGATAATAGCCTCAGCTTTGCGCTCGACAATTCGCCCCGCCGATGGGTCTTTCACCACTTCGCGCGCGCCGCCGACATCGGTGATCACCAGCGGCGTGCCGCAGGCCAGTGCCTCCACCCAGGCATTGGCGAGCCCTTCGCGTTCCGAAGGCAGCACCATGGCATTGGCGGCGCTGAGCAGCTGGGCGAGGCGCGCTGGCGCGATTGAGCCGGGTAAGTGGACGCGGTCTGCAACGCCGAGCCGTTTTGCCAGAGTGCGCAGACTGGCTTCCTCTGGCCCCTTGCCGGCCAGCACGAGCTGGGCTTCGGGAAAACTGGCCAGCGCCTCGATTACCAGATTCTGTCCTTTGAGCGGAATGAGATTGCCCACCGTGACGATCAGCGGGCCATCGGCGGAAACAATGTCGCTTACGGCTGCCCGTGCCTCGGCGCGCGGCTGGACCCTGAACAGCGCGTGGTCAAGCCCGGTATAGCGCACCGATATTTTGTCTGCCGCCATGCCAAGCGCTGCCATATCCTGCTTCAAGGCCTGTGACACGGCGACCATTCCCGCTGCCTGATCCGCCGCGAGTAGCATCTGCGGCTGGGCATGGCTCTTGGCACCCCACAGATGAATGTCAGAGCCGCGCGCGGTGATCGACAGCGGCAGGCCGAGCGCCTTGGCGACCAGCGCGGCGGCGGGGCCATCAGGAAAGAAAAACTGCGCATCGACCAGATCATAGGCCCGGGCGTCGTGGCGCGCGCGCACCTGTGCCAGAACAGCGCGGGCAATCGCAGCGGCGTTGAAGCGCCCGCCAATGCCGGGAAACAGCCGAAAGCGCGGGCGGAACACCGTGATCGCGCCGCGGCTCTCCTCGGCAGCAAGCCCGCGCAAGTGGCAATAGCGCGGATGCTGAGACAGCGGCCACGGCGGGAGCCCAATCGGGTTCCACATCTCGACCTCGACATCACCGCGCATGACAAGCGCCTGCATCTGGCGCTCGACGAAGATGCCGAAGCCGGGTGACAGATCATTGGGGTACAGGGTGCTGATTGACAGCACACGCAAGGCGCGGCTCACAGCTTGCGCACCAGCATTTCCGCCGCGGCCAGCCATGCGGCGTTCTCGATCACCAGTTGGCGCTGGCCTGATCCCGGCGGCAGGATGGCAATGCGGTGGTCGTCGCGGTCAATCAACCGGCCAAAGGCGAAACGCCCACCCGGGCGCGGGGCCAGGACATCGCGGTTGATATGGCGCGGCCAGTCTCCCTCGGGCAGCTGGCGGAACCAGATATGGTCTCCGGCGCGGTATTCGCCCGCGCCGGCTTCGACCAGCATGACCATGACCGGGCCATCTCCCCCCAGCGCCGTCGGCAGAATTGCGTCACGCGGAGCGGCGAGGGCTTCAGCACCAAGTTCGGTCAGGCGGGCGACGAGTTGCGGCTGGGCGGTGGCTTCGCCGCGCAACAGCAGTTCCGGTTCGACCCCCAGCGCGACAGCAATGCGGTTCATCCAGCCGAGCGAGAGGTTGCGCATCCCGGTTTCCAGCCGCCCGATGGTCTGGGCGGTGGTCGGCGGCAGGCATCGTTCGGCGACATCGGCCAGCGTCAGTGCTTTTTCACGGCGAATGTCGCGGATGCGGTTGATCATGGTCATTTCCAAAATTAACCAAATTGGTTTTTCACTTTCCTACAACCAACCTCTTTTGGCAAGTGTTGATTCGTCGCCTTTCAGGAAGGGAAGCCAAACCATGCAGCACCAACTCGTCGAGCGCGAACTCACCAGCGAGGGGCCGTCGCGCGCCACTGCCCGGCGAGGGAAACGCAGTGCCACGGTCAACTTGTCTGAATCGCCGCTTTCCTGGCTGCATGCGCGCGGCCATCTGGATGATCGCCAGTTTGCCGCCGGGGAACAGCTCCGCGCCGATTGGGAGCGCGCTCAGCTCTCCGCCAGCATCACCATGCGCTGGGATGCGGTGCGGATCAAAGGCACGGCTGATCGCGGGCTGACCACCAGCGAACGCCAGATTGCGGCCAAGGCGCGGTTCGATGGTGCGGTTGCCGCCGCCGGGCCAGGCCTCGCCGACGTGCTGTGGCGCGTGGTCTGCGCCGGCGAAACGCTGCCCACTGCGGAAAAGGCGCTCATCTGGCCAGTGCGCAGCGGCAAGCTGGTGCTGAAGCTGGCGCTGGACCGGGTGGCGGGGTTTTACCGGCTGGGGTGAGGGGGTGAGGTCATCACGCGGGCTTCGACAGGCTCA
>JANOYZ010000064.1:0-12778 GCA_031429135.1 Novosphingobium sp. | reverse complement strand
AGCTCTCTGCAATTCCATCTCGCGCGCGGCAATTCGCTGACCCCGCATATCGTGGGCTTGACCGTTATGGCGGTGATCAATGGGCCGGACGTCTATTTCAGCCCGCGCTGGTATGCTGATCAGGCGCAAGTGCCGACCTGGAACTATGTCGCACTCGAACTGGAAGGCCAGGTGCGGCGTCTGGATGGCGATGGACTCTACGCCCAACTGGAAGCCCTGTCGCAGCGTCAGGAATCACGGGTTGCGAAAGGTGAACCCTGGACGATGGACAAAGTCCCGGCTGAGACAATTCATCAGATGATGGCGGCCATCGTCGGCTTCGAACTGGAAATTCAGGCTTGGCGGCCGACCTTCAAACTCAGCCAGAACAAGCCGGCGGTTGAGCGTGAGCACATTGCCGCCGGGCTGGAAGATCAGGGCTCGCCCGCAATTGCCCAACTGATGCGGACACTCGTTTTGTGAGCAGCACAACTGTCCGTCTCGCCGTGTTTGATTGCGATGGCACCCTGGTCGACGGTCAGGGTTCGATCTGCACGGCAATGGAGGCGGCCTTTGCCCATGGCGGTCTGCCCGCGCCCGAACGCCATCTGATCCGCCGGATCGTCGGCCTCAGCTTGCCGCATGCGGTAGGCCAGCTCGCCCCTGACGCCGATGACCGGACCATCGCCCAGGTAGTCGATGCCTACAAGAGTGCCTACCGCGCCGCGCGGGCCAGTGGCGATCTGGCCGAGCCGCTGTTCGATGGCATCGCGCCGTTGCTCGACCAGTTGCGCACAGCTGGCTGGCTGCTCGGCGTTGCCACTGGCAAGTCTGATCGCGGCCTCAGCCACTGCCTCGCAACGCATGGCCTCAGCGGGCACTTTGTCACCCTGCAAACCGCCGACCGTCACCCGTCAAAACCGCACCCCGCCATGCTCGAAGCCGCGCTCGGTGATGCCCTTGCCGAGCCACAAGCGGCAGTGATGATCGGTGATACCGCCTATGACATGGCGATGGCGGTGAGCGCGGGAGTACGTGCCATCGGCGTCGATTGGGGCTATCATGAACCAAGTGAACTGATCGCGGCCGGGGCGGAATTTGTTGCCACCAGTCCGCAGCAATTGGGGGAGTATCTAATCCGATGAACCAACCGACCGCCGCCGAAGCACTGGCCAAAAAACGCTTCCTCGCCCTTGCGCTGATCCGCCTGAGCGGCATCGTGCTGATCATGGTGGGGCTGGCCTGCGCGCTTGACCGGATCGATATTCCCTCGGCCCGGCTGATCGGCGTAATGCTGATCGTGTTCGGCGTGATCGACGCCTTTCTCATGCCTGCGCTGTTCGCCAAGCGGTGGAAAAGCCCCGACGCATGAAACGCTTCTACAAGCAGGTTGCAACAACACTGCAAGCGGATTGCTGGCAGGTTGCACTCGACGGACGCGGGGTCAAGACCGTCAGTGGCAATGCGCAGCTGGTTCCCAGCCAGGCGCTGGCCGCAGCACTCGCCGAAGAATGGGCGGCACAGGGCGAAGAAATCAGGCCCGCCAGCTTTCTGCTGCGCGATATGGCGGACTATGCCATCGACGTTGTCACACCCGATCCCGCCGCCGCCGTGATGGCCATGCTGCCCTATGCCGAAACCGATACGCTGTGCTATCGTGCCACGCCGGATGAGCCGATCTACCCCCGCCAGATCGCTGTCTGGGAGCCGCTGCTGACCAAGGCCGAGCATCGCTGGAATATCGCCTTTGAACGCGTCAGCGGCGTACTCCACCATGCCCAGCCAGAGGCCACCATCGCGCGGCTGAGCACGGTGCTGCAAGCCCAGGACCCCTTCACCCTCGCCGCGCTGCGCAGCATGGCCGGGCTGGCCGCCTCACTGGTGATCGCACTGGCGGCGCTTGAAGGGACGCAAGAGGCCGAAACACTCTGGAACGCCGCCAACCTCGAAGAGGACTTTCAGGCCGAGTTCTGGGGCATCGACGCCGAAGCCGCTGACTTACGCGCGCGAAGGCTGCGGGATTTCACAGCAGCCATGCGGTTTGCGGGGCTGGTAGCCCCCAGACATATCAGGGCATAAGCCGGTGGACGCCGCTGTTCAGCTCCCATAGGAGCCGCGCATGACCAAAATATCGATCCTTGATCTTGTCCGCGTGCGTCAGGGCAGCGATCTTCGCGCGGCGCTGGATCAAGCCCGTGATTTTGCGCGCCGTGCCGAGGGGCTTGGCTGTGAACGCTATTGGGTGGCCGAGCATCATAACATGCCGGGTATCGGCTCGGCAGCGACCTCGGTGGTGATTGGCCACATCGCGGCTGGCACATCGACGATCCGCGTCGGCGCAGGCGGCATCATGCTGCCCAACCATTCGCCGCTGGTGATCGCCGAACAGTTCGGTACGCTGGAAACCTTGTTTCCCGGCCGCATTGACCTAGGTCTCGGGCGCGCTCCGGGGACCGACCAGCTGACCTGGCGCGCGATGCGGCGTGATCCGATGAGTTCCGAGCGGTTTCCGCAGGATGTCCTCGAACTTCAGGCGCTGCTCGGACCCTTGCAGCAAGGCCAGCGGGTGCAGGCCGTGCCCGGCACTGATACCCATGTGCCGCTGTGGATTCTGGGATCAAGCACCTTCGGGGCGCAACTGGCGGCCGAACTTGGTCTGCCTTATGCCTTTGCCTCCCATTTTGCACCGAAGGCTTTGTTGCAGGCGCTGGAGGTCTATCGCCACTATTTCAAGCCATCGGCCATGCTGTCGCAGCCCTATGCCATGGTTGGCGTCAATATCATTGCCGCAGACAGCGACGCCGGGGCCACGCGGCTGCTATCGACGACCCAGATGGCAATCGCCGATATTTTCCGCGGTACGCGCGGTTTGAGCCAGCCGCCGATCGACGATATCGACACCTATTGGACACCAGCAGAAAAAGCCCAGTCGCGCAGCTTTTTCGAACGCGCCATAGTCGGCGGGCCGCAAGCCGTGCGTGCTGGCATGGCGGCGCTGATCGCCGAAACTGCGGCCGATGAGCTGATGATTGTCACCGATGCCTATGATTACGGCGCGCGCTGCCGGTCGCTCGAGATCATCGCCGAGGCACACCGCGAATTATAGGCTCAGGCGTCGCCGGGCCGATATCGGATGTCGCTTCCGCTTGGCTCTTGCGCAGAGATGGCCGCGCTGTACGTTCGCTCAGCATATCCATAAAAATCCAAGGGGGATTTCCCATGGCCGAGGCCGTTCCGTTCAAGATCACCCAGACTGACCGCATCCCGGCGCAACGCTATTATGACGAGGACTTCTATCAGGCCGAGGTCGAAAACCTGTGGCCGCATGTCTGGCAGATGGCTTGCCGGCTGGAACAGATCCCCGAGCTGGGGGACTGGGTGGAATATTCCAACCTTGGCAAGTCGGTCATCGTTGTGCGCACCAATGACGGGGTAAAAGCCTATCACAACGCCTGCCGCCACCGCGGTGTGCCGATCAACGATGGCAAGAGCCAGGGCAACTGCAAGGGCAAGGGTTTCATCTGCCCGTTCCACGGCTGGCGCTGGAACATGGATGGCGAAAACACCTTTGTTTACGGACGGCACCTGTTTGACGAGCACCAGCTCGATACGGCTGACATTGCCCTGCGGGTTTGCCGGGTGGAGATCGGCGGCGGCTGCGCCTTTATCAACCACGATGACAATGCCCCGCCGCTGGCTGACAGCCTGGGTCCGGTGCTGAAGGCACTCGATGCCCACGGCATGAGCAATCTGCGCTCCGAATGGTGGTATGGCACGGTGCTCCCGGCCAACTGGAAGGTGGCGATGGAGGCCTTCATGGAAGGCTACCACGTGATGCGCACCCACCCGCAGCTACAGCGCACCGCGCCGGCACTCTACAATTCGATGTACGGCTTCGATACCGGCGGCATCGGTGTGCCGATCGACCCGGACATGAGCGTCAAGGACAACATCGTTTCGCAGATCAAGCATCTTGAACTGCTGAGCGAGGGTATGGCGGGCATGGTCCACGCCAAAGAGCTTGAGATCATGCGCCCGCTGGTCGATGCCGAATACCCCGCTGATCCGCAAGCAGCTGTGATGATGTTCTTCGGCATGATCAATGATCAGGTCCACAAGCAGCTGGGTGCCAAGGGCGAACCGATCCCCGATCTTAATGCGGTGGCCGTCTCAGACCCGGTCAATGCGGTGGAATTCCTGTTCCCGCATTACTTCCTGCTGCCGATGTTCTCGTGCATGTCGTCCTATCGCATCCGCCCGCTGGGGCCGGAATCGTGCCTGTTCGAGCTGTGGTCGCTCGCCCCCTTCGCGCCGGGTAAAGAACCGCCGGTGCCGCAGGAAATGACCATGCTGCCTTATGACAGCAAGCAATTTCCGCCGATCCCGCAGCAGGACTATTCGAATATCCCGATCCAGCAGCTGGGCATGCACGCCACCGGCTTTGATTTCATGCGGCTGTCGAAGGAAAAGGAAGGCATGATCAGCAATTACCAGCGGATCATCGACGGCTACCTTGGCGGGGTTGATCAGGACAAGCTGACGGCGGCGACGAAGACTTTGCAAGGCAATTTCGACGGCGGGTTCTTCGAATACGATTTCTGATTGCGATAACCCTCCCCTTGTGGGGGAGGGCGTTGTCTTAGCCCTTGGCCACCATGCCAAAGCCATACAGCAGATGCTCAAGCTGGCCGTCAGGAACCGGCGGGAAAACCACCGGATTGTCCGTATTGCGAATCGCTGCGCTGTTCGCCGCGATTTCCTCGACGGTCCATGCTGGCTGATAGACACCAGGGCTTTCGGCAGTGAAGGCGCGCGCGATCCGGCCACCCATGGCGACGAGCATTTCGCCGCTGGCATCGCAGCTTTCATGCGCCAGCCAGCAGGCCGCAGGCGCGACCAGTTCCGGGCCCATCGGCGGGAACTTGCTGGTATCGATGCCATCTGACATCCGGGTAACGGCGGCGGGAATGATGACATTGCTCTGCACGCCGTGCGCAGCACCCTCGATCGCGGCGGTGTGCGACAGCCCGATCAGCCCCGCTTTGCACATCGCATAATTGACATTGTCTGACTTGCCGTAGAGCCCGTTGATCGAGCCGGTGAGAATGATGCGGCCATAGTTCTGCGCACACATCAGCGGAAACGCCTCGCGCACCACATGGAAAGCACCGCGCAAGTGAACGCCAAGCACGGCCTCGAAATCATCGTAGCTCATCGCGCCCAGCGGCGCGCGGCGGACGTTTCCCGCGCTGTGGATGAGGATGTCGATGCGACCGAAGCTGTCGATGGCCTTGGCGATAATCGCCTTGCCGCCTTCGGGCGTGGCGACCGAATCGGTGCTTGCCACCGCCTCGCCTCCAGAGCTGCGAATTTCCTCGACCAGTTCATGCGCCGGGTCTTCGCCGGTCTGCCCGCCCGCCATGCTGGCACCGATATCGTTGATGACGAGCTTCGCCCCGCGCGCGGCGAGCAACCGGGCATAGGCCGCGCCAAGCCCCCGGCCCCCGCCGGTGATCACCGCCACACGTCCATCAAACCTGAGGTCAGCCATGATCAGTTATCCTCCTCAGGATAAACCTTGCTTTTCCGGCGCGCACAATCGCAGGGAACTGCGCGCGCCGGGAAGCCGGAATTGCGCCATCAGCCCTTGCTGGGCAGTTCCGCCACCGAAGTGCCGAATGCCGAAAGCTCGCCGCGATGGGTGGTCGCCTTCTGCTCGACTTCGACGTATTTCTTGCCGTTTTCCTCGAATTTGCGCTTGACGAACCCATCGATGAACATGGCGTCGCCATCGGGATTGTGGCGGCGTATCTGGCAGTTCGATTTGAACAGGTGGCCATCATCACCGATCCAGTTGGTCATGTGATGCGTCAGCCATGAGCAACGCTCTGGTCCGTAATCGTAAGCACCCGGCGCGCCGACTTCGAGCGCGAACGCTTCATCCCAGTGAACGCGCTCGGGGCAATCGGGAACATTGAAGCGGTTCTTGATGGCGAGGCCCGGGTGCGCCTGCTGCATTTTCCACGCCATCTTGTTGGCGCGAATGTAAAGCCCGCCCCAGCCCTGAGCATAGCCAATGAAGCCGGTGACGGTCATCGGCCCCTTCATCATGCGTGGCAGCGCCTCGCCCTCGGTCACATCTTCCCAGTAACGCGGCGTGGCACCGCGCACTTCCTCATTGGCGTAAAGCTCGGAGAATTCGGCAAGCTGCTCTTCGGTGAAGGGCACGACGCGGCCACGCGCTTCGGTGTACTTGGTGCCGCGCTCACGCGCTTCATCACGGTCGGTGCGGAACACCCAGCTATCGCCTTCGGCAACCAGCTCGTCGTGCTGATTGAAGAAATCGACGTGATAGATCTGCTGGAACGAACGCCCGGCAAATTTGGTCTGATGCTCGACCAGATCCTTGAGGTAAGCCTCGGTGCGGATCACATCGTTGCGCAGCACTGGCTTGTGCCAGGTCCAGTCAGAACCGGCCCACATGGCGTGGACGCCTGACAGGCCGCCACAATAGCCCGAGATGATCCGGCTGGTGGAAAACATGAAGCTCGGCAGCGCGACCAGGCTGCCATAGCGGGTCTTTTCGGCATATTCGGGATCGCACCACAGCGGGTTATCATCGCCGATGCCATGCGCATAATGGCGGATGGCATCGCGCGTGGCTTCATAGTTCCACGGCTCGACGGTGTTGGTGATCTTGACGCCGATCCTGGCGCGCAGGTCGGCAAGGCCGGCCTCGGTGATCTTGGGGAATTTGGCTGACATATCTTCTCTCTCCTAAATAGGGTTAGGCCGCAGCAGCCGCTTTCGCCGCCTCCTGGTCACGAAGCACCTTGCGGTTGACCTTGCCTGCGGGGGTCTTGGGCAAGTCACTGACATATTCGACAATGCGCGGGAATTCATGCTGGGCAAGTTTTTGCCTTGTGAATTCCTGCAATTCCTTGGTCAGGGCATCGCTGCCCGCGCAATTGGCGATAACAAAGGCCTTCACCACCATGCCGCGCTGTTCATCGGGAGCACCGATGACCGCGCATTCGAGGACATTTTCATGCTTGAGCATGGTGTTCTCGATCTCGACCGCAGACATCGTCCAGCCGGCGGAAATGATCACATCATCGGCGCGGCCACAGTGATAGAAATAGCCGGCCTCGTCGATCTTTGCGCGGTCCTTTGTGGTTTCCCAACTGTCACGGCGCCACAGCATCAGCTCGCCGATTTCATCCGGAGGCGACGGAGTTCCATCGCCGCGCTGGACTTCAAGTTTCTGCCCTGGAACTGCCTTGCCGAGCGAGCCGGGTTTTACCACGAAATCGCTTGCGCCGGGATAGTTCACCAGCACCACGCCGATTTCGGTGGTGCCATACATCGAGCAGGCCGGAACCTTGAAATATTGGTCGATCCAGTCAAGCGTTGCCGGATCAATCGGCTCACCGGTGTAGGACAGCTTGTTGAAGTGGAAGCTGTAGTCATCTGCTTTCCCGCTGTTTTTCATCATGCGGTAATGCGTGGCGGCGGCCGACATATTGGTCACGCCGTAATCGTCCAGTGCCTTCATCAGGCGGACCGGATCAAAACGGCCCGCGAAGGTGCCGGTGGTGACGCCGAGCGCCAGCGGGGCCAATGTGCCGTGCCACAAACCGTGACCCCATGCGGGTGATGATGGGCAGAAGAACTCGTCTCCGGGGCGAATGCCGGTGCCATAGAGCGCGGCGAACATCAGCGTGACGAGGCTGCGGTGCGTGTGCTTTACCGCCTCGGGCAGTTCGCGCGTGGTGCCGCTGGTATACTGGAACACCGCAAGGTCATTGGCGGCAGACTTGGGGGTGTAGGCCGATGGATACTGCGCTATCACGTCCATCAGGCCATCATCGGCCACGACCACGCGCGGCAGTCCGTCAGTGTCCACGCAGCCGCGCGCGAGAACGGCTTTTTCGCTGTTGGTGATCAGGATCACAGGATTGCAATCACCGACGCGCAGCTTCAGTGCATCGGGACCAAACAGCGTAAACATCGGCACCGAAATCGCGCCGGTCTGCATCGCGCCGAACAGACAGACGTAGAACGGCAGCGAAGGTTCGAGCATGAAGGCGATGCGATCACCTTTCCGGATGCCCTGCGCATCGAGCCAGTGCGCGAACTGCGCAGCACCCGATGATATCTGATCGAAGTTCAGGATCTCGTCATGACCGTCTGCGTGAGCAATGCGCACCGCCGCGCGGCCTGAGCCATCGGCATGGCGCGAGATGCATTCATGCGCGATGTTGAGCCGTTCCCGGTCCCCATCGAACAGCTCCCACAGCGCCGCCGAAGAGGCGTTTGCCTGAGCATCGGCATAACTCGTCATGTCGGTTAGCGTGGGCATGGTTCACCGTGAATAGTGTTGTGGGAAAATGACGGGAATCGGTCGCTTGCCCATGTCGTGAGCGTCCTTCGCAGATTTTCCTTGTTATTGCAAATACTGAATGATATTCAATATACAGAATGATTAAACACAAACTGGTAGCATCTACTGCCGATGGCGATCTCGCCAGGGCGGTGAAGGAGAGCAAGGCTCCGGCAATCAGCCGCGCCGCCGCAGTGCTGCGCCTGCTGGGCAGGAGCGATGTGCCGCTCGGCCTCCAGCCGATCTCCCGTGAACTGGGGCTGGTTCCCAGCACCTGTCTCTATGTGCTGCGCGCGCTGGCGGCGGAAGAACTGGTCAGCTTCGATCCCGATACCAAACGCTATGCGCTGGCGGCGGGCGTGCTGACGCTGGCACGCGGCTGGCTGCGGCGCGATGAATTTTCGAGCATGGCGCAGCCCCCGCTTGACCGGCTGGCGCAAGAATTCGGCGTCACCATGCTCGGTGTCGAGATATTCGGCATCGATCACATTATTGCCGTCGCCGTCAGTCAGGCAGGTGCCAATCAAAGGATGGGGGGTTTCCAGCTGGCGACGCAAGTTGGCAGCCGCTTTCCGGCCCTCATCAGCGCCACCGGGCGCTGCATCGCGGCTTTTGGCGGCTATGGTGAAGCGCAGCTGGAGGCCAAGTTCAACACACTGCGCTGGGAAGACCCGCCAAGCTTTGCCGAATGGATAGCGCAAGTGGATCACACCCGCCTGGCTGGCTTCGGCATTGATGAGGGCAATTACATCGCCGGGGTCACCGTACTGGCCGCTCCGGTGTGGAAGGCGTCACCAGCAAGGCTGGGAGGAAAGCCCAGCCATGCCCTGGTGGCAATCGGCCTGACGGCAGCCTTGCAACGGGCCGGACTGCCGGACTTGCAGGCGGCGCTGGTGGCGGCAGCACGCGGCATGACCGGGCAACTGGGGGGGTAAAAACTGAAAATCGGATCGGCGGAGGCTTCGTTATCCCTTTTTCTTTCATTTTCACTGAAAAAGGGATAACGCCCTGTCATGCGAGAGTTGAGCGGAACCCAAAGCCGGCAGATAATCGACTGCGAACAGGTATATATGGAGTGGCGCAAAGCAGATCGCGACCGCCGTCTGCGCTTTGCTGGATCGATCGCCTGGAAATTGGTGAAGGGACGCAGATATCTTTATCGCAAAACGGCCGATTCCTGGAAAAGTCTTGGACCGGAAAGCCTTGAAACGCGCAATATCCATGATCGCTTTCACACTGGCCGCGCTGCCAACAGGTTGCGTTGCGAATCCCTCAATAAGCGGATCATGGAAATGGCTCCGGCAAACCGCGCAATACGGCTTGGGAGAGTGCCGCTCCTATCAGCTCGAATCTTGCGGCGGCTTGATCGCATTGGCGTACTTGGTGAAGGGCTTTCGGTAGCGGGGACCCATGCGCTATATGCATATGAGCGCATGGCAGGCGTTCAGTTTGGCGAAGATTTCATAACGACACAGGATATTGACCTGCTCTACGACGCACGGGGCGGGCTTGATCTGATAGGCTCAAATCTCGCCGAAACAGGCCTTGTCGGCATTTTGCGCTCAATCGACTCCAGCTTTGAGCCAACTGAACTGGATAGTTTTCGCGCCGCCAATGCCGATGGTTTTCTCGTCGATCTTATCGTTCCGGCGACACGCAAGCCAGCTCACCGAGAATTTCGCCAAAAATTGGGCGATGATCCCACTGACTTGTCGGCTGTTGAGATCGCAGGTCTGGGCTGGCTGGAAAGTTGCCCGAAGGTTGAGCAAATCGCCATTGATGAACGCGGTTTCCCGTTATTGATTATCGTGCCCGACCCCAGAGCCTTCGCTTGTCACAAGCTGTGGCTTTCCCGGCGGGATGATCGCGATCCGCTCAAACGGCGAAGGGACTTGGCACAGGCGCATCAAATAGCGGAAGCGCTGATCCGCTATCTTCCCAATTTGCGGTTTGACGATCCCACACTCGCTGCCTTGCCGCTTGAACTGAGACAGTATGGCCTCGAACTGGCAGAAACAGCGCGCCGCCGATCCGCTGATCTGGATGGTGAAACGGAGTGGTTCTAACCCATCAAGTCAGCCAGCATTCCAGCCGACCACAGACTTGATCTCGAGATATTCGGTGAAACCGTGCTCGCCCCATTCGCGGCCGTTGCCCGAACGTTTGTAGCCACCAAAAGGTGCGCTAATGTCAAAGCCGCCGTTGACCCAGACCGCTCCGGTGCGCAACCTGCACGATATATCGCGGGCAAGATCCATGTCTTCGCCAGAGACATAGCCGCCAAGCCCGAAGGTGCTGTCGTTGGCGATCTCCACGGCTTCATCAAGGTCAGCATAGCCGATCATCACCAGCACCGGGCCGAAGATTTCCTCACGGGCAATGACCATCTGGTTGGTGCCGACGAAGACTGTGGGCCTGACAAACCAGCCCTTGTCGATGCCATCGGGGCGACCCAGGCCGCCGGCGATGAGCGTCGCGCCCTCGTCGATGCCCTTGCTGATATAGTCCTGAATGATGTTGTATTGCGCCTTGGATACCACCGGGCCCATGGCGAAATTTCCGGTCGGATCGCCGACGGTGACGCCGTTCGCCGCTTCGGTGGCAACCGCAATCGCCTCATCCATGCGCGCGGCGGGCACCAGCAGTCGCGATCCCACTGAGCAGGTCTGGCCCGAATTGCCCATCATGCCTGTGGTTGCCTTGACGACATGGGCCGCCATCGAGGCATCATCGAGCACCACCCAGGCGCTCTTGCCGCCCAGTTCCAGCCCGACGCGCTTGACCGTATCGGCGGCATCTTTGGTGATCTGCACGCCGACCGGCTCGGAACCGGTGAACGAAATCATGTCGACATCCTGATGTGTTGAAAGCGCGGTGCCAATCACCGAACCCTGCCCCTGCACCATGTTGAACACCCCCGCCGGGGTGCCCGCGTCATGCAGGATTTCGGCCAGAATCTGCGCCGAATAAGGGGCAAGTTGCGGGGGCTTGAGCACCATCGTGCAGCCGGTGGCCAGCGCCGGTGCGATCTTGACGCAGGTCTGGTTCATCGGCCAGTTCCACGGCGTGATCAGCCCGCAAACGCCGATCGGTTCCTTGCGGATCATCGTGGCCCCGCGTTCTTCCTCAAACCTGTAGCTCTTCAGCACTTCGAGCGCGGTGGCGATGTGGCCCTTGCCAAGCATGGTGTGGAACCCGCAGCTCAATGAGAGTGGCGCGCCCATTTCCTCGGTCACGGCCTCACCCAGTTCGCGTTCGCGCTTCAGATATTCGGCAAGGATCGCTTCGAGCAGATCGGCGCGTTCCTTGACCGATGTCACTGACCACGTGGCAAAAGCGCGGCGCGCAGCGGCCACCGCCTTGTCGACATCGGCGGCCGAGCCCAGCGAGATATGTCCCGAAACCGCCTCGGTGGCCGGATTGATGACTTCGGTGCTTTTCGGCGTGACCGGATCGACCCATTGGCCATCGATGTAGAACTTCAGATAATCACGCATGTTTCTCTCCTAACCCCCCTCCCCTGAAGGAGAGGGGCTTATTTACTTACTGCGTCCCTTCCGCATACCAGGTGCGGAATTCGCCATAATTGGGCATCTCTTCTGAATTGGCCTTCGGATCAATCACCACGTGGATCACGGCGGGGCCGCCATTAGCATAGGCGCGGGCAATGGCGGGGCCGATGTCTGCCGCCTTGGTGACATATTCGCCATAGCAACCAAAGCCCTCGCCAACCTTGTCCATGCGGACCTTGTCTGACCAATGCGTGCCGGTTTCCAGCGTACCCTGACCGAAAGTGCGCTTGTAAACGCCGACTTCAAGTCCCCACTGGTTGTCCACCGCGACAACGCAAACCAGCGGCAGGTTCTTGCGCACTGCGACTTCCAGCTCTGCCACATGGAACAGGAACGAGCTATCCGAGGTGAGCAACATGCCCGGACGTGAAACCCCGGTCTGCGCCTGATCCGCCAGCATCGCGCCGGTGGCATAGGGCAGGCCGGTGCCGATGTGGCCGTAGTTCTGGTTCCAGATGACATCACGCGGATGGGCCTGATTGTAGGTCCAGGTGAAGATCACCGAGGCACCGCCATCGCGGATCATGATGCCGTCCTTGGGGAAGGCCTTGGTTGCCTCGACGATGAACCGCGAAGTGTGGATCGCGACATTGCCGGTGCCGTCGGTCTTGGTTTCTGAATCGGCGGCAATGTCCTTCAATTGCTGGGCTTCACGCTCGATATATTCGGCCAGCCGCGGGTGGGCAGCGCGGGGGCTGTCCTTGAGCAGACGGACCAACTGCGGCACGACACCGCGCAGATCGCCGACCAGCGGCACATCATACGAGCGGTTTACGCCGATCGCGGTCGGATCCTGCTGGACATAGATCCACTTGCGATTGGCCTCATTATCCACCCAGTGACG
>JANOYZ010000063.1:0-10369 GCA_031429135.1 Novosphingobium sp. | reverse complement strand
GCTGGGCTTCCTGATCGCCAGCCGTCTGCCCGCATGGGCAAGCGTAGTGCTGGCGCTGGGGTTCGAATTGTTCACCCTTATGATGATACGGGATAATCTGACGCTCAATGTGCTGATGCTGGTCTGGCCGGTTGATGCGATCCGGCTATGGCAGGCAGGGGGCTGATCGCAGTTCGTCCAGGAGAACAATGTTGCGCCGCCAAATACGCATTGCCGCCACGTTCCTGATTGCCTTGATTCCGGTGGCAGCTTTTGCGCAATCGGATCTCCGAGCAGGCGATGCCGATCCGCTCATGGCAGCGGACAGCGTCTTTTCGGGCGATTTCCTGATCGTCGGCGGCGGCGCGGTGCTGGTGCCAAGTTATGAAGGTTCGGACGATCTGGCGGTGATCCCGGCCGCCGCCATCGCCGGTCGGCTGGGCGGCATCGGGATTTCAGCACGTGCGGCCGGGCTGGCGCTGGATTTCATCCCCCAACGCAAGGGTGAGCGACTGGGTTTCACGCTGGGGCCGGTGGTGCGCTATCGCTCCAATCGTGCGGGGCGCATCGCCGATCCGGTGGTGGCACGGCTGGGCAAGTTGTCGGGCGTGATCGAGGGCGGGCTGGTGGCGGGTATTGACATCAAGCATGTGCTCAATCCCTATGACTCGCTAAGTTTCAGCGTCGATTTCCGCTGGGATATTTCAGGTAAGGGCGGCGGACGGATCGTCTCGCCGGGGTTCAGCTATCTCTCGCCGCTGAGCAAAGGCGTGGCGATGGGGGCGGCGGTGATGTCTAACTTCGTCGATACCCGCTATGCCCAGTACAACTTCGGCATCAGCGCGGCGGGCAGCACGGCGAGTGGACTGCCGGCATACACAGCGCGGGGCGGGTTGAAGGATGTGGGCGTTGGCGCCTTCACCGCCTTCGATTTCAACGGCAATTTCCTCGATGGCGGCCCGGCGCTGGGTGTGGGAGCTTTGTATTCGCGGCTTTATGGCAGCGCGGCAGAATCACCGATCACTGCCCAAAGGGGAAAGCGCGGGCAGGTGATCGTCGGATCTGGCCTGAGCTATACGTTCTGAGCCGCAGTGGCATAGCAATGGTATGCAGTATGCGACCTAACGGTCCCGTGGCCGCTCCATCAGGTCAAGCCGCCGTGCGGTGACCAGCGTTTGCTTGATGAACAGTCCGATCAATAGCGCCGCTGCTGCCCCGACAAAGACATCGAAACCGGAATAGGGTGCGAACCATCCCGGCCCAGTGCCCAGCCACATCATCGCTATCGTCAGTCCGATCAGTACGAAGCGCAGCTCGGTCGGTCCGCCGAACAGGTAGGACAGTTTGAGTTCGCCCAGTACCCGTGCTGAAAGATAGGCGTGGATCGAGAGCAGCAGGTATCCAGCGAGCGCCAGCAGCGCCACATCCAGCCGGACATAGGGACTGAGCCCCATGCCGGCGAGGATCAGCAGGATCACCAGCCCATCAACGCTGTGGTCGATGAAATAACCGTATTTGGGCCGCTCGATCTTGCGCCAGCGCGCCAGACTGCCGTCCATCGAATCGCCAAACCACTGCACAAAGTAGCCAAGAAACGTGAGCCACAGCGTGGTTGCCTGAGAACCGCTAAGGGCATAGCCAAGAAAGACAATCACCGCCCCGAGAACGCCGAAGCCGGTGAGCTTGTCCGGGGTTACCCAGGCTGGCATCCGCGCGCACAGCCAGTTGAGCAGCCGCCGTTCGCCCGCAGCGAGCAGGTTCTGCTGAATTCGGTCGAGCGGGGCCGGTGGGCCGCTGTTATCTGGCTGCATGGACACCATATCGGCGGGCATAAGCCAATAGGCAAGCGCCGCTTGGTCATTTGCCCCTAGCTCGCCTTTCTTGATTTGTGATCGGCCAGAAGCCCGTCCAGCTCTTCGATTCTGCGTCGTTCCGGAGTGCCCTTGGCAAGTCCCTTCAGACGGCAAGCAGCCCACAGGCTCTTCCGCTCGGATTCCAGCCCCTTCAAATACAGATCAGCCATGTTTCATTTCCTCATTCCGGATTTTCGGGCGCGGGTTCGCCGCTCTACCAAACTGCCGGTGTTGATGATGTCTTCTGCAGTCAGCTTGCACCATCGCTTGAGGCGGTCGGGGGCAAGCGTTCCTTGTGCTATCGCGGATTGAATGGCGCAACCGGGTTCGGTTTCATGGGCGCAGTTGGTAAACCGGCATTGGAGCGTCAGCAGGACGATGTCGTCGAACACCTCGGCAAGGCCTGCGGCCGCATCCGATATCCGGAACTCTCGCATGCCTGGCGTGTCCAACAACCATCCGCCATGCTGGAGGCGATGCATTTCGCGAACGGTGGTCGTGTGGCGCCCCTTGCCGTCTTGTTCGCGAACCGCCTGAGTGGCGATACTGTCTGATCTGCGCAACGTGTTGACCAGCGTCGACTTGCCGACCCCGGACGATCCTAGCAGGGCGACAGTCTCGCCCCTGCGGCAAAGGGTCGCAAGCCGGGCGACGCTCGCGGGATTGCGCGCATTGACAAGTTCGGTCTGCAGTCCTGCCTGCAAGCCGCGCGCCGCGTCGGCAAACCGTTCCGGCGCATCGGTCAGATCGATCTTGGTAAGAATGATAATCGGCTTCACATTGACCTCCCGCGCGAGCACGAGATAGCGTTCCAGCCGCGGAATGTTAAAATCCTGGTTGCACGACGTAACAATGAAGAGCGTGTCAACGTTGGCGGCGATGAGCTGGAGCCTGCGGTCGTCACCGGGCGCGCGCCGCTTGAACAGGCTTGCGCGGTCCAGGATGCGCATCAGTTCAAGATTGCCACGGTCAATAAGCAGCCAATCACCGACGGTCGGACGATCCTCCTCCCCGCGAGAGCCGGAAAGGTGGGGTGAAATGAGGCAGTTCAGTCCTGCGCCTGCGACCGCAATCTTGCCGCGATGGACGGCCATCACGCGGACTAATCGGCACTGCCGCGCTTCCTCGGTTGACACCTGTGTGCTGAAAAACAAGTTCCAGCCGAGATCGGCGAGAGTGGGATCGTGCTCTTCCATAGGGTTTCAGCAGGAGGCTTTCATGGCTCGATCACCGGAATCGCGGAATCGCGGAATCGCGAGCGTCTTGATGGTTTGGCGATCGGGCACCGTTCTTAGTGCAGGGACTCCGCCCTGTCGCCAAACACGGTCCATACAGACCAACGAGCCGGTTGGATACGACGGCCTATGCCTGATCAAGAACCAGTTTCTCGCACTGCACTGTGCAGCCGGCCATCAGGAATCGCCTTTCTCACTGATCTGTAACTGCTCGACGAGGCCGGCCAGGTTCCGGGGTGCTTGGCGGAGCGGGAGGGATTCGAACCCTCGATACGCTTTTGACGTATACTCACTTTCCAGGCGAGCGCCTTCGACCACTCGGCCACCGCTCCGCATTGCTTGGAAGGCGCGCCCTAGCCGTGGTTGCGGTGTGGCGCAAGGACTGGGTGGCCTTGGGGTGGCCTTGGGGTGGCCTTGGGGTAATCTGCGTGGCAGGATGGGGGGATGAAGCACCGATTCCTCGCCGCCGCCGCGCTGGTCATGCTGACTGGTCAGGCTCCTCTTGAAGCCTCGGCTCCTGCGCCCGAACCTGCGCTGGCCCCCGGCGAGATTGTCGCCAAGGCGGCGGCGGGCGAGTGGGTGGTGATTGCGCCGTCTGATCTGCTGGTGATGGACCTTGCGCCCGATGCGAAGGGTAAACCGCGCCGCGTGGTGATCCAGCTGATGCCGCCGCCGTTCTCAGTTGGCTGGACCAGCAATGTGCGCAAGTTGGCTGCGGCGCACTGGTGGGATGGGTTGAGCGTCAACCGGGTGCAGGACAATTATGTCGTGCAATGGGGCGATGCGGATGGCGAGGATGCCAAGAAGGCGAAACGGCTGCCGCCGGGATTAGCGGATCAGAATGCCACTGGATATCCCGTGCGGCTTAGCGAAGCCGATGTCAGTGCCTGGCGCGCAAGTGCCGCAGCGATCATCGCCCAGCGCCCACTTTATCCCGGACCCGTGCAGTGGAGCGATGCGCCGACGCCAGACAGCTATGCACAATTCACCGGGTTCGTCCGCGGGCTCGCCGTTGGGCTCGAATTTGACTCTGTCGGCGCCGTCGCCTGGCCCGTCCACTGCTACGGCATGGTCGGCGTCGGACGGAACCTCTCACCCGATACCGGCTCCGGGGCCGAGCTTTACACCGTGATCGGCCATGCCCCGCGCCATCTGGATCGCAACATTGCCCTCATTGGCCGGGTGATCGAGGGGATCGAGCACCTCTCCTCGCTGCCGCGCGGCACCGGGGCGCTGGGGTTCTATGAGAGCGCGGCGGAGCGGACGGGGATTGCCTCGGTGCGGCTGGGCAAAGAAGTGGCGGGGCTGCCTCAGTATGAATATCTCTCCACCGAAAGCCAGACCTTCGCCCGTTATGCCGATGCCCGCGCTAATCGCCGTGATCCGTTTTTCATCCGGCCTGCGGGCGGGGCAGATATCTGCAATATCCCGGTGCCGGTGCGCCGGGTGAAGTGAGAGAGAGCATGTCTACTCCCCTCCCCCCGGCGGGGAGGGGCTGGGGAAGGGGGAGCGAGGCGAATGCCGAGCGTCCACACTGGCGTGGAGCACCCCCACCCAGCCTCCCCCTCAAGGGGGAGGGGCTTAAGTGACTGAACGGCATGAACTGACCACCACGCTTTGGCGCTGGACGGGCAGCAATGGGGTTGGCTGGTTCTTCATCACCATCGATGGCGCGGCGGGCGAGGCAATCACCGCCACTGCGCTGATGCGGCGGCTGGAGGGCGTGGGCACGCGCGGTTTCGGTTCGGTGAAGGTGCGCGCAACGATTGGCCAGAGCTGCTGGTCGACCTCGGTGTTTCCGGCGAAGGAGGGCGGTTATATGCTCCCCGTCAAGGTGGCGATACGCAAGACGGAAGGGCTGAGTGAGGGGGATGAATTCACGCTGGTGCTGGAGTTCTGACACCCCAATCCGCACTTTTCAACCGATCAGCCTTTACCTCTGGCGCAGTGCCGCCACTTCGGTTAGTCGCCCCTGCTGCACTTGCGAAGGAAACGGGCGATGAACACGATTGCGATTATCGGTGCGGGTCAGATGGGCTCGGGCATCGCGCAGACTGCGGCGCAATATGGCAAGACCGTTCTGCTCTGCGATGTCAGCATCGATCTGGCGGAAAAGGCCAAGGCCGGGATTGAAAAGATCCTTGGCCGGCTGGTCGCCAAGGACAAGATCAGCGCCGCCGATGCCGAAGCGGCACTCAGCCGCATCACCCCGGTTGGGGACTATGCGCAGATGGGCGCGGCCGATATCATCATCGAGGCGGCGACCGAGCGCGAAGAGGTCAAGCGCAAGATCTTTGACGCCGTGGGGAAGGTGCTGGCACCCGGCGCTATTCTCGCCTCCAACACCAGTTCGATTCCGATCACCCGCATGGCTGCCACTACGCCTGACCCGGCGCGCTTTATCGGGCTGCACTTTTTCAATCCGGTGCCGTTGATGGCGCTGATCGAAGTTATCCCGGGCCTCGCCACCAGCGCCGATACCACCGCACGCACCCGCACCTTCGCTGAGAGTCTCGGCAAGGAAGTGGTGCTGGCAGGCGATGAGCCGGGATTCGTGGTCAATCGCATCCTGATACCCATGCTGAACGAGGCGGTATGCGTTCTAGGTGCCGGTATGGGTTCTATTGTCGATATTGATAAAGGTTGCCGCCTGGGCCTCAACCATCCGATGGGGCCGCTCGAACTGGCCGATTTCGTCGGGCTGGATACCTGCTTCGAGATTATCAAGGTGCTGCATGATACCACCGGCGATCCGCGCTATCGTCCCGCGCCATTGCTGGTGAAATATGTCGAAGCAGGCTGGCTGGGCCGCAAATCGGGCCGGGGGTTTTACGATTATTCAGGCGATGTGCCGGTGCCTACTCGCTGAGCTGGCTTTCCGGGTTTGGGTCAATTCCTTCACCAAGAGGGGGGGCTTCCCGGACATTCTGGGCTTCTGCTGACTCATCGATGATGATGGCATGCGTTTCGCCCTGCAGCTGCTGATTCTGCACTTGCGCCTTTTCCTGAACCTGATTTACCGCCTGTTCGATCTTGCCGCCTTTGCCGGCAAAACTAGAGATGGAAGCCAGCACGCCGCACACCCAAAGCAATGCAAGCCAGCGATTGCTCAATATCAGACGCATCATGCGCAGGCTCCCGGCGTTCGAGAGCGTGATGATAGCAAGGCCGAGTTAAGGATTTATACCGAGCCAGCCTCGCGTTTCAGGGCATAGAGCAGCTCTAGCGCCTCACGCGGGGTCAGGGCATCAAGATCGAGCGCGGCCAGTTTATCACGCAGGACATTGCCCGGATGCGGGGTTGGCACTTCGGCAGCAGCGGCTGCGAACAGCGGCAGATCACCAAGCCCCGCCGCAAGTCCGCCAGTTTCGGCGCGGCCCTTTTCCAGTTTTTCGAGCACCGCCTTGGCGCGGGCGACAACAGGGGCGGGAACTCCGGCGAGCTTGGCGACGGCAAGCCCATAAGAGCGATCAGCCGGTCCATCGGCCACCTCATGCAGCAGCACGAGATCGCCCTTCCATTCACGCGCACGGACATGATGCAATGACAGGGCATCGCAGCTGTCCGCCAGCCGCGCCAGTTCGTGGTAATGCGTGGCAAACAGGCAGCGGCAGCGATTGCCGCCGTGCACCGCCTCGGCCACGGCCCAGGCCAGCGCCAGGCCATCATAAGTTGAAGTGCCGCGCCCGACCTCGTCGAGGATGACGAAGCTGCGCGTCGTTGCCTGTGCCAGAATCGCCGCCGTTTCGACCATTTCGACCATGAAGGTGGAGCGGCCACGCGCGAGGTTGTCGGAAGCGCCGACGCGGCTGAACAGGCGGTCTACCAGCCCGATCCGCGCCGCTTCAGCAGGCACGAAGCCGCCCGCTTGTGCCAGCAGCACAATCAGCGCGTTTTGCCGCAGGAAGGTGGATTTGCCGCCCATATTCGGCCCGCCGATCAGCCATAGCCGGTTATCGGGGGCAAGGTTGCAATCATTGGCAATGAAGCGTTCACCCTTCGCTGCCAGCGCGGTTTCCACCACCGGATGGCGTCCGCCGGTGATCGCGAGGCTGCCATCATTGCTCAGGCTGGGCCGGCACCAGCCGCCTTCTGCCGCGCGTTCGGCCTGACCTGCCGCCACGTCAATCCGGGCGAGTGCGGCGGCGGTCTGGGCAATCGGCTGGGCATTGGCCACGGCTTCCGCGACCAGGTCTTCAAAATGCGCTTCCTCAGCGGCGAGAGCATGGCCGCCTGCCTCACCGATGCGGCTGGCCTCTTCGTGCAGCGCCAAGGCATTGAAGCGCACTGCGCCAGCCATGGTCTGCCGGTGGGTGAAGCCGCTGTCAGGGGCCATCAGCCGGTCGGCGTGCTTGGCCGGAACCTCGATGAAATAGCCCAGTACGCCATTGTGGCGAATTTTCAGCGAGGGCGTCGCGGTTTCGTCGCGGTATTTCGCTTCCAGCGCGGCAATGGCACGGCGGGCGTTGCCGGAGGTCACTCGCAGGGCATCAAGGCCGTGGTCATAACCTTCGGCGATGTAGCCCCCTTGGCCGCGCTCGGTCGGCGGGCTGGGCACCAGCGCACGGGAAAAGTGATCGACCAGTGCGCCATGACCGCCCAGCACGGGAAGCAGCACATCGAGCAATGGCGGGCGATCTTCGCGCCGCAGCAGGTGATCGCGCAAGCGCCGTGCTTCGGAAAGGCCATCGCGCATTTGGCCCAGATCGCGCGGGCTGCCCCGACCGGCGACCACCCGCCCCAGCGCCCGGCCAAGATCCGGCAAGGCACGCAGCACGGTGCGGATGTCATCGCGCAGCAGCGGATCGTCATGCAGCCATTGCACCAGTTCGAGCCTGGCGGTGATGGCGGTAATGTGGGTGAGCGGGGCGGAAATATCTTCCGCCAGCTGGCGCGCGCCGGCCCCGGTGACGCAGCGGTCCACCGCCTCGATCAGGCTGCCGCGCCGTCCGCCCTGGCTTGCCTCCATGATTTCGAGGCTTGCCCGGGTGGCCTCATCCATGGCGAGATGCTCTGCGCCAGAACGCGCCTGAGGTGGCAGTAGCAGCGGCAGCTTGCCGCGTCCGACATGATCGAGATAGGCGATCAGCCCGCCTGCTGCGGCCAGCATCGCCCGGCTGAACTGACCGAAACCATCCAGCGTGGCGACGCCGTGAATCGCGCGCAGCCGAACTTCGCCTGCATCACTGGCGAAATCGCGTGCGGGGCGCGGGGCTGCCTCCAACGGTGCGCTTTCCCAGCCTTCGGGGGAGACCAGCTCGCTGGCCCCCAGCCGCGCCAGCACGGCGCCCAGCTGGTCCGGCGCACATTCCTCAAGCTCCATCTGCCCGGTGGAAATGTCGCAGGCGGCGATGCCGATTAGCCCACGCACCTCGCAAACCGCCGCCAGCACATTGGCACGGCGGGGTTCGAGCAGGGCTTCCTCGGTCAGCGTTCCGGCGGTGACGAAGCGGACGATGTCACGCGCAACCAGAGCTTTCGAGCCGCCGCGTTTTTTGGCAGCCTCGGGCGTTTCCACCTGTTCGGCGATGGCGACGCGGGAGCCGCCCTTGATCAGGCGCGCGAGGTAACCCTCGGCGGAATGAACCGGCACACCGCACATCGGGATCGGTGCGCCATTGTGTTCGCCGCGGCTGGTCAGCGCGATATCGAGAATCTGGGCGGCGGTTCGGGCATCGTCAAAGAACAGCTCGAAGAAATCCCCCATGCGGTAAAACAGCAGACAGTCAGGGGCCTGTGCCTTCAGCGCATGATATTGCACCATCATGGGGGTGACAGCCGGAGAAGGTGCGGGCGATGGCATCGCGGGAGAGATAGACCCACCGGAGTCGATTCGGAAACGGGTCGAAACCAAGCTTTCCCCTATCGTCTTGCACATTGAGCGGTTAGGGGCGGGGCGACAGAGGGAGATTCACCGGTGGCTGATGAAAGCAACGTCCGTTTTACCGAGCGGGAAGCACTGTTTTATCACAGCACGATCCGTCCGGGTAAGCTTGAAATCATCGCGTCAAAGCCGATGGTGACGCAGCGCGATCTCAGCCTTGCCTATTCGCCGGGTGTCGCTGTTCCGGTGCAGGCCATTGCCGATGATCCAGCCGCTGCTTTCGAATATACCGCCAAAGGCAATCTCGTTGCAGTGATCACAAACGGCACGGCCATCCTTGGCATGGGCAACCTCGGCGCGCTGGCCTCAAAGCCGGTGATGGAAGGCAAGGCGGTGCTGTTCAAGCGCTTTGCCGATGTTGATTCGATCGATATCGAACTCGATTCCGAAGATCCTGACGCTTTGATAGAAGCCATCGCCATGATGGAGCCAACCTTTGGCGGTATAAATCTGGAAGACATCAAGGCACCCGAATGCTTCGTGATCGAGCAAGCCCTGCGCGAACGCATGAAAATCCCGGTGATGCATGATGATCAGCACGGCACCGCGATCATCGCGGCGGCCGGCCTCGTCAATGCCTGCCATCTGACCAATCGCAAGTTTGAAGACGTGAAGGTTGTGGTCAACGGTGCCGGTGCCTCGGCCATCGCTTGCACATCGCTGATCAAATCGATGGGCGTGCGCCACGAAAACGTGACCATGTGCGATAGCAAGGGCGTGATTTATCGCGGACGGGCGGGCGTTGACCAGTTCAAGTCTGCTCATGCCATTGATACGGACAAGCGCACTCTGGCGGAAGCGGTTGTCGGTTGTGATATTTTCCTTGGCCTCTCGGTCGCCGGCGCGATGACGCAGGATATGGTCAAGACCATGGCCCGTGATCCGATCATTTTCGCCATGGCCAACCCGGACCCCGAGATTACTCCGCCCGATGCCATGGCGGTGCGCCCTGATGCCATCGTCGCCACCGGGCGTTCGGACTATCCGAACCAGGTCAACAACGTGCTGGGCTTTCCCTTCATTTTTCGCGGCGCGCTCGATGTTCGCGCCACCGCGATCAACGAAGAGATGAAGATCGCCGCCGCCAAGGCCATCGCCGCGCTGGCGCGTGAACAGGTGGCCGAGGAAGTTGCTGTGGCCTATGGCAAGACCTGGCAGTTCGGCCGCGAATATATCATCCCCGCGCCGTTCGATCCGCGACTGATGGAAATCGTCTCTTCCGCCGTTGCCAAGGCGGCGATGGATTCGGGTGTGGCGCAAAAGCCGATTGAGGATTTTGATGCCTATCGCCACAGCCTGAAAGCGCGGCTCAATCCCACGACTTCGGTGCTGACCAGCGTCTATGAAGAAGTGAAGGCCAATCCCAAGCGGGTAATCTTTGCCGAAGCGGAAGAAGATGTTGTGCTGCGCGCCGCGAT
>JANOYZ010000062.1:0-2427 GCA_031429135.1 Novosphingobium sp. | reverse complement strand
TCACTGATCGCCGATATGCGGTATGAGGCAGAGATTGCGGGCGGTGAGGCTCTGGAGAGCATCTTTTTCGGCGGCGGCACACCATCGCTGATGCCGCCTGCGCTGGTGGCTTCGCTGCTGGCTGAAGCGGAGCGGCTGTTCGGCTTTTCTCCTGATATCGAGATCACGCTGGAGGCCAATCCCTCCTCGGTCGAGGCAGCGAACTTCGCTGCGCTCAGCCATGCCGGGGTGAGCCGCGTTTCGCTGGGGCTGCAATCGCTTGACGATGAGGCGCTGCATTTCCTTGGCCGGCTGCATAATGTTGCCGAAAGCCTCGCCGCGCTGCAGGTGGCGCAGCAGCATTTCGGACGGGTCAGTTTCGATCTGATTTACGCCCTCCCCGGCCAGAGCGCCGAGGCGTGGCAGGCGCAGCTGGAGCGCGCCATCAGCCTCGGAACCGGGCATCTTTCGCTCTACCAACTGACCATCGAGCAAGGCACGAAATTTGCTACCATGGTGCGCGATAGGGCGTTCATCCCGCTCGACAATGATAGCGGCGGTGATCTGTTCATGCTCACCCGGCAGATCACCGCTCAATATGGCCTGCCCGCCTATGAGGTAAGCAATCACGCCAAGCCGACTGAGAAAAGCCGTCACAACATGGCCTATTGGCAATACCGCGATACGCTGGGCATTGGCCCCGGTGCGCACGGACGGCGGCTGGGTGAAGCGACAGTGCGGCACAAGAAGCCCGAAAACTGGCTGGAAGCGATTGCACGGCATGGGCAGGGCATTGCCGAGAGCCGGGTGCTTGGCAGCCGCGAACAGGCCAGCGAGGCCATGCTGATGGGGCTGCGGCTGACCGAGGGGCTCGACCTTGCCGCGCTTTCCGCCCGCTTTGGCATGGTGCCCGATCAGCTGTGCGATCCGGATCGTATGGCGTTTTATGTATCCAAAGGACTGACTTGGCAGCGCGGAAAACGTGTGGGCGTAACCGGTGATGGCATGCCGCTGCTTGATGCCTTGCTGGGTGAACTGGTGCCCGCCGAACTGGTTGTCGGCGCATGAGCGTCCTCTCTCAATGGAAAATTTACCTCGCGGACAGCCGCCGCCGTTCGCCGCATACCGTGCGCGCCTATGTAGCCACCGCAGGGCGGCTGCTGGAGGAACTGGGCGACATGGACTGGCTCGTCCTCGCCCGGCTGGATGCTGCGGCCTTGCGCGGTCAGCTGGCGCGTCGCCGCGCTGACGGTATTGGTAACGTATCAGCAGCGCGGGAACTGTCGGCGCTGAAAGCCTTCATCCGCTTTGCCCGCGAGCAGTCAGGCATGCCTGATCCCGCCCCGCCGCGCCTGCGCGGGCCGCGAATCAAGAAAGGCCTGCCGCGCCCGGTGACGCCCGATGAGGCGGTGCATCTGGCCGCTACGGTGCATGACGATGCCGTCGAGGAGTGGATCGGTGCGCGGGACCGGGCGGTGCTGCTGTTGCTCTATGGCGCGGGCATGCGCATTGCCGAGGCGCTGTCGCTCACTGGCGGTGTGCTGCCGCTGGGGGAAACGATTGTCGTCACTGGCAAGGGCGGCAAGCAGCGTGTCGTGCCGCTGCTCCCCATCGTGCGAGACGCGGTGACCGATTACCTCGCCAAATGCCCTTGGCCGATGGATCGCAGCCAGCCGTTGTTCCGGGGCGCGCGAGGTGGTGCGCTGGCGCAGGGTATGGTGCAGAAAGCGATGATGCGCGCGCGAATAGCCATCGGTCTTCCGGCCAGCGCCACGCCCCATGCGCTGCGCCACAGCTTTGCCACGCATCTGCTGGGTGCCGGAGCGGATTTGCGGAGCTTGCAGGAATTGCTCGGCCACGCCAGCCTTGGTTCGACGCAGATTTATACGAAAGTGGATGCGGCGGTGCTGCTCGATGTCTATCGCAATGCCCATCCCAGGGAGAGAGACCAACCATGACCATCCGTATCATCCTGACCGTACTCGGCAGTGATCGCCCCGGTCTGACACAGGCGCTGGCCGATGCGGTGCTGGCGGCGGGCGGCAACTGGCTGGAAAGCCAGCTTGCCCGCATGGGCGGCAAATATGTCGGGTCAGTGCTGGTCGAACTGGCCGATGACAAGCTGGGCGCGCTTGAACAAACGGTGCGCAAAGTTGATGCCAGCGGGCTGCACGTGTCCATTGTTCCAGCAGGCGATGCTCCTTCGGCCTTGCAAAATGCGCTGTCGATCGAACTGGTCGGACAGGACCGGCCAGGCATCGTGCGCGAAGTAACCAGCGTTCTTGCCGGGCTTGGCGTCAATATCGAGGAGTTTTCGTCTGATACCGAAAACAGCGCATGGTCAGGTGGGCAATTGTTCCGGGCGAAGCTGATGCTCAGCCTGCCAGCCGACACTACGTCTGATCAGCTGCGCGCTGCGCTGGAGGCGATCTCGGGCGAGATCATGGT
>JANOYZ010000061.1:0-6829 GCA_031429135.1 Novosphingobium sp. | reverse complement strand
CAAGGCGCATGATAATCTCCGTGAATTAATAGACTAGTTGCTGGCTTTCTGCCCGGTGCCACCACCGGTTGCCGGCATCAGATTGTTGCTCATCCCGCCATCGACCAGAATATCGATGCCGGTAATATGGCCGGCTTGCGGGCTGAGCAGGAAGCGAATTGTGTTGGCGACGTCTTCAGCCATGCCGAGTTTGCGCAGCGGGATCATGGCCTCGCGGGCCGCACGGCGATCGGCATCGGCATAACCGGCCTGGGTCATCGGGGTATAGGTTGGCCCCGGCGAAACGGTGTTGCAGCGGATGCCGTCTGGCCCCCATTCAAGCGAAAGCTGGCGCACCAGCATCAGCAGTGCCGCCTTGCTGGATGAGTAAAAGCCCAGACCCGGTGTCGGCTGCGTGGCAGACATTGATGCAGTGGCTACGAATGCACCGCGGCTGGCGGCGAGATGCGGGTGCGCCGCCTTGGCCAGCAGCCAGGTGGCGCGGGTATTGATCGCATAGATCTTGTCAAACAGGTCCACCGTCTGTTCCACCAAAGGCGCGCCCGTGATGATTCCGGCGTTGCTGGCCACGGCATCAATCCCGCCCATATGGGCAAGCGCGGCGGCGACAATCACATCGCCGCAGTCAGGGCTGGAGAGATCAGCGACACAGGTTCCGGCAGACACGCCAATTGCCCCGGCGACTGCGCTCAGGCCTTCGCCATCACGGTCTGTCAGCAACATCTGGTGTGCGCCGTTTTCGGCCGCCAGCAATTCGGCAACCGCCCGGCCAATGCCACTTGCCGCACCGGTGATGATAACACGCATCGTGGCTTCCCTCAGTCGGTCAATCCAAGCTCTGCCATCAATTGCTGGCGCAGCTTGAACTTCTGTATCTTGGATGCCGACATGGGCCATTCATCGATGAAACGCACGTGTCTTGGCACCTTGAAAGAGGCTATCCGTTCCTTGGCAAAGGCGATCAGTTCTTCGGGCGAGACCGACCCATTCCTGAGCTTGATGAATGCCGCTGGAACTTCTTCAAGCCGGGAGTCGGGAATGCCGATGACTTGCGTCAGTTCCACCGCTTCGTGCGAATCGAGTACGGCCTCCACTTCGGCGGCGGCAACATTCTCGCCGCCCACCTTGAGCATGTCCTTGAAACGTCCGTGAAAGCGCAGGTGGCCGTTGGCATCGACCGAACCGATATCTCCGCTGTGATACCAGCCAGAGGCATCGATTGCTTCAGCGGTCTTCACCGGATCACGGTGATAGCCATCGAGCATGTTGTAGCCGCGAATCCAGACTTCACCGCGTTCGCCAACCGGCACTTCTTCGCCGGTTTCGAGTGAAACAATGCGGACGAAAATGCCTTTGAGCGGGTAGCCAAGCGCCTCAAACCCCAGCTCCGGGTCCATGTCGAAGCCGCCTGTAGCGACGATGCCGCTGGCTTCCGACATGCCAAAGGTGCCGACTTGCAACGCGCTCGGCATCTTGGCGCGATAGGCATCGCCTACCGATTTGGGCATCTGGCTGAAGCAACTGTTCATCAGCCGGACCGAGCGCATATCCGCAGCTTCCCAAGCGGGATGGGCGATCATCGCCTGATGGAAGGTGACGAAGGGCAGAAATACCATTGTGGCTTTTTCCGCCTCAATCTGGCGCAGACTTTCGCCCGGATCGAAATGCGGCTGACCGATGAATGTGCCGCCAACCTCTATGGCCCCCAGCATCGCCAGCATGGCAGCGATATGGAACAGCGGCATGGGGGACCACACACGTTCCTCGGCAGTGAATTCCCAGCGGTTGCGGGCAAGATTGCTGGCCTCACGGCAAATCGCTTCGTTGCTGAGCAGGCAGCCCTTGGGCTGTGCCGAGGTGCCCGAAGTGTAAAGAATCATGCAGGTATCGCGCAGCCGGACGGCCAGGCGCGCTTCGTGTACCTGAGTTTCACTGGTCGCCTGGGCAGCCGCTTCAAAACCGGCTTGATCGACAAATCCGGGAGCGTGCTTGTCGCCGTGCAGCACGAGGAGGCGCAACTTAGGAGCATTGGCGAGCGAAAGCGCCATCGGATCGGCGCAGAGGGCGATTGCCGGAAAAGCCTCAGTCAGCCGTGTCGCGAAATCGACGAAATCGTCGGACTCGCTGTTGGTGATGACCGCCACCAGATCAGCATTTTCGACGACATAGGCAATTTCAGGCGCCCGGTAACGGGCATTCATCAGCACCGACACGCCGCCGACCATTGAAACGGCGAACAGTGTTTCGATGAATTCAGTACCCGATGGCAGGAGAATGCCGATATGGTCGCCAGGTTTGATGCCCAGCCCGATCAGCCCGCATGCACGGCGGAGCACCGAGCGGGTGATATCATCATAGGTCCGCCGACCCGACGGGAATACGATGGCTTCCTTGTGCGGATATTGGTCCCACGATTTCAACAGCATGTCGCCCAGCGGGCTGACGCTGATGCGCATCCGGGCAGGATCTTCGCTCATCCCTGACAAGGCAGCATTCTCCATCGGCAGGCCGCACCATGGGCCTGCCGTTCCAGACTGGCGACGTCGCGGGCTTGCTGGGCCTTTCCTAGGATAGGTCGGTTAGCCACGTCAGAAATCAGCCGCACCCGACCAGGCCGCCATCGACCGGGATTTCTGCCCCGGTAACATAGCCGCCGGCGCGCGAAGCGAGGAATACCACTACGCCGGCGATCTCGTCAGCTCGCCCCATGCGGTGCATCGGGATATGATCGAGCACCGCCGGATCGACATCGTCGTTCTCACGCATGTGGGCGGTCATCTTGGTCGGGAAAAAGCCCGGCATAACAACATTGACGTTGATGTGGCGCTGCGCCAGATCGCCCGCCAGATCACGGCTCAGCATGTGCATCGCCGCCTTGCTGGCCGAATAGGAATAGGCGCTCAATCTTTCGGTGACTTTGCCTGCGACCGAGCCGATGTTGATCACGCGCGCCGGATCATCCAGCGATGCCGCTGCTTCCAGTTCGGGCAGCAGCTCACGGATCAGGGTGAATGGTGCCTGGACGTTGACCATCATCACGCCAGGCCAGGCCTTGTCGGGATAGCTGTCGACCGGCCCGCCAAAAGTCTTGCCCGCATTGTTGACGATGACATGCAGCTTGCCGCCAAAGATAGCGCGAACCCGGACAGCAAGCTCAACCGCAGCTTCGGGAGAAGACAAGTCGCAGGGCAGGGCAATGCAGGTGCCGAGCGCCGCCATTTCAGCCGCTGCTGCCTCGCAGATATCGGCCTTGCGTGAGGTGATTGCCACGGTTGCCCCGGCACGCAGCAGCCCTTCCGCGATCATCCGGCCCAGCCCTTGTGCGCCACCGGTAACCAGTGCGGTCTTGCCGGTCAGATCGAACAGGCCGCTCATACGGTGATCACAACTTTGCCAAATTTGTGCTGCTTCTCAAGGTAGAGCAGTGCTTCGCGCGCTTCGGCAAGCGGGAAGGATTTTTCGATCACCGGCTTGATCTGATGCTTGTCGATGAAGGCCAGCATGTCGCGGAAGTCCTGCGGATCGCCAACCTGGCTGCCGACTATACTGGCGCTCTTGAGGAAGATGCCGGTTGCCGTCACCTCGAACTTGTCGCCCGCTGTCGAGCCATAGATGACGATGCGAGCGCCGGGATTGATCGCGCGGACATAGTTGGCATAGCTGGGTGCAGGAGCACCATCGAGCACGACATCAATGCCGCCGGTCAGCTTGCCAACCTGTTTGCGCCATTCGGGATCGGTGAACAGCAGCCCGCCCAAAGCGCCCATTTCCATCGCCCGGTCCAGCACGTCCTGGCTTTCTCCGGTGACATAGACCTTGGCGCCCAGCGCCACGGCAAAGGCCAGCCCAAAAGTCGCCACGCCGCCGCCAACACCGCTGATCAGCAGCGTATCGCCGGGTTGGAGCTGGCCCTTGAACATCAGCGCGCGCCATGCGGTCAAACCAGTGAGCACGGTGGCTGCGGCTTCTTCCCAGCTCATGCCTTTGGGTTTGGGGGCGATATTTTCCGCCGGAACGCAGACATATTCGGCGATCGTGCCGGGGTGCGGCATGCCCAGCAAGCCGAATTCGGCTTGCGGTGCATGGCGGTTCGATCCCCAATCACGCCCCGGATAGATCACCACTTCGTCGCCCAAGGCTACGCCGCTGACACCTTCGCCGATCATATCGATAACACCGGCACCATCGCAGCCCATTGTCGAGGGCAGCACCATGCCCGGATAGAGTCCACGGGCGATCCACATCTCACGGTGATTCATCGATGCCGCCTTGACTGCAACGCGCACTTCGCCCGCCTTGGGCTCAGGCGTTTCGACATCGGCAACGCGGACGGCTTCTGGTCCTTCGGTGGTTTCGAGCAGCAGGGCTTTCATCGGTTTTCTTTCCTGAGACTTAGAACGATCGGGGCAAGCCAAGCGATTCGGCGATGCCGTTCCTGACCATTTCATTGGTGATCGGGCCGATCCGCCACAGCCGGGAATCGCGCCAGTAACGCTGCATGTCGGTTTCCGCCGAATAACCCATGCCACCCAGGATCTGAATGCCCATGTCAGCGGCTTTGTTGGCGTTTTCAGAAGCAAACAGCTTGAGCATGTTGGCATCGGTGCCAACATTCTCGCCGCGCGCCGCTTTTTCAGCGCAGGCATGCAGCAACAGTTCGGTGGTGCGTTGCATCGTGGCAATATCGGCCACATAATGCTGCAATATCTGGAACTGGCCGATGATCTTGCCGAAGGCCTTGCGCTGCTTCATGTAGTCAAGCGCGTCTTCCAGCACCCCGTCGATCACGCCCAGACAGAAAGCGCCGACCATGATGCGCTCGTTATTGAGCGTGGGCAGCAGCGTGTACCAGGCACGATTGGGCTCTGCGAGGACGTTCTCGTCAGCGACGAAGACCTGATCATAAACCACGCTTGAGCTGCCCATAGAGCGCATGCCCAGCTTGGGCAGCTGGGTGATCTTCACGCCCTCGCTCTTGGCGGAAACCCAGAACAGGGTCAGTCCCTGATGCTTCTTTTCGGCATTGTGATCGGTGCGGGCAAGAACCAGCAGGTAATCGGCGACATGGGCAGAAGAGGACCATATCTTCTCGCCATTCAGCACCCAGCCGCCGTCCACCTTGTCAGCCGTGGTCGCCATGCTGCCCAGCAGGTCGGTTCCGCCAGCAGGTTCGGTGAAGGAAATTGCCGCCTTCAGTTCACCGGCAGCTATCTTAGGCAGATACTTGGCCTTCTGCTCGGACGTGCCATATAGCCCGATGGATTTTGATCCGGCGAATGAGGTTATGCCCCATATCCATGAGAGGCCGCCCAGCGAGCGCGAGAGTTCACGGGCCAGCAGCATCTGCATCAGCACATCGCCGCCCTGACCGCCATATTCCTCGGAAATCCCGATGCCGTGAAAGCCCGCTTCGCTGAACTTGTTCCACAACTCGTGCGGATAGTTGTGCTCGTCCGCTTCGAGTTTGCGGGCCCAATCTTTGGGGCATTCGTTATCTACCCAGCGACGCACCATATCGCGGAATGCGCGGTGTTCTTCAGGCAGTTCGAAATCCATATGGGGCAGCTCTCTCATCCATGGTCAATTGAGCAATGACCTTGGTCCGATCATGCCATTGACCCGTCCGCCCACTCTGGCCACCTATCTGTCGGTAGGAGATGATGCTTGCGCTTGAGAGAATCCTGTTGAATACGAAGCGCAGATCAGATGGTGGACAACCAGTCCGCACGATCCCTGGGTAGAGTTTGACTGATATGGGCGTTGTTCCGACAACCATTGTGCCGCCGCGCGCTGCACACAAGTATGTCGTTCGCGAAACAATCGAGCGGCTGGTCGATGATGTTGGCGCTTCGCGTGTGGTCACGGTCAGTAGCCCGGCAGGATTTGGCAAGACCACAGCCATGCTGCGCTGGGCTGAACTGCTGCAGGAACAAGGCCGCTCGGTGCTATGGATCGCTGCGCGCGCGGGAATTGACTCGCTGGTTTCGTTCGAACTAGCATTGCGGCAAGCGTTGATTGCTGCTGGTCTGGGGGCTCCCGATGCCTCGCTCGAGCAGGATTCCCGTGCCTGGCTTGCCAGCCAGTCGTCCGCTTCTGGCCCAAAGCCTGTACTGTTCATCGACGACGCGCAATTGCTCGGCGCTGATATTCGCGACTTCATCGAGCAACTGATTGCCAGTGCCCGCGATGCCTTGACCACGGTTATCGCCTCACGCGGCGAATGCGGCATCAACCTCGCGCGGCTGCGCTCACTGGGATACCTGATGGAAGTGCGGGTTCGTCATCTGTGTTTCGATGCCGATGAATCCGCGCGATTGATCCAGCAGCAGGTACAACATCCGATACCGGCAGCGGAAATCCAGCGGATCGTGGTTGATACACAGGGCTGGGCGGCGGGGCTGATCCTCGCTGCTGGGGCCTGGCAGCGAGATATGGTGGAGGGCTATCCACCCGAGGGCGGGGCCACCGGAATCCGGCACGAATTCGCCAGCTATTTTCATGAAGAAGTGATGGAGGGGCTGCCTCAGGACATCCGGGACTTCATCGTCGGTACCTCGATTCTGGGTGAGTTGACGCCCTCTGCCTGCGCCGCTGTGATCAACACCGAAAACGCCCGGACCATGCTCGAGAAGGTATTCGAACGCGGCCTGTTTCTGAGTGAGCTTGATCGTGAACTCAGCCGTTATCGTTACTACAAGCTGTTTCGTGACATGGTATTCGGGCGGCTGATGATGCGCGCACCAGAACGCGCCACCGAATTGCACCGCCGGGCCAGCCGCTATTTCGCCGGCACCGGCGAGCTTCAGCTTGCCCTCGATCACGCGGTGGT
>JANOYZ010000060.1:0-23811 GCA_031429135.1 Novosphingobium sp. | reverse complement strand
CGCTGTTGTTTGGCTATCTGTTCGACCAGACCGGCAGCTATCGGCTGGCCTTGCTGATATCCGCCGTGCTGCTGATTATTGGCGCGATCGGCCTGTTAATGCTGGGGAGATATCCGGATAGCGAACCTGAAACACTCAGCGCCGCAGCGTGAGGTCCATGGCTTCCGAGCGGATTTGCAGCAGCGGCACCTCTGCCATCTGCATAAGCTTGCGCACCTGATCCAGTTCGGGTGATGACAACATCGGATAATCCTGCCTGACTGGCCCGGCGGCGCGCATCGCGTCGATGTCCGATTGCGGCAGGAAGGCGCGGTAGAGCAGCTCATCCTCGTCCTCGGTGCCGTGTTGCTGCTTGAGCGTATCGAGATCCGGGCTTTCAGGCGGGTTGGCGAGCACCTCTTTCGCGCGCGGTGCGGCCATGATCCGGTCGAGAACGTCCGGATCGACCGGGGCAACAGTCTGGCCATAGAAACCGGCGGCATACTGGATCACCTCGTCCGGCACCGTGCCATAGCGTTTGCCGATGACCACGTTCAGCACCGCCTGAATGCCGACCAGCTGGCTGAACGGCGTCGCCATCCCCGGATAGCCGAGATCGCGGCGCACGGCGGCAACTTCGTCCAGCACTTGCGGCAGCTTGTCCATCATCTTGTGCATGGCCAGTTGCGCCTTGAAGGTGCCCATCATCCCGCCCGGAATCTGGTGCTGGATTGAGAAGACGTCATATTCGGCAAATTGATCGACCAGAAAGCCTGCCGCTTTGCCGACGCTGCGAAAATGATCCGCGACTGGCTCAAACAGCGATTCATCTAGGCTGTGAGTGTGGCCGCGCAGCTGGATGTTCTTGGCCATGATTTCGGTCGATGGGACTGACGGGCCATTGGCCATCGGGCGACTGGCGGTGTGAATCACGGTGACGCCAAGGTCGATAGCATCGAGATAGGCTTTGGCCGAAATCCCGAGCAGATTGTTCGAATGAAACTCGATCGGCTTGCCATTGGCAACCTTGATTATCGCAGGCAACAGCTGCTCCAGCCGGTCCTTTTCCAGCACCCCGGCGGTGTCATAAAGCAGAATCGAATCGACATGCGGACTCGCCGCCAAAGCCTTGGCATTGGTGACAAAAAATTCGTCGGTGTGGACCGGCGACAGCGCGAACATGATCGCGCCTGCCACCTGGGCATTGCTCTCCTTCGCGACACGCGCGAGCCGCAGCATGTTGTCGATGCCGAACAGCACGTCGTAGATCCAGAAGCTGCGCACCCCATGGGCGGAAAGGCGGCGCACCCACAGATCCATCAGTGCCGGCGGCGTGATACCGAAGGTGACATTGGCATTGGCGCGCAGCCCGGCGCGCACCGGGGTGTTCGGCATCGATGCGACCAGCAGGTCAAGCCCTTCCCAGTAGTTCTCACGGGCATAGCGCGTCAGCACATCGAGCATGCCGCCGCCGGTCAGATCGATGATCGAAAAGCCGGTGCGATCAATCAGCGGCGAGACCGGCAGCGCCATGCCTGCCTGCATCCGCAGCCCCCACAGGCTCTGCTGCCCGTCGCGCATGGTCTCGTCGAGGAACTGGATATGAGCCATCAGGCAGTCCCATGCTGCAATATGTTGCGAACCGAACGGCGCAGGATTTTGCCCGCCCCGCTCTTGGGCAGTTCCGGCCAGATATGGATCTGTTTCGGTCGCTTGACCCCAGAAAGCCGGCCTTGCGCGAAAGCCATCACCGCATCGGCATCAAGCCCCTCTGCACCCGCCAGCACGGCCACCACCCGGTCGCCCCATTTCTCGTCGGGCAGGCCGACCACTGCTACTTCCAGGACACCCGGATATTCCATCAGCACATCCTCCACCTCGCGCGGATAGACGTTGTAGCCGCCAGAGATCAGCATGTCGTTTTTGCGATCAACGATGTAGAAAAAGCCGTCTTCGTCCATCATGCCGATGTCGCCGGTGTGCAACCAGCCACCCCGGAATACCTCAGCGGTGGCTTCGGGCATGTCCCAGTAATAGGCCATGGTCTGCGGCCCCCGGCAGACGATCTCACCGCGTTCTCCGGCGGGCAGCGGCTGGTCGTCATCATCGAAAATCGCGACTTCGACCACCGAGAACGGCCGCCCGCATGAACCGATCCGGTCGTGCTGTTCGGGTCGCAGAAAGGTGATCGCCATCGGGCTTTCCGCCTGACCATAGCACTGCGCAAAAACCTTGCCGAAACGCTTCTCGGCCCGTGTCATCAGCGTCGGCGCTATCGAGGATGCTCCATACGAGATGATCTTGAAGGCGGTTTTGTAGGTATCGATCACCGGATCGTCCATGATCATTGCGATCATCGTCGGCACCAAGAAGGTATAGGCCGCCTGAGTTTCCTCGGCCTTGGTGAGAAACTCGGTTGAATCGAACTTACTCAGCATCACCGAATGTACGCCGCGTATCAGCGAAGGCAGGAAATAAGCCCCGCCTGCATGGGCAATCGGCGCGCCGTGGAGGAATACCTCGCCTTCGGCCAGTTCGGGGATCAAGTCCGAGAGGAACACCGAGGTTTCGACCAGATCGGTGCGGGTGGTGAGCGTTACCGCTTTGCTCTTGCCGGTGGTGCCGCCGGTAAAGCCCAGCCGCAGCGGCGCATCGAGATCGCGATCGATCGCGCAAGGAGCAGGATCACCATTGGCAATCATATCCAGCAGGTCGTCCATCTCGATCTGCATCGATGTGCCGAGACCTTCGACCCCGGCGTGGATCACACAAGCACAGCTGGTATAATCCAGCTTATAGCGATGGTCCTCCAGCGTCTCACGAACATTGAGCTGCACCCGCACCAGCCCTGCCTTGAACACTGCGTAATAGGCGATCATGCAGTCGATGGAATTGGGCAGCAACACGGCGACGCGATCACCTGGCACCAGCCCTTTGGCGATCAGGGCATTGCCGAGCCGGTCGGTCGCCGCGTCGAATTCGCGAAAGCTGAGGCTCCGTTCGCCATGTGTGAGGCAGGGCGCATCCTTAAACTGGATTGCAGCGCGGCGAATGATTGACCCTATTTGCAAGGCGCATCCGCCTGCAATTGCACCAGAGTCTCTGCCAGCACCCGCTCATTGTGCCAGGCGGCATCGCCAAAACCATACTCCAGCACCCGCGCACGGCGCAGGAAGCGGTGGAGGCCCAGGTCCCATGTGAACCCCATACCGCCGTGAATCTGGATGGTCTCATTGCAGATCATTCGCGCCGATTCACCGCAGCAGCTCTTCGCCATGGAAGCGGCGCGTGCGCTGTCCGGTGCATCCTCCGAGATCGCCCAACAGGCGTAATAGGCAGTCGAGCGCGCCGCTTCGAGCGCGACGGCCATATCAGCGCAGCGGTGCTTGATCGCCTGAAACGCGCCAATGGCTTGACCGAACTGGCTGCGGATTTTGGCGTATTCGACCGAAGTTTCCAGCATCCTCGTGGCGATTCCGGTCAGCAATCCCGCGCTCAGCATCGCTCCGGCATCGAACAGCCGCGCGACTGCAATCGCGGGGGCAGCCTGGCCAAGGATCGCATCGTCATTAAGCCGGACGGCATCAAAGGTCACGGCGCAAAAGTGGCTGCCGGGATCGAGATCGTCATGACGGCGCAGGCTCACGCCGGGTGCTTCGCGGTCAACCAATAGCAAGACCGGCCCGGTCACACTGCGCGCCAGCACAATAAGGACATCCGCCGACTCAGCAGCCTCAACCAGGATCTTGCTGCCGCTCAACGATCCATCGGTGAAAGAGCAGGCGGCATCCACAGGGTCGTAGCCCTGATCCGCTTCGAGCGCAGCGACAGCGAACTTCAGCTCGCCGCGCGCAATCTGCGGGAGCAGATCACATTGCTGGCCGTGGCTGCCATGGCGAACCAGCAGATCCGTTGCCGCCAGAGTCGCTATTGCCGATGTCGGCGCCAGGCCTGCCCCCATAGCCTCGATTGCCAGCGCGATATCGACCAGCGACAGCCCGGCCCCGCCGAATTCCTCGGGAACCAACAGGGCAAACAGCCCCAGTTCCGCCAGTGCATCCCATGCCGCAGATTGATCGGCTGGTTCTGGCTGCGGTGCCAGCAGCGCCGGATGCTCTGACAGCAATCTGGCGACGGTCTCTCCCAGAGCGGACTGATCGGCGTTGAAACTGAAATCCACCTTCCGCCCCTATCGCGGCAAGCCGAGCACGCGCTCGCCGATGATGTTGCGCTGCACTTCTGACGAGCCTGAATAGATCGAAAAAGCCTTCGATTGCAGCCAGCTCAGCTGGAATCGTCCGCCCGCAGCACCCGCCGGGTCGTTACCGGCCAGCGGCGCAATCGGGCCCAGAGCATCAAGCGCAGTTTCATAAAGGCGCTGCGCGGCGTGGCTCCAGTAGAGCTTGATCAACGAGGCATCCGATCCGCGATCATCGCCGTTCATATATTTGCTGAAGGCGCGGGTGGCATTGAGCCGCATCACTTCCACTTCGATGATCGATTTCGCCAGTTTCTGCCGCAGTACCGGATCGTCAATCGCCTTGCCATTTCCGCGTTTGAGTTCCGATAAAGTCAGCAGCAGCTTGTCGAGTTCCTGCTTGAAGCGCACCTGCCGGCCCAGCGCATCTTCCGGCCCACGTTCGAAGGCCAGTGTGGTCATGGCGATGGCCCAACCGCCGTTAATGTCACCGACGATGTTTTCCACCGGCACTTCGACATCGTCAAAGAAAGTCTCGTTAAACTCATTCTCGCCGGATATCTGCCTGAGCGGACGGATCGAGATGCCCGGCGACTTCATGTCGATCAACAGGAAGCTCAACCCTTTGTGTTTGGGAACATTGGGATCGGTGCGAACGAGGGCGAAACACCAGTGCGAATATTGCGCGAAGCTGGTCCATATCTTCTGGCCGTTGACAATGAATTTATCACCGCTCAGCTCCGCCTTTGTGCGCACCGAGGCTAGATCGGAACCGGCATTGGGTTCGGAAAAACCCTGGCACCAGACCTCTTCGGACGAAAGAATCTTCGGCAGGAAGCGTTGCTTCTGCGCCTCGGTGCCGTGCCTGAGCAGCGTGGTGGCGACCAGATTATGGCCGATGATGTTGATGCTTTCAGGCGCGCGCGCCCGGGCCATTTCCTCGGCGAAGATCGCGCGTTCGATCAGGGTAGCGCCGCGTCCGCCATATTCAGCCGGCCAATTGATCCCTGCCCAGCCGCCAGCATGGAGCTTGCGCTCCCAGGCGAGGCGGAACATGGCGCGTTCGTCTTCATCCTCCGGCTCGAACACCGTCTCGCCCCAGCCCTGCGGCAAGGCATCTGCCAGCCAGGCACGCAATTCGGCGCGGAATTGCTCTTCAGCCGGGGTATAGCTGAAATCCACGAGTCAGCCCCGCTCTGCCGCAGCGGCAAAGTCCGGTGCCCGCTTTTCGCGGAAGGCCGCCACGCCTTCCTTGTACTCAGGGGTAAGGTAGGCAACCGTCTGGGCGAAGCTTTCGAATTCGAGCATTTCGTCCATCGTCGCATTGCTCGATTTGTTGAGTAGCGATTTGGTCATGGCGGTTGCGGTGGGCGAGGTCTTGACGATCTGCTCGGCAATTTCACGCGCCTTGGTCATCAGCTCGTCATGCGGGACAACGTGGTTGACGATACCCAGTGCCTTGGCCTCATCGGGCAGCACCTTGCGCGCGGTGAAACACAATTCCTTGGCGACATTGAGGCCGACCACGCGGCTCAACAGATAGAGCCCGCCAAGATCGGGCACCAAACCAACCTTGGCAAACACCTGAATAAAGCTCGCATTCTCACTCGCGACGATAAAATCACAGGCCAACGCGATGTTGAACCCTGCCCCCGCCGCAGCACCGTTGACCGCCGCGATCACCGGCTTTTCAAGGTTGTAGAGCGGCTGGAGAACGTCCTTGAGAATCCAGCGGTGCCGCGCACGCAGTTGCAGCGGTGTCATGTCGTCACGCCGGGCCTTGAGATCGGCCCCGGCGCAAAAACCACGCCCTGCCCCGGTCAGAATGACGCAGGAAATGGCGCTGTCGCCCGCGATCCGACCGATGCAATCCTGCAAATCGGTATAAAGCCCGTCGGTGGTCGCGTTCATCGCATCGGGGCGATTGAGCGTCACCGTGGCGATACGCTCGCTGACGTCGAACAGGATATTTTCGTAGGCCATGGTCACCTTTCAGCCTTCCGGCGGCACATGTGCAAGGTCGGCATCATTCGATTCCGGCACCGCAAACCATTGCTCTGGCATACGCACCGGAATACGGAAATCGTGGGCTGGAACGACAATGTCGGCGTTGTCGAGCACTCGGCGCATCGCGGCCTGCCACTCCCGCTCGCTGCCGCTGCGGATATTGCCGGTGAGGAAGGCATCGCTGAGCGAGCGCTGCGGTCGGCGGTTGGCGCGCGGATCAGCGGGATACCAGTAACGGTAGTGATCGCCGAGGTCCGAGACCAGCGCGACGCGGCCTTTCGCGGTCGTCACTACCACCACCTGCATGCCTTCAGTATGCGCCGAAACGCGCAGCAGGCGGATGCCGGGAAACAGATCCACATCGCCATCGACCAGCCGCAAGGCACTAGGCCGTTTGCGCGCGATCAGATTATTAATCGTCGATTTCCAGTAGAATACCCGCTGCGAGGGCACTGGATCGACCGAAGCGAGCAGCTCGTCGCGCTGCACCACCACGCAGGCATTCGGAAACAGATCAAGATTGTCGGCGTGGTCGAAATGCATGTGGGTGAGCACGACATGGGTTATGTCTTCAGGCGTCAGACCTTCTGCGGCGAGTGTCTTGGTCAGCGAGGCGTGGCCACCGCCAATACCACTGACCTTGAGCCGTTGTTCGATAACCGGAATGTCCGTCATGCCGCTATCAACCAGCAGCGTCGCCCCGTCTCCGCGCACCAGCCAGCAGTGTACCGGATCGCGCATGATCCCGCCGCCTTCGGGCAGGTAGAGTTCGCCCAGCCGCAGCGAAGTGATGGTCCAATGGCTCATTCGTCGATCAGCTCAAACCGTTCGATATCGCGCAGCGAACCGGTACGTTCACCCGTGGTCCAGATCGCGCGGACCCGGCGTCCGGGGCGGACATGCTCCTTGGCCCAGGGGATGGACTCAATCTCGATCATGTGGATCAGCCGGGTCGAGGCCCCATCGAGCACGATCTCGGCATAGACATAGGGCGGGGGGCGAGTCTGGCCGATGAATTCCATGTTGATGATCGAACAGCCGCGGATCGTGCCGGTGTTCTGGCAGACCTTCCATGTCCCGGTGCGCTTGTGAGTCAGATCGTCAATTTCTCGTGGCGGCAGCAGGGCCTCTTCGCCGTTCGAAGTGCGCACGCCCATGATGCGCTTGTTCTCGCGAATCTCATCGAACATACGGCCATAATAGGGGCCATAGGCGTGTTCGTAATCAAGCTTCATTCTGTAGGGGATAGATTCGAGCGGCGCGGCGGTTTCGCCAAACGACTTGACCATGCCAACAGGGGCATCGGGTGCGGGGGCGAACCCTGCGATGCAGAGGATCGACTGTTCCTGCGCTTCGTCCCACACAACGGCAACGCGCATGCCGACGGTCAAAGCCGATAGTTCTGCCAGCAACCGGTGCGGGAATTCATTGTCACAGCCATCGAGCTGGATGAGCCCGATCACAGCGGCTCCGACCTGAGTGAATGCGCCAAGAACCCCGGTGTGCGGTGCCTCGATGAACTCATACCGGTCCTCGGCATCGCGGGTGGAATAATCCTGCGCCGGGGCGACCACCTCGCCATTAGCAAAGCGCGTGCCGACTATGCGGTGGCTGCCGATCTCAGCGAGGAAAGTGCCTGCTGCCTTGCCCGGTGTGAGCGTGTAAGGCAGGTCAATCGTGCTGGGAAAGGTTGCCAGATCGATCGCTTGCGTATCGGGTGCGGATAGCATTTCTCGTCCTCCCTCAGGCGCTCAGCACGGCGCAGCCGCGCAGATTGGCCCAGCCGCCGCCTGACTGGACGAGAGCAAGCTTGGCATCCTTGATCTGGTGATTTTCCGAGCGGCCCATCACTTGCGTCGCGGCTTCGATCAGACGGATCAGACCGACTGCGCCGATCGGGTTCGCCCCCATGGTGCCGCCGGAAGGATTTACCGGAATGTCGCCCTCCAGCTGGGTTGCGCCCGAAGCGATCAGTTCCGCCGCACCGCCGGGCGGGCACAGGCCAAGGCTTTCGTAATAGGACAGCTCAAAGCAGCTGTAAGGCTCCTGAACTTCGACAACATCGAACTGGCGGCGCGGGTTGGTGATGCCAGCTGACCGGTAAACGTGCCGCGCGGCAATAGCCAAAGGCTCGGACAGCAGCATCGAGCGCTCCGGCGCGTTATCCGCCTCACAGCAATAGGCGATGCCCTGAATCCATGCCGGTCGGTCGGTTGACCTGGCCGCGACGCTCTCGGAAGCCAACACCACCGCCGCCGCCCCGTCCGAAATCGGCGGCACATCGAGTAGCTTGATCGGCCAGCACAGCGGCTTGGATGCCAGTACTTCCTCCACCGTCACTTCCTTTTTGAAGTGGGCATAGGGGTTGGCAAAGGCGTTCATGTGGTTCTTGACCGAGACCATGGCGGCGGCTTCCTCGGTGTGCCCCAGCACATCCATGCGCGCGCGCCAATAGGCGGCAGAAAAGCCCATAATGCCGACAGCGAACTCGCGGCCCCAGAAGGGATCGTAAAGCGTCGAGATTGAATATTGCAGCTGCCCTTCGGACAGCTTGTCATAGGCCACCACGAGGGTGCGATCCGCATAACCGCCTGCCACCTGATAATAGCCCGCCAGCGCCCCGGCAAAGCCCGCGCCACCGCCGCTGGTCACCCGCACCACCGGCTTGCCCTGCGCACCGATGGCATCGACCACCCATTTTTCTGGCTGGTTGACCGAAGCGAACAGCACTGGTCCGCTGGCTACTACGACGGAATCGATATCGTCCATTGTCAGCTTGGCATCGGCCAGCGCCCGGTCCACCGCCTCGCGCACAAGGCCAGCCTGGCTGACATCAGTGCGCCGCCGCGAATGATGGGTCTGTCCGACGCCGACTATGCCGACATGACGTCCTGAAGTTTTGGCCACTATCAGACCTCCAAAGTAAAGACGCAGTTGCTCTGCATCGCAACACCGCCTGCACCGTGGACGATTGCCCGGCTGGGCGTTTCGCCACCATAGAGCTCGGGATGGCTGAGCTGCCTGGCCGCATTGGCAAGGCGGATAAGGCCAGTCGCCATGATTGGATCGGCAGGGAGTGCGCCACCCGACTGGTTGATCCGCAGCTTGCCATTCAAAGTTGCCGCGAGACCCCCGCCCGTCTCGGCCAGCCCGAGCGCCTCGATGGCCATCAGCTCGGACACCACCGATGAGGCACTGACTTCGGCAATCTCGGCCCTGGGTCTATCCCAGCCCGCCTTCCTGTAGGCCATGGACGCCGCCGCCTCACAGGATGCAAGTTTACCCGAAGTACGTGAGCCAAAAGCATGTGAATCCATGGCATTTCCCATGCCAGTAATGAAAACCGGTGCACGACTGTGGCGCAGCGCCACTTCCTCATTGGCCAACAGCACCGCCACCGCACCATCGACCGGGCGAGCCAGCATCAATTGCTTGAGCGGAGTCGCCGCATCGCCGGAAGCAAGCACGGCATCGGCATCGGGAACGGAATCGATCGCAACATTGCCATAGCGGGCCGCATCGGCCCAGCGCTTGGCCACCAGCTCGGCGAGATTGCGCTCGCTGATCCGGTTATCGCCAAGATAGCGCTGCGCCTGCATGCCATTTGCAGCACGCTGACCGAAGCCGACCGGGCGCTGATAAAACGGTTCGCATTGCGACGACCAATAGGCCTCGACATCGGATTCGGATGGCTTCGAATAGGCAACGATCAGCCCGACCGACGAGGCACCCGAGCGGATCTTGTTGACGCCATAGAGCGCGGCCCACAGGCCGTCCTCCTCAACCCGCGCCTCTTCCTTGTGGTGCGCACCCAGCGCGCCGAGGAAGCCGCAGTTCGAGATCGACCTGCCATCGAGCACATCGCTGCCTGAATCGATGATGAAATCAACGTCGTCGAGCGACAGCCCAGTGCCTTTGAACACCGATGTAACCACTGCTGAAATGAGATCGATGTGCTGCGCATCGCGCCAGGCAGGGCGCAATTCGGTTTGTGCGGAGGCGATGACTGCCACCTTTCCGAGACTCATTCTACCTAATCCTTGCGAGCTCAAACAACCAGTGATCCATACATAAATCGGGCGGAAACATGCTGTCAAAGGAATTCGACGCTTTTTCGGGTTTTTTTGGGAAATGGTCAACAGAACTTCGCTTCTTTGCTAGATATGCTGACTATTTCTGAACTTGCAATTATCCTGATTCCGAAATATGATCGGATCGAGAGGATCGAATCTCCGCCATGAGTCTGGATGTCAGCGGGCAGTACCGCTACCCCCCGCCCAATCCCGAATGGCTATCGCGCCGTGTCGAGGACGTGCTCGATCCGGGCCTGCAGATCATCGATGCACACCACCACCTCTGGACCGAACATGGCACAGCCTATCTGGGGCCGGAAATCATGAGTGATGTCGGCGATGGCCATGCTATCGGAGCCACAGTGTTCGTCCAGGCCAACTACAATTACCGCAGCGACCTGCCACCCCATCTTGCACCCATCGGAGAGACCGAAGCCGCTGCAAACATTTCCGCTGAATGCGCCGCCAAAGGCTTCCCCACTAAGGTCGCAGCCGCAATCGTCGCCTTCGCCGATCTGACACTGGGCGGCCAGCTGGACGAAGTGCTGGACGCTCACGCAGCGGCCGGACGCGGAGCCTTTCGGGGCATACGCCACGGTGTGTCGCGCGATCCGCACTATCCCGAGGGCATCGTCGTGCGCCCAGCACCACCGGGTCTGCTGGCAGACCCGGCCTATCGCGCCGGCATGGCCCGGCTGGCGGCGCGCGGGATCAGCTATGACGCAATGCTCTATCACCGCCAGATCGGCGAATTGACTGCGGCCGCCCGTGTCCTGCCCGAGCTACCGATTGTGCTCGATCACATTGGCTGCATCATCGGCATCGGCCCCTATCGCGGACAGGAGGCGGAAACCTTTCTCAGCTGGCGGGCAGATATGGCCGAGCTGGCCAAGTGCGCCAATGTCACGGTCAAACTCGGCGGGTTCGGCATGATTATTTGCGGGAGCCGGTGGCATGAGGCCAATGTTCCGCCTTCCTCCGCCGATCTCGCCGGGGCATGGCGGCCTTATATAGAGACCTGCATCGAACTGTTCGGAGTTCAACGCTGCATGTTCGAGAGCAACTTCCCGGTCGACAAGGCGATGTACTCCTACCGCACGGTGTGGAATGCATTCAAGCTGTTGGCACAAGAGGCCAGCACACAAGAGCGCCACGCGCTGTTTTCCGGCAACGCAGCGCGGTTCTATCGCATCGCGGACCCGGCACTTGGCTAACCGCGCCGCTCATCTCTTCGCCAGTGCCGCGCGACATCCGGACAAAGCCGCGATCTGGTTCGAAGGCGAGGCAATCAGTTTTGGCGAACTGGCGGACCGCGTGCGGTTTGCCGCCGCCTTACTCGCCGCTCGCAATATCAGGCATGGCACCCATGTCGGGATCATGCTGCCCAACAACCCTGATTTCATCGTTATCCAGCAGGCGCTGTTTGCCCTCGGTGCCGTCGTGTCGCCGCTAAACACGTTCTACCGCACGGGGGAAGTCGCCCATGCCATAACCAGCTGCGACCTCGAATGGCTGATTCTGCCGTGCGAATTCGCCGACCGAATTCCGCAAGGCTTCGCGAATGCGCTGATCTGGCAACCCCAGCCGCTTGCCGAAGCCCCACCACTCGAACTACAGCCCATAGCCCCTGCCGACGTCGTCATGCTGCTCCACACCAGCGCCACCACCGGCAAATCCAAGGGTGTCATGCTGACAGCAGCGAACCTAACCGCCAATTACGACCGCTCGCCCAGTTGGCTGGGACTCACAGGCGACGACACAATCCTCTGCGCCCTGCCGCTCTACAACACATTCGGCCTCAACCAGTGCATCAACGCCATGACACTGACCGGGCTGACGCTGGTGCTGCACGCGAAATTCGACGCCGGTGCCTGCATCGCCGATATCGCGCACTATGGCTGCACTTACATGCCCGGAGTGCCAACGATGCTGCAGAAACTGGTCGATCATCCAGAGTTGAAATCCGGTGACCTTTGCTCGCTTAAGCGTATCATGACTGGCGGCGCGCCCGTGCCTGCTTCCTTGCTAGCCAAAGTGCTACAAGCAACTGACGGCAACGCAGAGGTTCTCACCGGCTACGGCCTCACAGAAGCCAGTGCGTTAGTCACGCTTGCTCGGGTCGAACTGGGAGCGGATGGTGAAGTGCTGCGCGGACGCACGATCGGCCGCGTACTCGACGGCATGGAACTCGAAGTCCACGGCGAAGATAGCGCACCGCTTGCCCCCGGCGAGATCGGCGAATTCGTTATTCGCGGCCCCAACGTCATGGCCGGATACTACAATGCACCCCAAGCCAACGCCGAGGTATTCGATTCCAGCTGGCTGCGCAGCGGCGATCTTGGCTACATCGACGAGCATGGCTTTGCCTATATCGTCGACCGCAAGAAGGACGTCATCATCCGTGGCGGGCAGAACATCTATCCCGCTGATATCGAGGAAGTGCTCTATCATCTGCCGGAGGTGGCCGAGGTCGCAGTTATCGGCGCACCGGATGACATGCTGGGCGAGGTTCCCATCGCCTATGTCGCTGCTGTGGCGGGCGCAACCCTGTCGCCCGAAGCACTGATGAACCACTGCCGGGAGCAGCTGGCCAGGTTCAAGCTTCCCGCCCGCATCCATGTTTTACCCGAATTACCCAAAGGCCCGACCGGCAAAATACTGCGCCGCGCGCTGAGAAACCATCCATCCGAAAGCAATACAAATGCGTGAAGCCGTCATCGTCTCCACCGCGCGCACCGGCATCGCCAAGGCGTTTCGCGGCGCGCTCAATGATACCGACGTGCCAGCCATAGCTGCGCATGTGATCAATGCTGCTATCAATCGCGCCGGGATCGATCCTGCCCGGATTGACGATCTGGTGATGGGTGTGGCGAGCCAGTGGGGCACGCAGGGCAACAATGCCGGACGCATGTCGCTGTTCGCCGCCGGTCTGCCGCTATCAGTTCCCGCGACGACGGTCGATCGCAAATGCGCCTCAGGCCTCACCGCACTGGCCTTCGCCGCGCGCGGGATTATCGCCGGGGACCTGGATGTTGCTGTGTCAGCTGGGGCTGAATCGATCACGCACACCCGCAACAACCACACCCCCACCTATCGCGCCCAGCCTGCGGTGGTCAGCGACGCCGTACCGCACGCCTTTATGGCAATGATCGAGACCGCCGAACTGGTCGCCGACCGCTATGGCGTCAACCGCGAAGCGCAGGATGCTTTTTCGGCGGAGAGCCATTGGCGCGCAGCAGCGGCAGTCGAAGCGGGACGATTCGCCGACGAGATCGTCCCCTTAGTTACGCGCCGCAATATTATCGAGAAGGACGGCAGCGTTTCAGGCAGCGAGGAAGTGACCCTCGCCACCGACGAGGGTATCCGCGCCGACACTACACTGGAAGGTTTGGCAAAGCTCAAGCCGGTGTGGAAGGACGGACAGATCGTGCTGGAAGGGCGACATGTGACCGCCGGCAACGCCAGCCAGCTATCGGACGGCGCATCGGCGCAGGTGCTGGTCGAACGCAGCCTGGCCGAGCGCGAGGGACTGCCGATCCTCGGCATTTTTCGCGGCTTCCAGTCTGCCGGCTGCGCGCCGGAAGAAATGGGCATCGGACCGGTCCTCGCCATTCCCAAACTGCTCGACCGTGCTGGCCTCACTATCGGCGACATTGGTCTGTGGGAAATCAACGAAGCCTTCGCCAGCCAAGTCCTCTATTGCCGTGACAAGCTCGGGATCGATCCGGCGAAGCTTAACGTCAATGGCGGCGGCATCGCCCTTGGCCATCCCTTCGGCATGACCGGCAGCCGGATCGCCGGGCACGCCCTGCTCGAAGCGCGTCGGCGCGGGGTGCGTTATGCAGTAGTTTCCATGTGCGTTGCAGGCGGCATGGGCTCAGCCGGGCTGTTTGAAATTCCATCCTGAAGCGCTGGATGCGATTCTCCTAGGGCATCAATGCCCGACACAGGCAATGCGGTGAGGGATAATTCTAAGCCGCCGCAATATCCGCCAGAACCTCGCCATATTCCACCAGATCGTTGGCCGCGAAATGGACCACAGCTACCCGACCGGCACTGGCGCTGGCCACTTCGGTCTTGCGCCCGAGCACATCGATCCTGGCGATGACCTGCCCGGCTGCTACCACTTCCCCTGGCATGCAGACGGGTTCGAACAGGCCGAGGTGCGGCGCGCTTACTGACTCGACCACTTGCTCTGCGCCCGCCGCCTGGCGCAATGGATTCTCCGCACCGCCCGGCTGCGCCATGAACACCGTCCAGTCCTGCGAGCGGACATGGATATCTTTCAGCCCAGACTTTTCGAACTGCATCAGCAGCGCGCGTATTTCGGTGATCGGATCGGACATCGTCAGAGATCCTCTTCGAGCCAGCGGGTGTGAAACTGGTTGGATTGGAATGCCGCGCTGGCAAGGATGGTCCGGTGCAGCGGGATCGTCGTCGGTACACCTTCGACGGTGAAATTTTCCAGCGCACCGGCCATTTTCACGATCGCCTTTTCGCGGCTTTCGGCGTGGACGATCAGCTTGCCGATCATGCTGTCATAAAACGGCGGGATCACCGTACCTGTGGTGATGTGTGAATCGAGGCGGATGCCGTCACCTTCGGGTGGTTCCCAGCGAGACACAGTGCCCGGCACCGGCACGAAATCACGCGTGGTATCCTCGGCATTGATCCGGCATTCGATGGCATGGCCGGTCAGGACAACATTGTCCTGCTTGACTGAAAGCCCCTGCCCGCCGGCGATGCGCAGCTGTTCCTGTACCAGATCGTGCCCCGTCACCATTTCGGTAACCGGGTGCTCGACCTGGATGCGGGCGTTGACCTCGATGAAATAGACCTCGCCGCGCAGCACATCATAGAGGAATTCGCAGGTGCCGGCATTGCGGTAGTTGACGCTCCTGGCCAGATTCACCGCCGCTGCGTGCAAATCTGCGCGCAAAGTGTCGGGCATCGCCACACAGGGCGCTTCCTCGATCACCTTTTGATAACGGCGCTGCACCGAACAGTCCCGCTCACCGAAGTGAATCACTTGCCCCTCGCCGTCACCGACCAGCTGGACTTCGACATGCCGCGCGTGGGGAACGAAGCGTTCCATGAACAAAGTGCCGTCGTTGAACGCGGCCTGCGCTTCGGCGTGCGCGCGGTGGTAGCCGGCTTCGATCTCCGCAGGGCCACTGACGATGACCATGCCGCGCCCGCCGCCGCCCGCTGCTGCCTTGAGCAGCACCGGATAGCCGAGTTTGTCGGCGATCAGCCTCGCATCACTGGCACTGGCGATCTCGCCGCTACCCGGCACCAGCGGCACTCCGGCAGCGGCGGCCATTTCACGCGCGCGCAACTTGTCACCCAGCGCATCGATCATATCGGGCTCGGGGCCGACGAATATGATGCCATGCTGCTCGCACAGCCTAGCCAACCCGGCCTTTTCGGAGAGAAAACCATAGCCTGGATGCAGAGCATCGCAGCCGCTGGCCTTGGCCGCCTGCACCACCAGCATGGCATCGAGATAGCTTTTCGCCGCCGGTCCCGGCCCCAGTACCAGCTGACGATCGGCCAGCCGCGCCGCCGCGCTGCCGCGATCGGCATCGGAAACGCCGACCACAGTCTCAAGGTTAAGCCCTTGCGCCGCGCGGACAACGCGCAAAGCGATTTCGCCTCGATTAGCCACGAACAGGCGGGATATGGCCATAGTCAGGCGGGCATCACGGCAAACAGCGGCTGATCCGACACGACCAGTTCGCCGTCACTCGCCATGATCTGAACCAGCTTTCCCGTTACCCCGGCACGTACGGCGGTGAACAGTTTCATCACCTCAACGAGACACAACTCGCTCTCGGATGTCACCATACTGCCGATCTCGACATAAGGCGGCGAACCGGGCTTGGGTGAGCGATAGAATGTACCGAGATAAGGCGCGCGGACAACGACCGCGCCTTCGGGAGCATCCTGCGTTGCGAGAACCGCTGCCAGGGATGGGGCCACAGCTGCTGACGGGCTCGCTACAGCGGAGGCAGACTGCTGGAACTGTACGATGGGCGCGCCGCCGCTCCCCCCCAGTCCCGGCGCATCGGCATCCTGCGACAGGTAAATCTCGAAATCGCCATGCCGCGCCTGCAACTCGCGCAGACCCGAGCGTTTGAATTCGTCGATCAGCAGCTGCACATCGGCGAGGCGCTTTTCACTATCCATCACCGCGCACTCCGTCCTGATTCGGACGCAAACTGGCCCAGCCCCGACACAAATCCGGCCATAAATCCAGTCCCACACCCTGCTGGCGCCGTCCCCACCTGCCCCATTCGGTAAAGTTCCTGCACTGGCTCCTCCTCGCTGCGATATTCAGCAGTTGTATCGAAGACTCTGCGATAGTCACCCCCCATCTCGGCAGGAAAGAAAGCGGCGACACGCGGCAACCCTTCAAATCATACCTCTGGCAAGCCAGATGTCGGGTTCTTCGCTTGCGCCCTCATCACGGTCTGCCAACTCCATGACCGCATCGTATGCTGCATTCTGCGAAAGGAATATCCGGCCGGTAAACTCGGTGAGGAACTGCGAACGCTCTAGGGCATCCATCACCGGACCTTTCACCTCGGATAGATGCAGCCTCAGGCCCGATGCCGAAAGCCGCAGATTGATCGCCTCGAGGCTTTCCAGCGCAGAGGCGTCGATCGCGTTCACTGCCGAGCACATCAGGATGAGGTGCCTGAGCTGAGGATGCTCGGCGACCTGCTCCAGCACGAACTCCTCCAGCCAGCGGGCGTTGAGATGAGTCAGGCTCTCGTCGATCCGGATCGTCAGTATGCGCGGATCGGTGAACACCTTGTGGCGTTGCACATTTCGGAAATGCTCGGTCTCGGGCACCCGTCCGACGATTGCTGCATGGGGCCGCGAGGAGCGCCACAGGAACAGCGCGAGCGATGTGCCGACACCTGCGATCACACCGGGTTCTACGCCAATCAGCAAGGTGGCTAGCAAGGTAGCCACCATCGCCGCGAAGTCTGCTCTGGAATAGCGCCAAATGCGGTTCGGTTCCCTTAAATCAACCAGGCCAAGCACGGCAACAATGATCGTCGCGGCCAGCGTTGCAATCGGCAGTGACGCAAGCAGCGGTGTCATAAATAGCGTGGCAAGCAGGATTCCGATGGCGGTAAAAGCGCCGGCAGCAGGCGTTTCTGCACCAGCATCAAGGTTGACGACGGAACGGGCCAGCCCGCCAGTAACCGGCATACCGCCGGTAAATGCCGCCGCGACATTGGCAACACCGTGGCTGATCAGTTCCTGATCGGGATCGACCCGTTGCCGCTTCTTCGCCGCCAACGTCTGCGCGACGGAAATCGATCCGATAAAACCGATGATTGTCAGGAAAAGTGCAGGCAAAGCAAGCCTTTGCCAAAGCGTCCAATCGAGCAGCGGCAAGGTCAATGGAGGGAAGCTCTGCGGCACCCGGCCCACAACTTTCACGCCCTTCGCCTCAAGATCGAAGGCGATGACCGCAAGCGTCGACAAGACCACGGTCGCTATCGGCCCAGCCTTTGCCAGCAGGTCAGCCGCCCAGGGCGACAGACCGGTCCGCATCAACAAGGGCTTCAGCCCTTTGCGCGCCCAGAACAGGAAGGCAATCGACAAGGCACCGATGGCAACAGTCGGCCAATTTATCTGAGCGGCATTCGCGGTGAGAGTGCGCAGCAGTTCGGGCATGGTCTCACCACTCGCCGATATGCCGAGGATCGACTTCAGCTGACTGGTGGCAATGATGATACCGCAAGCGGTCATGAAGCTGGATATGACCGGGTAAGACAGCAGGCTGGTCAGAAAGCCGAGCCGAAAGATGCCCAAAAGGATGTGGAATATGCCCGAAAGCAGCGCCAGCACCAGCACGGCGGCGATGAAATCCGGGCTGCCCGGCGGGGCGATATTGCTCGCCGCTGCCAGTGTCATCAAAGAGACGACCGCTACCGGTCCCATCGCCAGTGACCGGCTTGTTCCCAGCAAGGCATAGGCCAGGATAGGCAAGATCGAGGCATAGAGCCCAGCTTCAGGTGGCAAACCAGCAAGCATGGCATAGGCCAGGCTCTGCGGGATCAGCATGATGGTAACAATCGCGGCGGCGACAAGATCATTGATCAGCGTCGAACGATCATAGCTGCCAGCCCATTCGAGGGCGGGCACGAATTTCACGAGCAGGCCGGGCTTGCGCAATGCCCTATCTGGCGGTCAGGCGATGGATTGTCATACCCGCCAGCATGGCAGCGATGAAGATCGCAGCACTGGCCGGGGCAATCGCCAGCGCGGCTACCGCAGGCCCCGGACACAGCCCGCCGATGCCCCAGCCGATGCCGAAAAGTGCAGCGCCAGTCGCCAGTTTCAGATCGAGCCGGGACGTGCTTGGCAGGTCGAAATGCGTGTCAGCAAACGGCTTGGCAAGCCGCTTCTGGACCAGCCAGGCAATCGCCATCGGCAGCATCGCGCCGCCCATGACAAAGGCCAGAGTTGGGTCCCACGGCCCGAACAAGTCGAGAAATGCGCGGACGCGGGCTGGATCGGCCATTCCCGACCAAGCAAGCCCCGCGCCGAACAGCGCACCGACGGCCAGAGCGATGGCGATTTGCTTCATAGCCAGCCTCCCAGCCGCATCAGACCGACAGTTGCAAAGCCGCTGGCCATGAACACTGCTGTCGCGAAGATTGACCGGCGCGACAACCGCGACATGCCGCACACGCCATGGCCGCTGGTGCAGCCCGAACCCAGCCGGGTGCCATAGCCGACCACTAGCCCAGCCACGATGAGCGTCCACGCACTGGCGGGAAATGTCGTCTCGATACCGCCGCCAACACGGCTCGCGATGATCGCGCCAAGTGGCAGGCCCAGAGTGAAGGCAATCGCGATCCCGCGCGGCGCGCCGGTATCGGCGATGCCGGTGGCGCGCGCCGTCAGACCACTCACACCGGCAATCCGGCCCAGGCCGAGCAGCATGATTGCCGCCGCTACACCGATCATCAGCCCGCCGGTGAAGCCTGCGAAGGGCATGGCCATGGGGAATGCCGCGATCATATCGCGTTCACTGGAATCTTGAGGTAGGTCACGCCGTTGTCCTCCGCTGGTGGCATATGGCCCGCGCGCATGTTGACCTGCACCGATGGCAGGATCAGACGCGGCATGTCGAGTGTCTTGTCGCGAGCCTCGCGCATGGCGACGAATTCATCTTCGCCGATGCCGTCATGGGCATGAACGTTGTGGCGGCGCTGCTCGTCAACCGTCGATTGCCAACGGTAATCCGTGCGGCCTTCGGGCAAGTAATCATGGCACATGAACAGCCGGGTCTGCTGCGGTAGCGACAGAATGCGGCGCAGCGAACGATAAAGTGCGCGCGCGTCACCTCCCGGAAAGTCAGCGCGCGCTGTGCCGTAGTCCGGCATGAACATCGTATCGCCGACAAACACCGCATCACCGACGATATAGGCGACACAGGCCGGGGTATGACCCGGAACGTGCAGCACTGTGACATCGAGACTGCCGATCTTGAAGCGGTCGCCATCAGCAAACAGCCGGTCAAAGTCTGAACCGTCACGGCGGAATTCTTCGCCGGCATGAAACAGGGTGCCGAAGGTTTGCTGCACGTCGACGATATCCTCACCGATCCCGATTTGTCCGCCCAGCTTTTGCTGCAAATAAGGCGCGGCGGAGAAGTGATCGGCGTGCGCGTGAGTCTCGAGCACCCAGTCGATAGTCAGTGCCTGTTCGCGGAGATAGGCGATCAAGGCATCGGCAGATTTTGTTGCGGTTCTTCCCGACGCCGGATCAAAGTCCAGCACAGAGTCGATGATCGCGCCGCGCTGGCTGGTGGGATCGTGGATAACATAGCTGACAGTAAAGGTGGCCGCGTCGAAGAAAGCCTTGATAACCGGCGTGGCCAGCTGCGGATCGCCCATTCGCTCTGTAGCGTGCATCAGGGCCGGATCGTTCACCGCGCTTCCTTCCGACTTTTTAATTTCACAGTTTCTGTATATATGTAATTTAGAGTGGTCAACCGGCTTGCCGCCGGGTTCGGCTGTGAAAGTGAATTGGCTAGAGATTTGAACAGGAAGTGATCGTCCGATGACTGCCATTTACCAGAGCCGCATGCTCGCAGACGCGGCGGCAGAAAAGCTGAAAGTCTATGCTCAACCGCAGCGGCTGATGATCCTGTCATGCCTGCTGCGCGGTGAGAAGACCGTGGGTGAAATTGATCGCGCCACCGGAATAGGTCAGCCCGCGCTCAGCCAGCAACTGGCCGAACTGCGCCGCGCCGACATGGTCCAGACCCGCCGCGCTGCACGGCAAATCCATTATGACCTCGCCGACGAGAAAATCCGCCTCTGCGTGCGCAGCATGGAAGCGATCATGGGCGACAGCGACGATCCGGCAATGGCACTGGAGTCGGTGCTGGGTTCCGTCATGTCTTAGCCAGTTTTGCCCGCTACAGCAGATGTCCCATTGCCAGCATGATCGCTATTCCGAAGATCCACACCCGATAAAGCGCGTTCCAGTGCGGCAGTGCATGGCCGACTTCCATGAAGCGAATTGCAACAATTTGGCCCTTGAGCGCGGCAATGGCGAATATGACGACAATGGATAGTCTGCGAGTGCTCAGCGATTCAGCCGCCGCGAAAGTTATCAGCGTCAGCACGATCAGGCCAATCCAGGCAAGGCTCAATTTGCGTTCAAGCGGCGTCATTTCAAGCCTGCCAGATAGAGCAGTGGAAACAGAAACAGCCAGAGCAGATCGACAAAGTGCCAGAACAATCCGGTATTCTCGAGCTTGGTCAGATAGGCTGGCTGGCCGGTTTCGGCCCGGGCCCGGGCCAGACAATGCGCGATGAACACCATGCCGGCCAGGACATGCAGGAAATGGATCATCGTCAGCAGAAAATAGAACGAATAGAATGAATTGGTCACCGGAGAGATGCCAGCCGCGAATTTGCCGGCATATTCGGTCAGCTTGCTAACCGAGAACCCCAGCCCGCAGATCAGCGCCAGCCCCAGCCGGTTTCTGGCCAGCCCCACCTTGCCCAATCTGACCGCAGCGACTGCTTCAGCCACGAAGAGCGAACTGGTGAGCAGGATCAGCGCATTCACCAGCCCGAATTTCGGATCGAGGCGCGCCTGCGATGCGGCAAAGACCTCTGGCAGCCGCAGCCGCTCAGACAGATAGACTACGAAAAACAGCGAAAACACGATCATGTCGATGAACAAGAAAGTCCAGATACCGTCCGTGCCGGGTGGCGCTTTAGTGGCGCTGGATCGCTTGTCAGAAATCATGCCGTTCCTTGTAACGCGGCCTGCTTAGCAACCGGGCGGCTCCGCCATCAGGAAGAGCCGCCCGCGCGACATTGCTCAGGCCGAAAGACTAGGCTGTTGCAGCCAGACCGGCGGCGCGAGCCTGTGCTTCAGGTGCCTTGTAGACATGCTTGAGCACGTAGAAATTATAGACCCCGAAATAAGCGAATATCCACGCATTGAAGATCAGCCAGAAGTTCCAAAGGCCTGGTAGTGCAAACGGCCCTTCGGTAACGAACGGCACGAACACCAGGGCAATGAAGCTCGCACCGACGGCAATTGCAGTCCACCCCGCCCAGGCCGGGAACATAGTCTGCTTCTTGTTGAGCACGGTATAAAGCCCCATGGCGACCATCTGCATGGTGGTGATCATGTAGGTGCAGTCAAAGATGAACCAGGTGAAGGTGTGGACCATCTTGATCGTTTCCGGCGGAACCTGATCAACCATAACCGAACAGGCCGCCCACATCGCCGAACAGAAGGCGAATAGCCAGCCAGTCAGAATGCCGCCGCTCAGTTCCATCATGCTCAGCACGCCGAAGCTGCCATTATCTTCGCGCATCAGCTTGGCCAGCAAGATCGACCACAGCGTGTAGAACATGCCGAAAGTCGCCGCGCCGATCATGCCGGGGCCAATGCTGGGATACTTGCCGTAGTATTCCGAAACCAGCTCCTGCGCCGACATCGCCATCGTGTTGGGCGGCGGAATGTTATGGCCCATCACCGCCCAGAAATAGATCATGGCGACAATGAATATCGGCCCGCACCAGGCCAGCCCGCGCTCGATTGCCCGGGTTGCAGATTTTTCCATATTCCCCTCCTCGCTTCTGTGAATACAGGTCAGGCAGTGACCAGTCTGGATTTTTCCGGCAGGCTGATGCGCGGCGCGACTTCCTTGGCGCAGAGCTCCAGAGAATAGAACCACTCACCCGGATCGTCGTAATAGTCGTGCGATTCGATCTGCAAAGTGCCCCAGCCACCGCATTTTTCGAACAGATGGTTGATCTTTTCGACCACCGTATCGGGCGAACCAACGATGAACACATTGTCGACCAGGAATTCCAGATCCACGTCAAGCGAATCGACGCCGTGATCCTTGGCAAAGCCGTCCATCATGCCAAAACGCCGCCAGATCGGAATCAGATAGCGATCAAAGCAATAGCCGACCGGGCCTTCCATGACGCGGCGCTTGGCCTCGGCATCAGTATCCGCGCAGAAAATCGTATGCGACACCGCATGGCGCTGACGATCCGGCGTGAAACCCGCCTTGATATTGGCCTCGGAATAAATTTCCCAGTGACGCTTGAGGGCATCCAGCCCCGAGTAGATCGACACCGGCTTGAAATTGCGCTCGCCAGCCAGCTTCATCGAGGGCGAATTGGCACTGAAGCCAGTGACGGCGAATTCGGGGAAGGCACCGCCCCAGGGAGCGTAATTCGCCAGCTTGTGCTGCTCGTCTTCCTCAGTGACCGCCGGTTCTTCTTCTGGGTAACCGGCATCCCAGTATTTCCCTTCAAAGAAGAACGGCTCGCGCTTCCATATCTTTTCCATGATGCTCAGCGATTCGCGCACCATATCGTTGAGGTGCTCAGTATTCTGATCCTCTTCCTTGATGCCGTGCATGTAGGAGGCGAGCGGATAGGCACCGGCACCGATCCCCATGAAATAGCGGCCTTCGAGGATTTGCGAGAGCCAGCCGACGGTCATCGCCAGCTTGGTCGGATTATGGTGCGGCAGGATATGCGCCATCGGGGCAAACTTGATCCGCTCGGTCTGCAACGCAGCCGCCGCCATGATGAGTTCTGGCGCGGGGATGTTTTCCCAGATCTGCGAGGCATGCTCGGAAATCATCATCGTGGTGAAGCCCATCTTGTCGCAGGCGATCGAGCTTTGCACGCCCCATTCGAAGGTCTGCCGGGCGGTGCGGCCGGGCTTCATATAGGGGTGAAATATAAGGCCAGTGTCCATCGCCATGTCAAAATCTCCCAAAAGTGCGGAATTAAGCCAGTTGGCTTAGAAGTGACGCAATCGGAACGCGCGGTCAAGTTCTTTCAACGCCTATGTTGATCCATCACACAACAATTCGCAAGTGGTTGACGTTGACGAATGCGCGCGCTTAAGCCAAATGGCTTAAATGCCTCGACAAAACCCTCTGATGACCGCACCGCATGAAATACTGGCGGATGATAACCCCAAGGTCGCCTTGATCCTTGCTGCGGAAGTTGCCTTTGCGCGCGATGG
>JANOYZ010000059.1:0-5552 GCA_031429135.1 Novosphingobium sp. | reverse complement strand
GCTTGTCGCCAAACCGGTGCTGAGCATGACCACCAAGGACCAGCCCGGCGGGCGGGTGACGATCACGCTGGCCTATATCGCCACCGGGTTTGACTGGGATGCCAATTACGTTGCCACACTGGCCGATGACGGCAAATCAATGCAGCTCCTGTCATGGCTGACCATGGCGAGCGGCGATGAGACCAGTTTTGTCGATGCGACAACTTCAGCGGTGGCTGGCAAGATCAACCGCTCTGACGAAACCCGCGATGAAACCGGCAGGGATGCGCTGTGGGAGGCGCAGAACCTCAACAAATGGTCAAGCTGCTGGCCGCTTGGCACGACCACTGACGGTCTCGATTCGCTTTATCCGCCCCCACCACCGCCGTCAGCGCCGATGAGCATGGCAATGGCGGGTAGTTTTGACGATAGCGACATCATCGTCACTGCGTCCAAGCGCATGGAAGCCTTGCAGGAAGTCCCCATCGCGATTACCGCCACTTCCGAGGCACTGGGCGATCTCAAGCTCTATCGCATCCCCATCCCCGTAACCGTCGCCGCGCGCTCGCAAAAGCAGGTCGCCTTCCTCAATTCGGGCAAGGTGAAGGGCGAACTGGTCTATCGCGCCAGCGTGGATGAAGAGCCGGGCGATCTGGAGATGCTGTTCCGCTTCAAGAACCGCAAGCTGGACGGCCTTGGCGATCCATTACCCGCTGGCCGCGTGGTGGTCTATCAAAACAGCCTCTGGGGCCGACATCTGGTGGGCGAGAGCACCCTGCGTGACAAGGCTGTGGACGAAGAAGTCGAACTGATCTTCGGTGAGCCCACCAATGTGAATATCGATAGCGACTATACCCGCGATGACAAAAAACCATGGGCCACCACCGAAGTGACCATCGCCAATGCCAATCCCTTTGCCGTGCGGGTGGAGCTGGAGTTTTCGACCGGCGGATATCGCACCTTCAAGGCGCTGCCGGGCAAGCTGATATCGAAGCCCGGCAAGAAGGTCTGGGCGATGACCATTGCACCCGGAAGCACATACAAGCTGAGCTACCGCAGCGCGGATACCGATGATCTGAAGAAGAAATAGCAGTATTGGTGACGACACGTAAGCTTAGCAGCTTGCTGCCTACAGCATCATGCGACTAATCTGATCCAGAACCCGCCTGTCCTGAGCTTGTCGAAGGACTGCACTTTAACTTCGTGTCCCACACTCAGCGTCAAAAAGAAGGGCAGTGCTTCGACAAACTCAGCATAGACGGATTCAGGGATCGGCGATTCAGATTTAACGCAGCCCAGTCTCAGTTCCCCAGCACACCCTTCAACAACCCGCCCACTTTGCCCAGCGGATCGCCGCGCAGCTTGCCTTCTTCGGCGCCGATATAGCTGAAAATGCCCTTCAGCGCCTGATCGGTCACCGAATTGCCCAGCTTGTCGCGGCTGATCCCCGCTGACGAGATCAGTGACGAAGTCTTGCCGAGCCTGTCGAGCGCAGTGAAGGCACCGACCTTGCCCAGCGCCGAATCGATCAGCGGACGGAATTTCAGACGCAGCTCATCGCCCGCGCTGCTGCGCAGATATTGCGTCGCGCCATCCTTTTGCGAGACGATGCCGGGAACATCGTTCAGCGTCAGCTTGTCAATCGAAGTACGGAACACCGGCTTGGCTTCTCTCGCCGCCAGCCCCGCTGCATCGTTAAGCTTGCGGGTGATGCCATCGGTAATCCCCAGCTTGCTTGCCCCGCCCAGCAGCTTGCCGATCGCACCGCCGCCACCGCCGAGTAGCGGCAGCATGATGCGCACCGCCGGGTCGTTGTAAAAGGCACCGGGTGCCGACAGCTTGTCGAGCGATGAGTCCGACGCCTTGCCGAGGATGCCGGACAAGCCGCTGCCAAGCCCCAAAACCTGCGCCTGTGCAGCCAGCGGCCAGGCGAGTGCGGTTGCACTTATCCCGACGAGGAAAGCGCGGCGTTCAAACATTCCAGTGTGGTGCGACATCAGCCAATCTCCAGCCCCCAAGGCAGGGGCAATGGTTTCACATGGCGCACGGCAGTTCAACTACTTGTTGCAAAAGGTTATGCTGGGCCGCGTCGCTTACCGAACGGACAAGCCATTCGTCGATTAACCTGTACTCCAGGCTGGCACTTGGTGATGCCATCGCTAGGGTGCTGGCAGAACCCTTATTGCCGGAGCACCCATGCGCCGTTTCCTTACCGTTTCAACGCTCGCCCTTGCCCTGTCTGCTTGCTCCACCCAGCCGCAAACGAATGTCGCCAGCGCGCCGACCCCGGCCCCCGCCGCTGCCCCAGAATCTGAGCCGCAGCCCGCACCGCTCGCCGATCTCGTCAAGGCGGTGCATATTCCCTACGAGCAGTTTACCCTGGCGAATGGCCTGACCGTGCTGGTCAACACCGATCGCAAGGCTCCGGTTGTCGGCGTCACGCTTTATTACCGCGTCGGATCGAAGCATGAGCCCAAAGGCAAGACCGGCTTTGCCCACCTCTATGAGCACATCTTTTTCGGCGGCTCCGAAAATGTCCCGAACTTCGATGTCCTGCTCGAAAGCATCGGTTCGACCGCGACCAACGGCTCGACCTGGTATGATCGCACCAATTATGTCGAGACCGTGCCAAAGGGCGCACTTGATCTGGCGCTGTTCTTGGAAAGCGACCGCATGGGGCACCTGCTCGGCGCGGTGACCCAGGACAAGCTCGACAAGCAGCGCGGCGTTGTCCAGAACGAAAAACGGCAGGGTGACAATCAGCCATACGGCCTGATGGATTATGCCGTGGGCGACGGGTTATTGCCGATCGGCCACCCCTATCGCCACTCGACCATCGGCTCAATGAGCGACCTGAGTGCCGCAACGCTGACTGACGTGCGCCAGTGGTTCAAGGATAATTATGCGCCCAACAATGTCGTGCTCGCGCTATCGGGGGACATTGATGTAGCCACCGCCCGGCCGCTGATCGAGAAGCACTTCGGCACCATTTCGCGCGGACCAGAAGCGCCGCGGGTTTCTGCCGAGCCGGTAACGCTGGCCGCCCCGGCCACCCGCGATATGACCGATGCCGTGCCGACGCTGCGGCTTACCCGCAACTGGAGCGGACCGGGCCTCAACGATGCCGATGCCGTGGCGCTGAAAGTCGGTCTCGATATTCTTGGCGGCCTGTCAAGCTCGCGGCTCGATAATGCACTGGTGCGAGGGCTCCAGCTGGCGGTGCAGGTTACCGCTGGCAACCAGCAGTTCGAACAACTGAGCTTCGTGCAGGCGACGATGGATGTGAAGGCGGGAACGCCCCGTGCGGTTGCCGAAGCCGCGTTTGACGATGTCATCGCCAAATTCCTTGCCGAAGGGCCAAGCGAAGATGAAGTCCGCCGCTCTGCGACGCGGCTGGTCAGCGGCGCGATTGGTGAGCTGGAAGCGGTGGGCGGGTTCGGCGGCAAGGGCACAACGCTCGCTGAGGGCCAGCTCTATTCGGGCGATCCCGCGCATTACAAAAAGGAGCTTGGCGAACTTGCCCGGCTCAGCCCTGCCGAGGTCAAAGCAGCAGTGGCCAAGTGGCTGGGCCGTCCGGTTCTGGCGATCAATGTCGTCCCCGGCGCCCGTACCGACAAGGGTGACACCATGGGTGGCTGGGGCGATGAGACTACCAGCCCCGCACGCGCCGCCGATCCGAAGAAGGCTGTCCCTGCGCTGGCCAAATCACCGCCGCGCACTACGCCGCCGGTCGCTCCGGTTGGCGATCTCGCCTTTCCGGCGGTCGAACGCACCACTTTGTCAAACGGCATCCCGGTGGCTTTGGCACGGCGCACGGCGGTGCCCAAGCTGATCGTTGCGCTTAATTTCGATGCCGGCACCAGCGCCGATCTGCTCGATACACCGGGCACCCAATCGCTGATGCTGACGCTGCTTGATGAGGGCACGACGACGCGCAATTCCACCCAGATCGCCGAGGCGCAGGAGCGTCTTGGCGCGACGCTGTCGATCGGCCCCGGTCTCGATGCATCCACCATCATGCTCGATGCGCTGACCGCCAATCTTGCGCCTTCGCTGGCGCTGATGGCCGATGTTACCCGCAATCCGGCCTTCGCGGCGGACGAAGTGGCACGGGTCAAGGCGCAGCAACTGGCGCGGCTGGCACAAGTCAAGGCCAGCCCCGGAGCCCTTGCCGCGCGCAACCTGGCACCGATCCTGTTCGGCGCGGGCCATCCCTATGGCTTGCCGGGCGATGGCCTGGGCGATGCCGCATCCCTGTCAGCACTGACCCCCGAGGCGCTGCGTGCCGCCCATGCCAGATGGTTCCGTCCCGATCTTGCCACCATCACCGTGGTTGGTGATGTCACCATGGAGAGACTCAAGCCGCTGCTCGAAAAGGCCTTTGGCCAATGGGCGGCGCCCGCCACTGCGCGACCGGTCAAGGCGCTGACCAACGCAGTTCCCGCACCAAGCCCCCGCATCGTGGTGATCGACCGTCCGAACTCGCCGCAATCGGTGATCGTTGCGGGCCGGGTGCTGGCGCTGACCGGCAGGGATCATGGCAATGAGGCGCTCGATCTTGCCAACGAGGTGCTCGGCAACGGCTTCCTCAGCCGCCTCAACCTCGATCTGCGTGAGGACAAGGGCTGGTCCTATGGCGTGCGCTCGGGCGTCCCCAGCCCGCTCGGGTCCCGCAGCTTCACCATCAGCGCGCCGGTGCAGGCAGACCGCACCGGCGATTCGATTCGCCTGCTGATCGCCGATATGGCTGCCTTCCCGAGCAAAAAACCAGTTAATGCCGAAGAGCTGGGCCGGGTGACTGATGGAAATATTCGCGGGCTGCCCAATCGTTTTCAGACCAATGCACAGGTCCTGGGCGCGATCATCGGTAATGACCGGCTGGGCCGCCCGGACAATTACTATGCCACCCTGCCCAGCCGTTATCGGACGATCGACGCTACGGCACTCAACACTGCGGCCAAAACCTGGCTACAACCTGACGGGCTGACCTATGTGATCGTGGGGGATCGCAAGATTGTCGAGCCGCAACTCAAGGGCATCGGCCTGCCGGTAGAATTCGTCACCGCCCCTAAAAGCGGCGATTGACAGCACCCGCACAAGGGGTTCAATCCTCTAACCAAGCACTATGAAGGAGTAACCCATGTCCGTTGCCGGTACTTATGAAGTCAATGTCAAAAGCCCGATGGGCGATCAGGGCGGCACCTTCACCGTGGTGGTCGATGGCGACAGCTTCAGCGGATCGCTCAACGGCGGCATGGGAGCGATGGATGTCAGTGGTGGCACCGTCGCGGGCAATACGCTCAGCTGGAAGATGGACATGAAAGTGCCCATGCCGATGACGCTGGAATGCACCGCAACGGTCGATGGCGACGTGATGACCGGCGATGTGAAGGCCGGCGTGTTCGGATCAATGCCGCTAACGGGCAAGCGGGTGGGGTGATCGGGGTGAGCTGCTGCTGGTTTCACGGACACCAAGTTAAGGTGTTTTTGGAACTGGAGGACGAAGATGGAACGACGCAAGTTTGGGCGCGAGTTGAAGGTCGAGGCGGTGAAGCTGGTTCGGGATCGTGGGG
>JANOYZ010000058.1:0-2875 GCA_031429135.1 Novosphingobium sp. | reverse complement strand
CACCCCGCCGATCCCGGTCAATATCAGGATGCCCAGCGCGCCACAGAAATTGAACACCCCGATCACCGAAGCCCGGACTGCTTCGGGTGCTTCCTTGCCGATGATCGTCTGTGCGCCAAGGAATGCACTGATCTGGCCAACCCCAAGCAGCACAAAAAATGGAATTGCCGCAGGTGAAAGCGGGTTTTCCACCAGCACCAGCGCGCAATATCCCAGCATGCCCAGCCCCATGGTCAGCGCCAGAGTCTTCATCCGAGCCATCCTGTCGAGCGGCACGGCGATCAATGCTGGCCAGAGCAGCGCGGTTGACTGAGCTATAACGAATGGAACATTGCCTTTGCTCGCGGCCTCGGCAGCAGAATAACCCTGGGCGATTGCAGCCTGGTTGCCCCAGGCAATCGCGAACAGCCCGACTATCGCAATGTCGCCCCGCGCAACAAAGGCTGCGGCATAGGATATGGCAATCCGCCGGTTCTGACGGGCGGCACCGATCCCTTCGCTGATCAACTGCCGCAATGGTTTTTTGGTATCGACCGATGTGGGTACGCCGGGCTTGAGTGTCAGCCACAGCACCACACCCGAAACCGCCGCGACCGCCGCAACCACGCCCAGCGCATCCTGACCGGCTGCCGTCGGGCTCGCCCCGCTCGCGGCGAAGTAGGCCGGCAGTTTTCCGAGGAAAATCGCGACCACCACCACACCAAGCCCATTGAGGAAACCACATAAAGCGGTAAGCTTTCCGCGATCACTTTCCACCGCATAGTCAGAGATTACCGTGGCGAACATGCCAGTCGCCGCACCGATCCCGAAGGCGTACAGAACCCGGAAAAGCACCAGCTCGGCCATGGTATTGCTATAGGCATAGGCTCCATAGGCCACAGCCAGCGTCGCCATACCGAGGCTGTACACCACACGCCGTCCAATCTTGTCGGCCAGCGCGCCAAACAGGGCAAAGCCCAGCAGAAGTGCCAATTCCTGCGCGATCGCCAGCGTGCCCAGCGCAGTACCCTGCGCGGCCTGAGGAATTCCAAGGTTAGTGGTCAGTACATAGGGGGTGAGTACCGCGATTCCTGTCGCGAGGCCGATCGTCACGAAGGAGGCATACATTAGCCCCCAGGCATGCTTGCGGCGGACCCCGTCCTGCAAGGTTGCCGGTCCGAAGCGCACTGGTGCCTGACTGGCCATTGCAGTTTCTCCTTGTGAATTATTCCCGCTTGCACAGAAATGTGATCGATTGAGCAATACAACCGCTGCTTGACCGGCAGGCGAATAGCGCGGCATCTTCGCCTGCGCTCTGCCACGCCGGTGGCCATGATGACATTTCCGAAAGGGGAGCCCCGCCGATGGACATGGTCAATACCTTCCAGCAATTTGAGCACGATGCTTTGCCCCGCGCCAATCATGACGAACGGGCGCGTCAGGAATTCACCAAAAGCCTCAAACAATTCGTCCAGCAAGGACTGCTCCCCGGCCTCGCCCCGGCATACCAGCAGCGCGCTGCCCGCGCTTTTGAGAAGCAACATGGCAAGCCACCCACCGACCGCTGGGATATCCGCAAAGCAATGGTTCCTGACATCTATTTTCAGCACTACGCCGCAGCCAACCGGATTGCTCAGGAACTGCTGTGGGAAGCGGTGATCGGATCAATCGAGCGCCAATTGCCCGAACTGACGGCTGCGGTCAGCAAACTTTCATCCAGCAGCACCGCGACTCTTGATTCCGATCCCGATTTCGCCATTCCGCGGTATGTCTCGGCAATCGACATCCACTGCATGCCCGGTGGCTATGCCAGCGAGGCAGACGATCAGGATATCGTTCAGGGTGCGCTTTATGATCGCGGGGTCTATCTCTATGCGATGGGCTACATGGGCCCCAACAACGACGACATGGGCCGTTCAGTCTGCAATTATATCCATCGCCGCATGCCCGGTTTTACCCCGAGTTCGATCCTCGACATGGGCTGCACCGTCGGTCACTCGACGGTCCCTTACAAGGAACTGTTTCCCAACGCCGAAGTGACTGGAATCGACGTCGGCGGACCCTGTGTGCGTTATGCCCATGCCAGGGCCAAGGCGCTGGGCCACGATGTCGCCTTCCTCCAGCGCAATGCCGAAGACACCGGCCTGCCGGCCGAAAGCTTTGACTTGATCGTAAGCCATATCCTGCTGCACGAAACCTCTGGTCAAGCCATGCCGCAGATTTTCCGTGAGTGCCACCGTCTGCTCAAACCGGGCGGGGTAATGATCCACGCCGACTTGCCACCGTTTGATCTGATGGACCCATTCACCCAGTTCATCCTCGACAATGAGACTTACTATAACAACGAGCCGTTCTGGGGGGCGATGCGGGACAAGGACCAGGTGCAGATGGCGGCTGACGCTGGATTTCCACCACAGAGTATCCGTTTTGATACAGCGCCAATGGCGATCATGGAATTTGCTGCGGCCGATGCAAGTTACACCGAGGACGCCGCCGAGGCGCTGGCCGACCGTGACTTCACCGCCGGTGAATATGCCCCCGGTGGCGGCTGGGAAGTCTTGATCGCTCAGAAATCAGCATGAGGGAAAAATCGGCATGAGAGAACTTGAGCGTAACGCGCGTGGCAAGCGTCCGCAGTTCTACGCAACGCCAGGCCTCGACGAGGCGATGTCGATGATCATGGTGCTGGCCAATGAACTCTCGGTAGTGCGCGACCGGCTCGACACTGTGGAAAAAGTCGCGACGGCCAAAGGCTTGTTACTCGATGACGCGATTGAAGCCTATCAGCCCGATCAGGCCACGCTTGAAGCGCGCGAACTGCGGCGGCAGGATTTTCTCGCCCGGCTGTTCTACCTCGCGCGCAAACAGGCGTCCGAATTGAAGACCGGCGACAGCG
>JANOYZ010000057.1:0-4637 GCA_031429135.1 Novosphingobium sp. | reverse complement strand
CACGGCTTGTCGAGGCGGCGCTTCGTCAGACCATCGACCTGGAAGCGGGCCTTGTCGGAAATCCATTCCTCGTTCACGTCATCGTTGATGCGCGGCAGAATGCGCAGCACTTCACGGCCACGCGCATCGAGGCGGATATTGGCGCCGCAGGCATCGGACACATCGATGGACAGCGTTTTCTTCAGCTCCCACGGCCGCGCCTCGAAGGCATAGGGGCGTGAGGTCAGCGCGCCGACCGGGCAGAGGTCTATCACATTGGCCGACATCTCGTGGCTTGCCGCGCGTTCCAGATAGGTGGTGATCTGCATCGCCTCGCCGCGATAAAGCGCGCCGATCTCGTCGACCCCGGCGATCTCCTCGGAGAAGCGGACGCAGCGGGTGCAGTGGATGCAGCGGGTCATCGCCGTCTTGATCAGCGGACCCATGTATTTTTCGGTGACCGCGCGCTTGTTCTCGGGATAGCGGCTGGTTCCGCGCCCGTAAGCCATCGCCTGATCCTGCAGATCGCACTCGCCGCCCTGATCGCAGATCGGGCAATCAAGCGGGTGATTGATCAGCAGGAACTCCATCACCCCCTCGCGCGCCTTGCGGACCATTTCGCTGTCGGTGCGGATCGCCTGCCCCTCGGCGGCAGGCAGCGCGCACGACGCCTGCGGCTTGGGCGGACCGGGCGCAACCTCGACCAGACACATCCGGCAATTGCCCGCGATGCTGAGGCGTTCGTGGTAGCAAAACCGCGGGATTTCCTTGCCCGCAAGCTCGCAGGCCTGAAGCACGGTGGCACCTGCGGGGACTTCGAGTTCGATGCCGTCGACGGTTACCTTGGGCATTACTTCACAGCTCCAGAGGTCTGCGCCGCACTGGCGAGCCGGTAGTATGCCACGGCCAGCGCGCCGCGCAGCGACATGCGATCAAAGGCGGCGGTTTCGCCAACGGGCAGGCACTGTTGCAGCGCCGGAGTAACGCCCTGCAGCGCCTGCAGCTCGGCTGGTGTGTCAATCGCCGTCGCCAGCACTGCTCGCGATGGCGCAGCCGATGAGCGCACAACGCATTCACCCAGCTTGCCGAGGCGATTGGCGACCAGCTTGCGCTCGATGGCCACGCGTTGACGGGCGAGGCGTTCTTCCGGGATCGGTTTGCCATCGGTGAAGTTCATCCGCAACGGGCGCGGCTCATCATAGGTCAACGCCGCAACAGTGCTGAAATCACTGGCTGTCAGCTTCGCCGCATCGCGCGCGACCAGCGCATCGGCGATGGCGCCACGGTAATCGTTATCGCTCATCCGCAGCTTGCCACGAAAGCCGCTGGAGGTGTTGCGCAGTTCCTCAGCATCAACGCATTCGCGCTGAAGCAGGAGCCTGCCCTCGTCCGATTTGATGCTGAAATCAGCACCCGAAAGCACAGCCTTGCGCGCCAGCTCAGGCTCGCGCTTGGCGATGCACTGGCCATAGTCGGCAAGGAACTTGCGGATCTGCTGCTGTGATGGCGCTTGGGCGCTGGCCGGGGTGATGGCGGTGAGCGCGATGGCAGCGGACATGAGGAAACGTAACATTTTCATTCAGCAGCCTCCCGCACATTTTCGGCAATCCGGCGCTCCAGCTCAGGCCGGAAATGCTTGATCAGCCCCTGGATCGGCCAGGCCGCTGCATCGCCCAAAGCACAAATCGTGTGACCTTCGACCTGCTTGGTCACCTGTTGCAACATATCAATTTCCGACACATCGGCATCGCCGGTGCGCAGGCGTTCCATCACGCGCCACATCCACCCAGTGCCTTCGCGGCAGGGGGTGCACTGGCCGCAGGATTCGTGCTTGTAGAAGTACGAAAGCCGGGCGATGGCGCGGACGATGTCGGTGCTCTTGTCCATGACGATAACAGCGGCGGTGCCAAGGCCCGAGCCCGCCGCCTTGCAGCCATCGAAGTCCATCGGCATGTCAAAGCACTGATCGGCCGGGACCAGCGGCACCGATGAGCCGCCGGGGATTACCGCCAGCAGATTGTCCCACCCGCCGCGAATCCCGCCGCAATGCTTTTCGATCAGTTCGCGAAAGGGAATGCTCATTTCCTCTTCGACGACGCAGGGCTTGTCAACGTGCCCAGAAATCTGGAACAGTTTGGTGCCCTTGTTGTTTTCGCGCCCGAAAGAGCTGAACCAGCCCGCACCGCGTCGCAGGATCGTCGGGGCGACGGCAATGGACTCCACGTTATTCACCGTCGTCGGGCAGCCATAGAGGCCTGCACCCGCCGGGAATGGCGGTTTCAGGCGCGGCTGGCCCTTCTTGCCCTCAAGGCTTTCGATCATCGCGGTTTCTTCGCCGCAGATATAGGCACCCGCGCCGCGATGGACGAAAACATCGAAATCATAGCCCGATTTGCAGGCGTTCTTGCCGATCAGACCGGCATCATAGGCCTCTTGCACGGCGGCAAACAGCGTCTCGGCCTCACGGATATATTCGCCGCGAATGTAGATGTAGGCGGCGCGCGCACCCATGGCGAACCCCGCCACCAGCGCGCCTTCGATCAGCTTGTGCGGATCGTGGCGGATGATCTCACGGTCCTTGCAAGAGCCGGGTTCAGACTCGTCAGCATTGATGACGAGGAAGCTGGGGCGAGCCGGGTTCGGCTCCTTGGGCATGAACGACCACTTCAGCCCGGTCGGAAAACCCGCACCGCCGCGCCCGCGCAGACCCGATGCCTTGATTTCCTCGACAATCGCCTCGCGGCCACGGGCGAGCAGCGCCTTGGTATTATCCCAATCGCCGCGTTTCTGTGCAGCCTTCAAGGTCCACGGTTGGTAGCCGTAGAGGTTGGTGAAGATGCGGTCCTTGTCAGCGAGGCTCACGACTGGTCACCTCCCGAACGGTTCATACCGAAGATGCCGAAGCCGCCAAACAGGAAGCCAAGAATGGCCCAGACCACCCAGGGATCGCCGCTGACGAACTTGAAAACTGCCAGCAAAAGAAAGATGATACCGACTACCGGAAGGCCGGTCTTTGCGGACTTGGGCATCACCATTCCCCCCGGTAATCGTGGTTGGCCTTGACCATTGCCTTCAGCGTAGTCGGCCCGCCGAGCGGCTCGACTGTATGGCGGCCCTTGATCTGCGTTCCGGTCTTGGGGCTTTTCCCCGCCGCCAGTTCATCGAGAATGCGCAGCATATCCGCCGAGGTCAGGTCCTCGTAATTGTCGTCGTTGATCTGGACCATCGGGGCCGAGGCGCAATTGCCCATGCATTCAACTTCGCTGAGCGTCCACAGGCCGTCTGTGCTAACATGGCCGATATCCATGCCGCGCGCCTTGCAGGCGGCCATGATATCGTCTGATCCGCGCAGCATGCAGGGCGTGGTGCCGCAGACCTGCACGTGGAATTTACCCACCGGAACAAGGTTGTACATCATGTAGAAGCTGGCAACCTCAACCACGCGGATCACCGGCATATCCAGCTCGCGGGCGATGAATTCCATCACCGGGATCGGCAGCCAGCCCTGTGTGTTCGTCTCCGCGCCGACCTGCCGCTGGGCAAGATCGAGCAGCGGCATCACCGCCGAACGCTGACGGCCAGCGGGATAGCGCGCGATGACCACCTTGGCCTGCGCGGCGTTTTCCTTGGTCCAGGCGAATGCCCCCCAGCGCGCGCGCAAGGCCGGGCTATCGGGTTCGAGATGACGATCAGCCACAAACTGACTCCACAATAACAAAACCCGTCCATGCTGAGCTTGTCGAAGCACTGCCCTTCTTCTTGAAGCCGCGCGCACCGCACGAAGAAAAGTGCAGCCCTTCGACAAGCTCAGGATGGATGGGGTTGGGTGTGAGGTTCATCGAATGAACTCCACGCGCGAGCATTTGTCGCCCTCGAACGTATAGACGGACATGACTTCAAAGGGCTCGGCACTGGACGAGCGGAACACCCGCTCATGCAGCACGGCATATTCGCCGAGCGTGTAGCCCTTGATGATTTCAGCGCGGTTTTCCGGGAATTCCGCGAACATCGCCTTGAGGCCCGCGCGCGTGCCTTCCTTGCCCTCGCGCACGACCGCCCCGCGATAGGACGCTTCGCAGGCATCATCTGTCATCAGCGCAACATAGGCGTCGGCATCCTGCGCGTTGTAATGCGCGATCATCTGCTCGGCGATGGCGAGGTGGTTAGTCATTTGCCCCACCCTTGTTGCGCCTATGGTCCGTTACAATTGCGGCAAGAGCGACCAAGCCAAAGAGACTGAAAGCAATCAGACTTGAGATGCTTTTTGGATTTCCAGTCAGCATGTTAAATAAGATAACCAACCATGCAGGAAGAACCACGATGACATAGGCCAATTTGAGCCAACTCGGTTGGCGCCGATACCAACCTAAAGTAGTTTCGGGCTTTTCATCGCCGCCACGTTCACGATGGAAGAATTCCCATTCGAAGACGCTCACCGGTCACACTCCCCAAACACCACGTCAATCGCGCCGATGATCGCGGTCACGTCGGGCAGCATGTGGCCCCGGCTCATAAAATCCATCGCCTGCAAATGCGAAAACGCGGTCGGACGGATCTTGCAGCGATAGGGCTTGTTGCTGCCGTCGCTGACCAGATAGACCCCGAATTCGCCCTTCGGGCTTTCGGTCGCGACGTAAACTTCGCCCGCCGGAACGTGG
>JANOYZ010000056.1:0-5397 GCA_031429135.1 Novosphingobium sp. | reverse complement strand
CCACACCGCGTCGTCGGCCCAGACCGACAGCCAAGCGGTGCGGTCCATGCGGTTGGCGCCGTCGGCGTATTCATCATAGAGTTCGCGGATGGCGAGGCGGTCTTCGACCGGACCGGTAAATGGCATAAATGCTCTCCCGTTGTTGCAGGAGACGTTGCCGCCATCAGCCCGTCCATGCAAGCCCGTGCCGAATGCTTCAGCGCATCAGGAGGATTGAAATCCGGCGGTTTCTGGGATCGGCCGGATCATTCTGCACCAGCGGTTCGCGCGCCGCCACCCCTTCGATCCGGGCGAAGCGTGCCTCGGCGATGCCCAGGCGCAGCATTTCTTGCCGCGTTGCCTCGGCTCGGCCGGCGGAGAGCGACCAGTTGTTCGATGGCTCGCCCGGCTTCCATGGCAGCGAGTCGGTGTGGCCCCGAATTGAAAGGCCGCCGCTCTCGGGACCGACAGCTTCAGCGATCACCCGCAGCAGCTGCGCTGCATCGGGCGTGAGGATCGTCGTGCCCATGCGGAACATGGCGAAGTCCGCATCATCGACCAGATCAATGCGGATACCCTCCGCGGTATCAACCAGCCGCACCTGCCGCGCGAGCTTGAGCAATTGCTCGGTCGAGCGCAGCTTGGCCTCGATCTGCTCCTTGACGCGGTTAACCTGCTTGACCCGCGCGGAGCCTTCCTTCGGCCCCCCGGTCATGTCGCGTGGGATAGTCAACGATTTGGTGCCGGTCTGCCCGCCCTTGTGGGGATAGTTGTCGACATCGGTGATCGACGAGCCGCCGAGCAGGCCGTTGGCGCCTGCGCTTTCCTGCCGCATCTTGACCAGCGTCGGGGTGAAATAGACGGCGATGCCCTTGCGCTGCTTTTCGGTGGTTGCGCCGAGTAGCCAAAGCAGCAGGAAGAAAGCCATCATTGCGGTGACAAAGTCGGCATAAGCGACCTTCCAGGCGCCACCATGATGGCCGCCGGCCACCACGGTGATTTTCTTGACGATGACTGGGGGCAGATCGACTTTGCCCTTCTTGGCGGCGGCCATGGTTTAGCGCCCGCGCAAGGAGTCGAGCAGCTCGGAAAGTCCCGGACAGAAGGCGTGGCCCAGCCCCGAGCGCGCGCTTTCAACCACCAGCGGCTGCGGATAACCATGCAGCGAGGCGATCATGATCTGCTTCACCGCGTGAAAGATCTGTTCATCGGCATCAAGCACCTGCTTCAGCCGCCCGGCCATCGGCGCGACCATGCCATAAGCCAGCAGCACCCCCAGAAAGGTGCCGACCAGCGCCGAACCGATCATGCCGCCCAGGATCGCGGGCGGCTTGTCGATCGAACCCATGGTCTTGACCACACCGAGCACGGCGGCAACGATGCCCAGTGCCGGAAGCGCATCGGCCAGCCCCTGCAATGCATGGTGCGGCTCATTCATCTCGTGGAAGTGGGTCTTCATGGCATTGTCCATCACCTCTTCGACCGCATGGACCTCGAGTGTGCCCGATGACACAACGATCAATGTCAGCGTGTCGCAGATCAGATCGACCAACGGGAGATTGGCCAGCAGTCTGGGAAATTCGGCGAAGAGCGGGCTGGTCGTGGGTTCGGTGACATGGCTTTCCAACGCCACCGGGCCTTCGTTGCGCATCAGTTTCATCAGCTTGGTGGTGAGGATGATAACATCGACATGGTCTTGCTTGGTGTGTTTTGGTCCCTTGAAGATCTTGGCGATGCCACCGCCGAGCAGCTTGAGCTCATGCATCGAATTGCCCGCCACCGTCGCGCCCAGCGCGGCACCGCCGATGATCAGCATCTCATGCGGGATCGCCTCCATAACCGGGCCGAGCGCACCGCCTGTGATAGCAAAACCGCCAAAGACCATGACGATTAGAATGACGATACCGACCGCCGCGTACATGGTAATACCCCCTCAGAGTCAATTGATCGCCGCTCAGCGCAGCAGGTTGAACAGCGACAACCCGGCCAGTTTGGCAAAGCTTGCCTGACTTGCCTCGAGCACGATCATCGTCTGCTGGAGCTGTGCGACAGTGGCGGCGATGTCTGTGCCGCCAACCTGCGCCTCCTCGTCGGCACGCATTTCGCTCTGTTCAATGCGGCGTTCGGTGGTTAGCTCGATCCAGGCGAGGCGCGAGCCGACCACCGTTTGCGCGGTGGTGATCTTGTCGAGACTGGTATCGAGCGCATCGAGCGAATCATGCGCGGCGGTTTGCGGATCGGGCGCGCCGGTCAGCAGCGCATCGCCCAGAGTCTTGATCACTGCCATCAGATCGGTGGGGTTGCTGCCAACTGAAAAATTGAGAAACTCCGGCCCGGTCAGTCCGCGCGCCACGCTGCGGCCCTCGCCGAGCGACAATTCGCCCGCCGTCGCGGTGCCGCCATAGACGGCATTGCCCGCGCCATCGCTAGTATAGGCTGTTGCCGCCGTTTCCCCGCCAAACAGCGCATGGCCTGCGGCATCGCGGCTGTTGGCCAGCGCCATCAGGTTCTGCCGGATCGCGGAGATTTCCGTGCCAATCCCGGCGCGCTGCGCGGCTGTCAGGGTGCCGGTTGCGGCCTGCAATGCCAGCTCCTTCACCCGCGTGACATAGCCCGCAAACGAGGACAGGGCACCATCGGTCAGTTGCAGATCGGTGGTCGCGCGCTGGGCGTTGACAGTGTCGATGGCGGAAAAGCTGTCCTCGCGGGTGAGCTGCCGCATGCGCGCTGCGGCTACCGGATCGTCACTCGATCGCGACAACCGCTGCCCGCTCGCAAGGCTGGATTGCAGGGTTTCGGCCTGAGCGCGCAGATCCTGCATGCCCATCACCGACCGGTCATAAAAGGCGCTGGTGCTGGTGCTAACGATTGTCATGGGAGAGCATTCCTCATCTGATGCCTAGCAGCGTATCGAAAATGGTTGAGGCAACCTGCATCGCCTTGCCCGATGCCTGAAAGGCCTGCTGGAAGCGCATCAGGTTGACCGCTTCCTGATCAAGATCGACCCCAGCCTGAGCCTCCAGCGCAATCAGGGCATTGCCGGCGATTGCCTGGAGCGCGCCTTGCGTCACCTTGCGGCTGGAAACTGTGGCGGAAATATCAAAGATCAGCGCATCCAGCGCCCCTGTCGGGTCAGCACTGGCGAGTGCGGCGCGCATGGCATCGAGATTGCCGGGGTCACGGCTGCCCGCCAGCGAACCTGAAGGTGCAGTCGCAAGCCCGGCCCCGTCGCTAAAGACCAGCGCCATGCCGCCGGCACCGCTGCCCGTGAACAGCGGCTGGCCAACAGAGCCATTCAGCGCCGCGCCAGCGCCCTGTGCCGTATTAACCGTGGCCATCAGCGTGTTGGCGAGACTATCGAGATCGCTGCGAACTTGCACAAGCTTGACCAGTGATAAGGCTTTGCCCGCCAATGATCCGCCCGCAAGGCTGACCGCACTGCTGCCGACGGCGAATGAAATCGTATCGTCGGCGGCGGTGCTCATGATCACTGCTGTGGCGCTGCCGCCTTGCACCAGCAGCGGACCGGCATTGCCGCCCAGCCGCACTTCGACGGTGCCATCGCTGCTGAATGCGGCAGCGACATCGCCGTACTGGCTGATCTGCTGGAGCAGGCTGTCTCGTTGATCGAGCAAGGTGGACTGATCGCTGCTGGCATCGGCGGCGCGGGCAAGGCGCAGGTTCACCCGCGCCAGCTCGGTCGCCAGCGTATTGACCTCGGCGACCTCGGCAGTGGCTTCAAAGTTTACGCCTGAGGCAACGCCAGCAAGACCATTAGCGGCAATGTTGAAAGTACCGGCCATGGTTCGCGCCGCCTCAAGCACACCGGCGCGCAATGATGGGTCGCTCGGATCACCGGCGAGCCGCTGCAAAGCGCCATCGAATTCGACCAGCGCCGGAAAGACGCGCGATTGTTCGACCGCTGCCTCGATATTCTCGAGGTTTGATACCTCAGCCCCGGCGCGGGCGGAATCGGCAGAGGTGCGGCGGACTTCGGCCTGGCGGAACAGATCGACATTGCGCACCACCCGATCCACCCGCACACCCGAAAGCGATATGTCGCTCGTCCGCCCGTATCCACCCGAGGAAGACACTTCCATCGTCCGGGCAGAGCGCCGGACATAGCCCGATGTGCCCGCATTGGCGATATTCTGCGCAGTGACATCCAGCGCGATGCGGGCGGCCTTGGCACCGCTGAGCGCGATCGAGAGGAGATCGGAAGCCATTGGTTACTGCTCCCCGCCTGAAAGTGGTGCGCGGGCTTCGGCAGGCTCAGCCTGAGCGGGGTTTATGAGTGATTTCATTCCAACATCCGCTCGTTCTGAGCTTGTCGAAGCACGCGCGATGCCGCTTGCCCCATCTCCGACCTGCTTCGCCAATTGCGCCTCGATCAACCTGGCAAAGCCCAGCGTCCCGCTCTGCGAGGCGATTTCGGCGAAGCGTTCATCGCGCATAGCCTTAAAGGTGTCGGCTGCCTCGCTGCCGAAAATATCATCGCCAAAACTGGTCTGACGCGCGCTGCTTAGCATCTGGCGCACAAAAATCGCCTCAAAGGCCTGCGCGGCCTTGTGCAGCTTTTCGCGGTCTGATGCAGCCTGAGGAGTGGTTGCCAACGCGGATGCGGTGGAGGCTATGCTGGTCATAGCACCACCATCTCGGCTTTGAGTGCGCCGGCTTCTTTCAAGGCCTGGAGAATTTCGACCAGATCGGACGGACCGACTCCCAGCAGGTTGAGCGCATCGACCACCCTGGCAAGGCTGGCCCCGCCTTTGACCGATATCACATGGCCGCCTTCCTCATCGGCCTTGATCTGGCTCGATTCCTGCTGTGCCGTCTGGCCCTTGCTGAAGGCACCGGGCTGGCTGATCACCTGCTTCTCATCGATCCGCACGGTCAGCTTGCCGTGGCTGATCGCCGCCGGGGCAAGCCGCACGGCGCTGTTGATCACCACCGTGCCGGTGCGGCTGTTGATGATCACCTTGGCCGGGGTTTCTGCCGGCGTGACGCTGAGCATCTCGATCGCCGCCATCATCGAGCTCCGCTGATCGGCCCCGGCGGGCAGCCTGAGCGCCAGCGTCACCCCGTCCTCTACGCTGGCGGCACCGGGGAAACGGGCGTTGATCGCATCGCGCACCCGCGCGGCGGTGAGAAAATCGGCGGAATAGAGATTGTAGCGCACCAGCTCGCCGCTCTCGAAACCGGTGGCGACCGCGCGTTCGACGCTGGCCCCTTCGGCAATGCGGCCGACTGTCGGCACATTGACTGTCAGCTGCGATCCATCCTTGGCCGAGATGCCGAGCCCGCCGACGGCAAGATTGCCCTGCGCCATCGCGTAAATCTGGCCATCCGCGCCGACGAACAGGGGAACCATGTCGCGCTGTTCAAGGGCGGCGCCTCGCTGGCGAGGATTGTCGATGC
>JANOYZ010000055.1:0-9844 GCA_031429135.1 Novosphingobium sp. | reverse complement strand
TCTTGTCGCCCGCCATGACATATTTGCCGCCCCAGCCATTAAAGCCAAAGCGCCGTGCCACCCGTTCGCCGCTGGGGCCGCTCACCACCAGTGGCCCGGTATCGCGCAACCACACATCGCCATAGACCCGCGTCTCCAGCGAAACCTTGCTGCTCACCAGTTCGCGCGCCCGCGCCGCATTGGCCTCGTCACGCACGATCAGCCGCACTTCCTGCCCGGATTCGGCCACCATATTGGCAAACTCCGCCATCTGCTCCTGCGCGCGGGAGAGAAAGCCGGGCCATTCCGCCGGATCATGCGGAAAGCCGATCCACAGCCAGTCCTGCGGATGCCATTCGGGCGGCATCCACAGTATGGTTCGCGTCATAGCTCTATTTCCCGCCCCGGCTCTTGTCCCGCACCGCCCGGAATTCGTCATTGGCATGCCAGTTGGGCCAGGTCTTGCCGTCGGCAAGCAGGCGCCCGAGGCGGTAGAACAGCGCCACATCCTGATTGATCCCTGACCAGTCCCATGCCGCCGAATATTCATCGCTCGGCTGGTGATAGCGGTTGCGGGTATAGTCTTCGCGCGCCGCCAGACCGGCCTCGCGGCCACCCGTGACCAGATCAACTCCGCGGCCGAGGCTGAACATCGGCACACCCAGCTTGGCCATGCTGAAATGGTCGGAGCGATAATAGTGACCTTTTTCGGGAGCTTCTTCAGGCGATTCTTTGAGGCCCCGTTCGGTCAGCACCTTGCGGAACACCGCGGTCAGCTCTGATTTATCGCCGCCGGTCATGGCATAGTCGCGTGACTTCCCTGTGGGATGCAGCGCGTCCATGTTCACCCCGCCGACGGTCTGCGCCAGCGGGAACACCGGATGCTCGGCATAATATTTGGAGCCCAGCAGCCCCGATTCCTCCAGAGTAACAGCAAGGAAAACCTGGCTGCGGCGCGCGGCACCTGCCTTGACATTGGCCTTGGCCAGCGCGGTCAGCGCGGCGATCCCCGTCGCATTATCGACCGCGCCGTTGCAGATATCATCGCCGCGCTTGTCGGGTGTGCAGCGGCCAAGGTGATCCCAGTGCCCGGTATAGAGCACATATTCACGCGATTTGACCTTGCCCGGCAGAATGCCAACGACATTGTGCGAGGTTGATTTGCGGATGGTGTTGTCAAACGAATAACTCGCCTTGAGCCCGAGGGGGACGGCCTGAAAACCCTTGCTTTTTGCCGCTGCTGACAGCGCGGCAAAGTCCTTGCCTGCCGCGCTGAAGATCGCCTCAGCCGCCGCTTTCTGCACCCAGCCATTGGCCTCGGTCTGGTCCATCGCGTCATTGGCCGACTGGACGTAATACTGCGCGCCGGTCCAGCTCGATTCGATGACGTTCCAGCCATAGGCGGCGGGGAAGGTATCGTGGACGATCAGCGCGCCCTTTGCTCCTTGCCGTGCGGCTTCCTCGAACTTGTAGGTCCAGCGGCCATAATAGGTCATGCGGCGGCCTTTGAACAGGCCGTCCTGGCTTTCCATCGCATAGTCGGGATCATTGACCAGGATGACCGCGACCTTGCCCTTCATATCGACCCCGGCATAGTCATTCCAGCCCAGTTCAGGCGCATTGATGCCATAGCCGACGAAGACCAGTTCGCTGTCCTTGATCTCTGTCTTCGGGGTGACACGGTAGCTCGCGGCGACAAATTCCGAGGCATATTTGAAGCTGAGCGGGGTTGCTCCGCCCGTCACGCTGAGACCCGAATAATTTCCGCCGGTGATCTCAACCGTCGGCACCTTTTGCAGCCAGGAGCCCTTGTTGCCGGGCTTCAGTCCTGCGGCGGTGAACTGGGCGATGATGGTATTGAGCACCTGTGGTTCTGTCGCAGTGCTCGGCGCGCGGCCTTCCAGCGCGTCGGAGGAGAGCCGCTGGACGACCGACTTCATCAGCCTTGTGTCGATCACGGGGGGGGGTGGCGGAGCGGCTATGGCGCTGGTTGTCAGGGTGCCAGCGGCGAGTACCAGCCACGCCAAATTCATCTGACCGAAGCCAGCACGGTTATTGAATAACATGGGCGAACTTTCAAATGTGTCTCAGCCGCCGGGTCTGGCGGCCTCTCATGGCGCGGGTGATGGCAAATGACGTGATGCTGCGCAAGGCGGCAGCCTTGATAGTTCGCGCATGAAACGGCATCCCATGTCGATGGGCATGAAAGAGGCGAAAGTTGACTGGCCGGGCGCGATCGCGCGCGCGCAGCAGTATTCACCGTTTCTGGCCGGTCTGCTCGATCGCGACCCGGCGCTTGCCGCGCTGCTGGCCGATGGTCGCGCCGAGGATGCGTTCGCCCATGTCCGGGCGGCGGCGGCAGGCGCTCCTGATGTCGGCACTGCTTTGCGGCGTGAGCGACGGGCGCTGGCACTGGCGCTCGGTATCGGCGATCTGGCCGGAGCCTTTACGCTGGCCCGGGTCATGCACGAGCTTTCCGCTTTTGCCGACCGGGCGATGGCGGTCGCGATTGCCGATGCCATCCGTGCCCGCGTTCCCGGTGCCGAACCGGTGGGCATGATTGCCCTGGCGCTCGGCAAACATGGCGCGCAGGAGCTCAATTACAGCTCTGACATAGATCCGATCCTGCTGTATGATCCCGCGCTGCTCCCCCGGCGCGCAGGCGACGATCCAGGGGAAGCAGCCCAGCGGGTGGCGCGCACTGTGGTGCAAACGCTCTCGCATATCGATGCCGAGGGCTATGTCTTCCGCGTTGATCTGCGGCTGCGCCCGGCCTCGGAGGTCAGCCCGCTCGCCATTTCGATTGATGCGGGCCTCACCCATTATGAAAGTTCGGCGCTGGCCTGGGAACGCGCTGCCTTTATCCGTGCCCGCGCCTGTGCCGGTGATATTACCGCAGGGCAAAGCTTCCTCGCCGCGATCCGGCCGTTCGTCTGGCGCAAAAGCCTTGATTTTGGCGCGATTGCCGAGATCGGACGGCTGACAGCCCGGATCAGGGCAAGCCATGCGGGCGCTTTGCGTCCAGGGCCGGGGTTTGACCTCAAGCGCGGGCGTGGCGGCATTCGCGAGATTGAATTCTATGCCCAGACTCACCAGCTGATCCACGGCGGACGCAACGCGTCGCTGCGGCTGCGCGGCACGCGCGCCGCGCTCGATGCCCTGGCCGATGCAGGCATCATTGCCGCGCCGGACGCCCTGCTGCTGGGGATCAGCTATGACCGGTTGCGGACCATCGAACACCGCTTGCAGATGATCGCGGACCAGCAGACCCACAGCCTGCCGGGCGATCATGCGGCTCTGGACAATGTCGCGCAGCTGGAAGGCCTGGCCGATGGCACGGCGCTGGTCGAAGAACTTGCACAGATCACCGAGGCGGTCGGCCAGCTCTATGATCTGCTGATCGCTGCTCATGCCGAACATGGTCCCACTACCCCTCCCCCGCCCGCCCTCAGCGGTGCGCGCCTTGCAGGGGAACTGGCAAGGCTGGGCTTCGAGGATGCCGACGAACTGGCGGCACGCATTGAGGGCTGGCGCGATGGCAAGCTCAAAGCCCTGCGCAGCGAGGCGGCGCGGGCGGCGTACGATGCGATCCAGCCCGCGCTCCTGATGGCGCTTGCCCATGCGCCTGATCCGCGCCGCGCCTTCCTGCGCTGGGAAGAGCTGCTCTCCCGGCTGCCCAGCGCCCTGGGCCTGTTCCACCTGCTCGAGGCACGCCCGGCGCTGCTCGAACTGCTGGCGAAGATTCTCGCGCTGGCACCGCCGCTCGCCGATGCCCTCGCCCTGCGTGCCGATCTGCTCGATCCGCTAATCGATGCTACTGCCTTTGCCTTGCCGGGCGCAATCGGCGCGCTGATCGAGGAATTTGCCGAGGGCGAGGCGGACGATGATTATGAGCGCCTGCTTGACCGGGTGCGGCGCAAGGTCGGCGAAAAACGTTTTGCACTGGGGGTGCAGCTGGTCGATGGCATGACCGATCCGCTCGCCGTGGCCGCAGCCTATTCGCGGATAGCAGAGGCGGCGCTGGCGGTTCTGGCAAGCGGCACCATCGCTGAATTCGAGGCGATCCACGGCCGGGTGCGGGGGGGCGATCTGGTGATTCTGGGCCTCGGGCGCCTGGGGGGCGGGGCCTTGACCCATGCTTCTGACCTCGATCTTGTCTATTGCTTTACCGGCACCCATGCGGCCGAATCCGATGGCGACAAGCCGCTCGGCGCGACGCTCTATTTCAACCGGCTTGCCACGCGAATCGGTGCGGCGCTGAGTGTGCCGACGGCGGCGGGCGCGCTCTACGAGGTTGATACGCGGTTGCGGCCATCGGGCACCCAGGGGCCGCTGGCGGTGAGTTTTGACAGCCTCGCCCGCTATCAGCGCGAGGATGCCTGGACCTGGGAACATATGGCGCTGTGCCGCGCCCGCCCGCTGTTTGGGCCCAAAGCGGCGCAAGAGGAGCTGCGGGCGATCATCCGCAGCGTGCTCACGGCGCCGCGCGATCCCGGCAAGCTGCGCGATGACGTGCTGGCGATGCGCGCCGATATGGCGCGGCATAAGCCGGGCAAAGGGCCGATTGATGCCAAACTGCTGCGCGGCGGGCTCGTCGATCTGGAGTTCATCATCCACTTTCTGCAACTGCGCGACGGGGCTGCCATTCCCGGCATGCTGGTGCCGAACCTCGGCGATGCGCTGGAGCATCTGATAGCGGTGGGACTGGTTCCCGAGGCACTGCGCAAAGCCCATGACAGCCTCACCCGCCTGCTCGTCGCGGCTCGCTTGCTGGCCCCCGATTCGCAAGTTCCGCCACCGGGGCCTCGCGCCGCGCTTGCCAGCGCTTGCGGATGCGGCGATTGGGAATGCGTCATTGCCGATTTTGCCGAGGCGCGAGCGGCTGTCGCCGCCGTTTGGGCTGAGGTTTTTGCACAAGATCTGGAGTTGGATAACCTATGAGCACATTCCCCGGAGTCGGTGACTCCCTGCCCGATGTGGACCTGACCACGCCTGAAGGCGGCAGCATCAAGCCGTCTGATTTTGCTGGCGGGAAGCTGGCGCTGTTCTTCTATCCCAAGGATGACACCCCCGGCTGCACGACCGAGAATCAGGACTTCACCGCGCTCGCAGATGATTTCGCCGCAGCAGGGGTCAAGCTGCTCGGTGTCAGCAAGGACAGCCCGGCGCGCCATGCCAGATTCATCGCCAAATATGGCCTCACTGCCCCCTTGGCGAGCGATGCGGCGACAAGCGGCTTGTCAGACGCGCTCGGCGTCTGGGCCGAAAAAGTGAACTATGGCCGCTCCTACATGGGCATGGTGCGCAGCACCTATCTGATCGGTGCCGACGGCAGGATCGCGCAGATCTGGAGCAAGGTGAAGGTCAAGGGCCACGCCGCCGCAGTGCTGGAGGCGGCGAAAGCACTGTGATGGCAAGTCTGTGAATTCGGTATCTGCGGCCATTCGCGCTGCGCTGCTCACCGCTGACCCCCGCGCCAAAGTGATGGCAGCGCGCAAGGTGGCGCGGGACTGGCGGCTGGGGCGACTGGCTTTCGTCTTTGATGCCGCCATGCCTGATCGTCCGGCGCGGCCTGACGCACCCGAACTGCTGCCGCCCAACCGCATGCCCAAGCGTGGTCGCGGCCAGTCAGAACGCGGACGCATCGCGCTGTGGCATGCCGTGGCCCATATCGAATTCGTCGCGATTGATCTCGCGCTCGATATGGCGGGGCGCTTTGGCGAGGAACTGGGCGAGGGGCTGGTTTCTGATTTCCTCTGGGTAGCAGCCGATGAGGCGATGCATTTTTCGCTGCTCGATCGGCATTTGCGCAAGGCTGGCAGCCGCTATGGCGCGCTGCCTGCGCATGACGGCTTATGGGCCTCGGCACATGCCACCCGCCACGATGTCGCGGCCAGGCTCGCCGTGGTGCCGATGGTGCTCGAAGCACGCGGGCTGGATGTCACGCCGCTGATGATCGAGCGCGTCCGCACCGCCGGTGACGAGGCCGGCGCGCGGATACTGAGTCGCATCCTTGACGATGAGATTCGCCACGTTCGATTCGGCGCAAATCATTTCGCCGCGCTCGCCAAAGCGCGCGGGGAACCGCTGGAGCACCTGTGGAAAACCTTGGTAAATCGCCACTTTCGCGGACCCGTTAAGCCGCCGTTCAACGACTCGGCGCGTGCTGCTGCCGGTTTATCGCGTGATCTCTATGCCAGCCTTGCCACGCCGCAAGCAGCCCTCTAGCCCCTCAACTCGAGAAGGCGGGGGGACCGTCCATCTCCAAAAACAAGACATTCGGTCCAGCCTGGCTGGTCGAGAAATGTCAGAAAAGCGGTCTGGTCTTCCAGGCTCAGCTTCGAGATTGGGTCGCACAAAGAAAGATTATACGTGGTCGTCTTTTCGTTTTTCAAAAAGCTCCTCTCGCTGGCCGGCATAGCTGTCGTCGGTGTGTCGCTGGCCGGAGCAACGCCTGCTTTCGCCAATGCCAGCGCCAATGCTGATATCATCGCTCCGCTGCGCGCCGCACAGGCTGCCAAGCAGGACAGCGCGATGGGCAATGGGGACGAAGAATTTCTTCAGCTGTTCAACTCCTGGCAATCGCGCGAAGGCGGCAAGTCGCTCGTCGCGGTCTCGCAGATCAAGCGCAGCAATGGCATCGTACCTGGCCTGACCGGCGCACCATTCATTGCCTTGCCGACCAGCGTTTCGATCCCTTCGCGGATGCCGGTTGATGGCGTCACGCTGACCAGCGGATATGGCATGCGCTGGCATCCGGTTCTCGGTGGCCGCCGCGCCCATAAAGGCGTTGATCTGGCTGCGCCCAGCGGCACCCCGATCTATGCCTCTGCCGATGGCGTAGTCAGCAAGGCCGAATGGTTTGCCGGCTACGGACTTTTTGTTTCGCTCGAGCACGGCGGTGATATCCAGACGCGTTATGGCCATATGTCCCGGTTAAACGCCTATGCCGGCCAAAAGGTCCGCAAGGGCGATCTTATTGGTTATGTCGGATCGACCGGCCGCTCGACCGGGCCGCATCTGCACTATGAAGTGCGCGTCGCCGGCATGGCAGTGAACCCCGTTCCCTACATGCAGTCAGGCGAGTTCAAGCATGCTGCGCTGGCAGTGACGGCGCCCGCCGATGCAGCAGCCATGGGCGACGGCGAAGAATAGCCCGATTTCCGTACCGCGTCCTAAGGCGTGGACGGGCACAGACACTTCGGGAGAGGGTGTCAGGAAAAGGGCGACAGGGTGACCTGTCGCCCTTTTCTTTTTGTGGTTGAGGCTGGATAGCCTGGCTGGTTGCAACCTGCCGGCGTCAACTCTTACCCAGCAACCGCAGCGCCATTGCCCGCACCTCGTCGGCCATGTCCTCGCGCTCCAGCGCCAGCGCCAGGGTTGCCTCGACAAAGCCGATCTTGTTGCCGCAGTCGAAGCGGCGGCCGGCAAAAGTGACAGCGTGGAAAGGCTGGGTGCCGATCATCTGCGCCATGGCGTCGGTCAGCTGGATCTCGCCGCCCGCGCCTGCTGACTGGCTTTCGAGCACGCGCATGACTTCGGGCTGGAGGATATAGCGGCCCGAGATAATCAGATTGGAAGGTGCATCGGCTGGCTTGGGCTTTTCAACCAGGCCGAGCACTTCGGTCAAGGCACCGTTTCTGGCACCCGGACTTATCACGCCATAACTTGATACTGCTTCATGCGGCACTTCGAGCACCGAAATCAGATTGCCGCCGACCTCATGATAGGCTTCGACCATCTGCTTCATGCAGCCGCCAGTGCGGTCATTTTGGCCGATCATCAGCTCATCGGGCAGAAAAATCGCGAAGGGCTCGTCGCCGACAATCGCCCGCGCGCACCAGATGGCGTGGCCCAGACCCATCGGCACCTGCTGGCGCACGGCAACCAGATTGCCCGGCTGGATGCGCGTCGGCTCGAGCACTTCCAGCGTTTTCTCGCGGTCCTTCATCGTCGTTTCAAGCTCGAAGGCCATGTCGAAATGCTCGACTATCGCCGTCTTGCCGCGCCCCGTCACGAAGATCAGCTGCTCGATCCCCGCCTCGCGCGCCTCATCCACGGCATACTGGATCAGCGGGCGATCGATGATCGGCAGCATTTCCTTGGGGATGGCTTTGGTTGCCGGCAGGAAGCGGGTGCCAAGGCCGGCGACGGGAAAAACCGCTTTGCGAATGGGTTTATGCTGGGTCATCACCGTCGGGAATCGCAGGCCGTCAAGGCGGCGTCAACCATCAAGCTTGCTGCCCGCAGAAATCCCGCTAAATCGCGAGGATGGACAAGATCATCATCCAGGGCGGCAAGCGCCTTTCCGGCACCATTCCCATCTCGGGCGCAAAAAATTCCGCGCTGACGCTGCTGCCCTGCGCGCTGCTGACCGATGAACCGCTGACCCTGCGCAATCTGCCGCGCCTCGCCGATATTGACGGCTTTCAGCACCTGCTGAACCAGTTTGGTATCTCGACCAGCATTGCCGGCAGCAGGCCCGAAGATTTCGGACGGGTGATGACGCTGGAGGCGACGCGGATCACCAGCAGCGTCGCGCCCTATGAACTGGTGCGCAAGATGCGCGCCTCGATCCTCGTGCTTGGCCCGATGCTGGCGCGGATGGGCGAGGCGACGGTATCGCTCCCCGGCGGCTGCGCCATCGGCAACCGCCCGATCGACCTGCATCTGAAAGTGTTGGAGGCTCTGGGCGCGGAAATCGAACTGGCGGCAGGCTATGTCCGCGCGATTGCGCCCGACGGTGGCCTGCCGGGTGGGCGCTACAGCTTCCCGGTGGTTTCGGTCGGCGCGACCGAGAATGCGCTGATGGCGGCGGTGCTGTGCAAGGGTAAAAGCACACTGCACAACGCCGCGCGCGAGCCGGAGATCGTCGATCTGTGCAAGCTGCTGGTGGCGATGGGCGCAGAGATTGAAGGCATCGGCACCTCGGACATCACCATTCACGGCGTGCCACGTCTGCACGGGGCAACCTATCGCGTGATGTCTGACCGCATCGAGGCAGGCTCCTATGCCTGCGCGGCAGCGATCACCGGGGGTGAGGTGACGCTCAAACATGCGGTGATCGAAGAAATGGACGCGACCGTGCAGGCACTGCGCGATGCCGGGGTTTCGGTCGAGCCGGTGGCGGGCGGCATCCATGTCGCCGCCGATGGCCCCCTGCGCGCCATCACGCTCTCCACCGCGCCCTATCCGGGCTTCGCCACCGATATGCAGGCGCAGCTGATGGCCATGCTGTGCCGCGCCGAGGGAGCCTCGGTGCTCACCGAAACCATTTTCGAGAACCGCTATATGCACGTCCCCGAACTGAACCGCATGGGCGCGCATATCGAGACCAAAGGCCGCACGGCAGTGGTCCACGGCGTGCCCAAACTCCACGGTGCCGAAGTCATGGCCACCGATCTGCGCGCTTCGATGAGCCTGGTGATTGCCGGGCTGGCGGCAGAAGGCGAAACCCAGGTTCACCGGCTGTACCATCTGGACCGGGGCTATGAGCGGCTGGAGGAGAAGCTGGCCTTGGTGGGGGCTGAGGTGGAGCGGGTTGGGGGGGATTGAGGTCAGTGGTCTGTCAGGACTCGACAACATTGCGGACGTTGTTTTCAAGTCTGAAACGTCCTAAAAGCCGCCATCGCTCAACGTGTAATTTATCAGACGGGGGATGAGATGAAAAAGCCATTCTTTCGCAAATCGTATCGAAAATGGCTTATCCTGACTCTGTTAATCGTGGCAGGCTTTTATGCTTGGACACAGCTCACCGCCCCACAAGGCAATCAGAAGGTTTCTTTCATTCCAGCGAGCAAGAGCTGCCATTCTTCCGGGCGATTGAAATACTGCATTTATCGCGCGAAATCAGGCACGAATGGAA
>JANOYZ010000054.1:0-4126 GCA_031429135.1 Novosphingobium sp. | reverse complement strand
GCCGCCTGAAGGGTGTGAAGTCTCACTTTTCCGAGGTTACAGGCTATGGGCTACAGCAAGGGTTGTCACACATAGAGTACGGCAGGTGCGTAATGCGCGATCACCGGAGAAAATTATAGCGAATTAAGGCACATGCTACGTCTGTTACCATGTCCAAATGACCCAAGCTGGACCCAGTTCGCTCTCTCCGAGCGGCTGGCCCTGACCAACATATCTTTCGCCAGCTTCGCAGGATGTGTTCAGCCGAACACTGCTATCAACCAATTGATTTTCAGAGGCAATGCAGAGCTACTTTCGCCAGTCAAATGGGCAGGGCGCGGGTTTTCTCAAAGTGCCTCTAGAAGCACCAATTCGCCTTCCTGAGCGAAAGTGCCTTTCGCCCTATGTTTCTGATTTCCCTTATGAAAGGGATGGTGCCGCTTAGAGGATTCGAACCTCTGACCCCATCATTACGAATGATGTGCTCTACCGACTGAGCTAAAGCGGCATTTCCGGGTTGGGCGTTAGCGGTGGCTGAGCTACCGGGCAAACGCTTTTGCCAGAAGAATTTGGAGGCCCGAGCCGGAATCGAACCGGCGTGCGCGGATTTGCAGTCCGCTACGTAACCACTCCGCCATCGGGCCGTGTACCTTGCAGATCGCCCGCAAGGCAGCGCGCCACTAGCCGAGGGGCGCACGATGCGCAACGGGATTCAGGTTTCGGGTTTTTGTTTCAGCCAATTCGCGCAAAAGTCAGCTGGCGGCGGACCACGTCGACTGTCATCAAACGGACCGTTACACGGGTCCCCGGCAGCGCGCCGTGGGCGGTGACGCGGGCCACCACAGGCAGATCGCAGAGCTGGATGCGCGCGCCCGATTCGCCGATGTCGGTAACAACTGCATAAAAGCTCTCCCCCTCGCGGCCCGAGAGCATGACGCATTCGCTGAGATCAACCACCGCGCGTTCCACCTGGCCGTCGCGGGCATCGGCCTTGGCCATCACCGCGGGCAGGCTCTGAAAGGCATCGAGAACCGCTTGCGGAACCGGCTGGCCGTTGGCGATAGCAAGCGCCGCCTGCACCACATAGCGGTCCGCCAGCCGCCGCAGCGGTGCAGTCGCATGGGCATAGGTAGTGGCCATGGCGGCGTGCCAGGGCCGCTCGCCAGCAGAATAGGGCACATAACTCGCGCCATTGCCCGCGCGGCGCACAGCCAGCATGAAGGCGGCATCGCGCGGATGTTCGGGGTTGAGGCGTTTTTCAAAGTCGGCGAGCTGCGTGGTCTCGGGCCAATCGAGCGCAAAAGCCTTGGCGGTGCCGCGCAGGCGTTCGATGGCGCGCGGTTCGGGCGGGGCCATGACGCGGAACAAACCGGTGCCGGCCGCATAGAGTGCATCAGCAACCGCAAGATTGCATGCCAGCGACAGCGCGGCATTGCGCTGTTCAGCCAGCAGCATCGGGCGGAAAGTCAGGCGGTAATGGCCGTCTGTGTCGCGCTCCACCTGTTGTTCGGGCGGGTCGACGCGTGCCGCGCCGCGCTGATCCTCAGCCGCTGCGATGCGGTTCGCGACATCGGCAAAGCGGGGCGGCAACTGATCATCGCGGACATGTTCGTAAGCGAGCTTGGCACGGCTGCGGATCAGTGCGCGGGTGGCCCCGTCAAGTTTAACCGCGCCATCGGCGGCGATGCGAACAGTGAAGATCACCGCAGGCCGGGCTCCATCAGGCAGCAGGCTGGCAGCGTTTTCGCTAATGACTTTGGGATATTGCGCCGCCTTGCCATCGGGCAGATAGCAGGTCGTGCCGCGCTTCCACGCTTCGACGTCTAGCGGATCGCCATCGCGCACGAACCAGGCGACATCGGCAATGGCATAGTGCAGCAGCAGATCGCTGCCTGATGCCGTGCCAACTGATTCTATGACAAAGGCCTGATCAAGATCGGTAGAACTTGCCGGATCGAGCGTGACGAAGGGTGTGGTGGTGCGGTCAACATGATCGCCAGGCTGAAGCTGAGCGGCGGCCTCAGCGCCTGCTTCGACCGCAGCCGGGAAGGCGGAGGGCACCTTATACTGGTTGCGGATTGCACCGAGCCCTTCGGCAAGCACAGAGTCTGGATCGCGGAAGGCTTTCATCGTGTGCAGGCTTGCCAAGGCGGGAGGCTCACGGCAAGCCTGCACGAGCAACCATGCCCCGTATGAGACTATTTCAAACCATTCCTGCGCTGAACCAACACAACAAGGAGAAATTCCGATGTACAGTCATAATATGATCGGATCGAACGATACCGGTCGCTCGAAAGTGTTTTACGATGCCCTGTTTACGGCGACCGGCGGCAAGCCGGGAATGCAGGATGCCAAGGGCCGGCTGATCTATATGCACAATGGCGGCATGTTCATGGTCACCCCGCCGATCAATGGCGAACCGGCAAGCGCGGGCAATGGCTGCACCATCGGTTTCACCATGGACAGCACTGAACAGGCCGAAGCCTGGCATGCGGCGGGCGTGGCCAATGGCGGCACCAGTGTCGAGGATCCTCCGGGCTGGCGCGACGGGGGCTTTGGCCGCCTCTATCTTGCCTATCTGCGCGATCCTGACGGTAACAAGCTTTGCGCTCTGATGCGCGGTTGATCCGCAAGCTTTCGGGCAAACAGCGTTGGACGATCAGCGCTGTTTGCCCGCCGGGTCTTATGGCAACAGGGCGGTGGAGACTGCCCCATGGCTCATAAATCCGCGCTTGAAATGCTGCTCCCGGCAGAGGCTGCCGCACGGCTCGGCTCGGGTCCGATCGATGCGCGCGCTTACTACGATCCGGACTGGTTCGAGCTTGAGCGCGAGGCGGTGTTCAAGCGCAGCTGGATCCATGTGGGCCATGTTTGCGAAGTAGCGGCGAGCGGCGGCTTCATCCGCCGCGAGCTGGAATTTGCCCGCGCCTCGCTGCTGATCGTGCGCGGCAAGGATGGCGAGATTCGCGCTTTCCATAATGTCTGCACCCACCGGGGCACGCAACTCACCGATGCTGAGAGCGGCAAGGGCAATACCTTTTCGTGCCGCTATCACATGTGGACTTACGGCAGCGATGGCGCGTTGCTTTCCGCGCCGGATTTCGAGAAGTTCGCTCTGGAGAAGAAAGACTGCGCCCTCAAGCAGGTGCAGCTTGAAGTTTGCGGCGGGCTGATCTTCGTCAATCTGGCGAAAGCGCCGAAGCAGAACCTGCGCGCCTTCCTTGGCCCCATTGCCGAAGAGCTTGATGCGCTGCCCATCGCGCGGGCCATCGAATTTGACGAATATTGTTTCGAGATCGATGCGGGCTGGAAGATCTACGTCGATAATTTCCAGGAGAACTATCACCTGCGCTTCATCCACCCGCGCACCGGAGCGGCAACAGTCTCAGACGAGAATCCGCTTGGTTATCCCACGCATTATGGTTTTTCCGGCGCCCATCGCGGGCAGACCTTGTGGCGCAATCCCAGCCCGCCGCCGGTCCCGCCGGTGCAGCTGATGGCGATGACCAAGGCGATGCAGGCCGGCGCGCGCGATGGGTTTCCGACCAGCAAAACCGATTTCAAATTGTTCCCGGCGATGTTCGTGCTCGGGCTTGGCGGCTATTGCTTCACCCACACGATCTATCCGCTGAGCGCCAGCAAGACCCGCGGCGTCATCCGCTATTACTGGCCGAGCAAGGCGGCCGGCGCCAGCACGCGCTTTGCCCGCGAATATGCCATGGCCGTGGTGCGCGATATCCATGCCGAAGATCGCGGCGTGGTCGAGGCGGGGCAAAATGGGCTCGGCCGCGGGGTGCTCGAACATATCCATTTTCAGGAGCACGAGGTGCTCTGCCGTCACCTCAATGAACAGGTGCGGGCCTGTGTGGATGAGTATCTGGCCGAGCAGGCTCAGGACAAACTGCGATAAATCTGAATCACATCACGCTCTAGGTGGTTAGTCCCGGCGTTTGATGGTGTTGGCGGTTTTTGCGGCGACGGGGCGAGTGCCATCGCCCAGCCAGCGGCCATGTGCAGATGGGCGGGGCGTTTCGGGCGTGGTTTGGAAGGCGACTTCAAGCGGCCACTTTGCGTGACGGCTGGATCAGAACTTCCGCTGAAATCCCAAGCCTCTCATGCAAGCGGCGGATCATGCCAATCGACAGGC
>JANOYZ010000053.1:0-2222 GCA_031429135.1 Novosphingobium sp. | reverse complement strand
GAATCCACCACGCCCCAGAACGGCTCGAGCTTTTCGAGAACTTCATCGACCGGTCCGCATTTGACGAAGGCTTCGACCATATCATCGCTGACCTTGTCGATTACGCCAGACGGATCACCGTGGTCTTCGGCGGAAAGCTGGCAATCGCGCGCCATGTCGCCGAAACCGACTGCATCGAAGAAGCTTTCATACTCCTTGTAACCGGCATATCCGGCAACCGTCGCGCGGCTGTCATTGATCGCCTGTTGCTTGTCATCGTTGATCGCAACCCACGGCCAGGCATTGACTTCAACATCGCTGCGCTGGCGGCCAAACCGGGCAAGTTCAGCCTCAATGAAAGTCTGCTTCTGCACGGTGTAATCGACCGTCCAAAGCGCATGAACCATCAATCCGTCGCTGATTTCCAGCGCCAGGCTGGTCAGCTTGTCCTTGAGCGCGGCAATCCAGATCGGAATTTCCTCGCGCACCGGCGGCGCGGTCAGCATCATTTCTGTCCATTCAGCGTTGAAATACTCACCGTGGATCGGCTCCATCCCCTTGTGGGCATTGGCGTTGACATAACGCACCACTTTGACCACCTCGCGCAGGTGTGAGAGCAGCTTGCGCTTGGGCTCGCCATAGATCCCGCAGATCGCGCTGTGCAGCGATGTGCCGAGGCCCAGGACAAAGCGGCCCTGACTGATCGTATCGAGCTCCATCGCTGCGAATGCCGTTTCCACCGGGCTGCGGGTTCCTGCGACAGCAATGCCGGTAGCAACCTTCAGTGCGTCAGTCATGGCGGCAACTGCGGCCATCGGCACAAACGGCGGGCCATAGATCTGGAGCGAAAAGCAGCCTTCAAAGCCCACCGCTTCCATCTGCTTGGCAATGCCGCCCATCACGGGTGCGGGCAGAATGGGCATGACGCCCCACCAGCGGCGTTCACCGCCGATCGCGTTGGTCAGTCTGCTCATTTCCCGTCATATCCAATGATTTCGCTGCAATCGGCGCTGACATTATCGCGATAGGCAAAATCTCCTCGCGCCTGCCTTTCGGCCAGTGCCAGCATCAGCACGCGATATTTCTGCCCGGCTTCATCGAGCGGCGAATGCAGATCCTTGCGCTTTTCCGGCTGCATGTAGCGCGGGCTTTGCGGGCTGGTCATATAGGAGTCCTGCCGCGAAACCTTGTAGCTGGCCTTGGGCATCATGTACCGGAAGGGATTGGATTTCTTCACATTTGACGTATTCATCGCATAGTCCAGCCGGGTGCGGTCGCGCGTTTCGGGAACGCAGGGGTGGAACAGCTGGACATTGTCGCCGGGGCTGAACCGGCCATAGGCAATCGCCGCATGGCTGCGAAGATAAATGCGGATCACCTGACGGACCTGCTGCACATCGACCTTTACCCCGCCAAACCGCTTCATGATTGGCGCGACCGACTTGTTCACGCAAGTCCGCACCATGGTGATGGTCTCGCTATCGTGGAACACCTCGACGGTTTCCTTGTCCATCTTCTCATCACCCACGACATCGGCGTGGAGGAAATCGGCATGGGTCAGGTCGATCAGGTTTTCCAGACTCAACGGGGCGGTGCAATCAAAGCGCACAGTGCCGAGCATGTGCATTGGCAAGCCGCCATCTTCTGGCAGATAGGGCAGGCTGGGGATGTGTTCGGGGGCGGCATTGGCCGGATTGCCGAACCAGCACCAGACATAGCCGTATTTCTCGATCACCGGATAGCGGCCAGTCGCATCGGAATAAGTGCTCTTGGTGCCGGACAGCACTTCAGCCGGATGGAACTCCGCAGAAACAGCCGTCTCACCTTCGCGCCACAGGAAATAGGGGTGCGAATAGATCGCGCGGCGGACCGGCTTTTTCGTCACGGCAAAGCTGTGGGCGAGGGGGAACCAGGCATCTTTCAGCACGATATCGTGCGGCACCCAGGCATTGACCTTGGCGGCAAATTCGCGCGGATCAGCGGTGATCGGATCGACATAATCGCCGCCATGGGCATTGGGGACGGATACGGCATCTTTGACGTCAAGCATGATCGTCTTCTCCTCTATCTCAGGCTGCGCTGGTCTGCGCAGACCGAGCAGTGATTGCATTCCGCAGTGTCGCCGCATGGATCGATGCGGATGGCTTCAACACCCGTAACGCTGCGCCATCGATGGCACTTTGCACGGTAAATGGCGTTCCGGCACCCAGCAATTTTGCGCGCATCCCGGGCCGCTTGTCCGC
>JANOYZ010000052.1:0-2020 GCA_031429135.1 Novosphingobium sp. | reverse complement strand
TGTTCCGAACTGGCGGTGCGCACGGCGCGCTCCGTCTTATGGAATTCAAGGCAGGCCTCCTCGAACGGCACTCCGCAGTAATCCAGCAGCGCACGCACCTCCTGCTCGGTATGATCGACCATGTCTTCATAGATCACGCGGTGGACCGCGCCGGGCTGGACCCGGTCAAGATGTGCCATCAGCCGCACATAGTCGCGGTAATACCGCCCCAGATCATCCAGCGCATAGCTGAACCCCTGCCCACGCGCGAAATGCTGCTTGAAGTTTGAAAAGCAGCAGCCCAGCGGATGGCGGCGCGGATCGATGATCCTGGCGTTGGGCAGGATCAGCCGGATCAGCACCACATGGACCCAGTTGTTGGGCAGCTTGTCGATGAACAGCGGCTTGTCGGTCTTGCGCTGGATGCGGGTGCGCTTGAGGTATTCCTCGCCAAGGTCATGCAGCTGTTCGCCGGTCAGTTTGTCGAGGCTGGCGGGGTAACCGGCCGCGCGGCGCGCCAGCACCGGCATGTCGGGCAGTTCGCTGGTCCCTTCGATAAGGCTGTGGCTCGAGAGGATCTGCTCGACCAGCGTCGATCCGGCGCGCGGCATCCCCAGCACAAACACCGGATCGGGCGCATCGCAGCCCTGCCCGGCGCGCGCAGCCATGAATTCGGGGGTGGCCAGCGCGATCAGACTATCGACGATGTGGCTGGTTTCATCTGAATCATAGTCCAACTCTTCACGGCGCAAGGCATTGCCCGTGGCATAGTGCGCAAAAGCGGCCTCGGCTTGCCCGCGGTCCTCAAGCGCCTTGCCCAGCGCGAAATCGAGGTGGAAGCGGTCCTCCTTGGCAATATTGCCGCGCGCCAGCGCGCTTTCCATCGCGGCGATATCGGCTTCGGTGAATTTGGCGGTCTTGAGGTTGGCAAGGCTCCACCAGGCCTCGCCCAGTTCGGGCATTAGTGCGATCGCCTTGCGATAGGCGGTCACCCCCTCTTCGCTGCGGCCGACAGTCTTGAGCATGTGGCCATAGCTCATCCAGATTCGCGGCTGGTTTGTGGCGCGCTCGAGCACGGTCTCATAAAGCCCCAGCGCCTCGTCGAATTCGCCGATCCGGCCCAGAGCGGCGGCCTGAAGGTTAGCGTGGCCGGCGTTGCCAGGCTCTTCCTGCGATACTTGCGCCAGCTGCTCCAGCGCTTCTTCCGGCCGGTTGAGGCGGTAGAGCACCAGCGCCAGATTGGCCCGCGCGGCGGTGAAGGCGGGCGAGAGATCGAGCGCGCGGCGCAGCAGGTTTTCGGCATCCTTGTAGCGCCCGATCCGCCCGGCGAGCTCTGCAAACATGCGGATCGCGGCGACATCGAAGGGATCGTCCCTGAGGTGCGCGCGCAGCAGGGGTTCGGCGCGCGGCAGGTCGCCCGCATTCATCGCCACCGCCGCCTCGATCAGGCGCGGGTGATACTTGCCGAGGCGTTCGAGCCAGGAGCGGGCGGTGACGCTTGCCATGGCCGGTGTCCTAAACCAATTCGCCAGCAAAGCACCAGTGGTGCAGTTTTGCTGGCATTGCCAAGCCAAACATGGTCCGTCTTGCATGACAGGGGGAAAGTGGATGAGCGAAAAAGCCGAACAAAGGCCATTCGGGGTCTGGACCGCGACCGCACTGGTGGTGGGCGGAATGATCGGCGCGGGCATCTATGTCCAGCCCGCGCAGCTGGCCCCTTATGGCTGGACTGGCGCGTTTGCATGGCTGGTCGCGATTCCCGGCGCGATGCTGCTGGCCTATGTCCTTACCAAGCTGACCCAGGCCCGCCCGCACGCCACCGGATTTGTCGAAATCGTCGGCGATACGCTGGGCCCCTTGCCGGGCGTTCTGGTCGGTTGGTCCTATTGGATTGCGGTCCTGTCCGCCAATGCGATCATCGCGGCTACGGCGGTCCGCTATGCGGCCAGTTTCATTCCGGCGCTGACATCCTCTGCGCTTGCAACAGCGCTGGCTTCGACCGCGCTGGTCTGGGCGCTGACCGCACTCAACCTTGGCGGCG
>JANOYZ010000051.1:0-15300 GCA_031429135.1 Novosphingobium sp. | reverse complement strand
TCGCTTTCATCGCCGCCTTTGCCATGGTGCCGCTGGTCAAACGCGCCGGGCCGGGGCCGCTGCATGCCGCCTGTCTGGCGCTGGGCGGGCTGGGCATGATTGCCCTGCCCCAGATCAGCGACAAGGCCCTGCTGTTCCTCCCCGCGATCGGCGTCGGACTTGCCTGGGGATCGATCATGGGCAACCCCTATGCAATCCTCACCAATGCGATCCCGCCCGCGCGCACCGGGGTCTATATGGGGATCTTCAACATGATGATCGTCATCCCGATGCTGGTCTTCGCCATTCTGATGTCGAAGCTCGATCTCTATGTCTTTACGCTGGGCTTCGGGCTTTATGAAAAGCTGCTGGGCAATGATCCGCGCAACATGCTGACTGTCTGCGGAGTCTGCCTGATCCTTGCGGCGCTCTCGGTGCTGTGGGTGCGTGAAGGCCGCGCCGCTGCCATCGCGCCGGAAATGCCCGCCCTGGCATGAGCGCCAGCCTCGCCTACCTGCACAGCGCCGAGGCCAGCCTCGTGCTCGAATGCCGAACAGGTGCCCCGCCGCTGTGGCGGCACATCGGCGCGCGTGTCGATCCCGGCGCGCTGGCACCGCTGGCGCAGGGGCGAACACCGGCATCGTTTTCGCTCGATGGCGATGTGCCGCTGTCGAGCGCGCCGCCAGCCGGGCTTGGCTGGTTTGGTCCAGCCTGCGTGACGCTGCGCCGCGATGGACGCACCTTGGTGCCGGTGTTTACCGCAGCCCATGCCGAGCAAGGCGATGCGGCGCTCATCTTCCGCCTTGCCGATCCGCTGGCTGGTGTGGCGCTCGAACAACGCATCGGCCTTGAAGCGGGCGGAGCCTTCCTGTTCGATGCTACGCTCACCAACACGGGCGCCGCGCCGCTCAGCGTGGACTGGCTGGCAAGCGCACTGCTGCCGCTGCCAGCTTCGTCAAAGGCTCTCGTCTCATGGCGCGGGCGGCATAATGCCGAGCTGGTCGAACTGGCCGAGCCGATGCCGGAACATGGCTGGCTGCGTGCAGGACGGCGCGGGATTACCGGGCATGGCGGTCCGCCAGCGGTGATCGTACTGGGTGAAGGCGCGGGCCATCACGGCGGCCTCGTCCATGCGCTGCAACTGGCCTGGTCTGGCGATGCCCGATTGGCAGTCGAGCGCGACGACGAAGGCTTCTGGACGCTGAGCGCCGGAACTGTCTTTCAGCCGGGCGAAATGGTCCTCCAGCCAGGTGAGAGCTGCGCAGCTCCGCAAGCGATCCTCGCCGTGTCCACGCAAGGCCGCAACGGCGCGATGGCGCAGCAGCACGCTGCGATCCGCGCGCGGATCGACTGGCCAGGCGGAGAGATGCGCCCCCGTCCGGTCCACGCCAATTCGTGGGAAGCCTGCTACTTCGATCACGACTCAGGCCGGATCGGCGAACTCGCCGAAGCTGCTGCCTCCATCGGGGCCGAGCGCTTCATCCTTGACGATGGCTGGTTCCGCGGGCGCAATGATGACCGCGCAGGGCTTGGAGACTGGACCGCCGACCCGGTGAAATATCCGCAAGGGCTGGGGCCACTGGCGGACAGGATCCTTGATCTCGGCATGGAATTCGGCCTGTGGGTCGAGCCTGAAATGGTCAACCCCGATAGTGATCTTCACCGCGCCCATCCCGATTGGGCGCTGGCCCTGCCGGGGCGGGATCTGCCCACCGCGCGCAACCAGCTGGTGCTGAATCTGTCACGCGAAGATGTGCGGGACTATCTGTTTGCCGCGCTTGATAAGCTGCTCACCGACCTGCCGATCTCCTATCTCAAATGGGATCACAACCGCGATCTCGCGCCTGCGGGCGGGGCAGCACAGGTGCAGGGATTCTATGATCTGCTGGCGCGGCTGCGCACCGCGCATCCCGATGTCGAGATTGAAAGTTGCGCGGGCGGCGGCGGGCGCAGTGATGCGGGGATTGCCGCGTTCACGCACCGTTTCTGGACCAGCGACAATCTTGATGCTGTCAGCCGTGTGGACATCCAGCGCGGCTTCCTCGCTTTCCTGCCGCCCGAGCTGATGGGCGCGCATGTCGGGGCGAGCCCAGCCCATGCCACCGACCGCGCGCAGGCGCTGTCGTTTCGTTGCGTGGTTGCCATGCCCGGACATTTCGGCATCGAGCTTGATCCGCGCATGCTTGGCGAGGATGAGCGCACGGAGCTGGCCGACTGGATTGCCTTCTACAAGGACTGGCGCGGTTTGCTTCATGGCGGGCGGGTCTGGCTGGGCGAAAGCGCAGACGGATTGCTGTGGCAAGCGCAAGGCGGCAAGGACGAGTTCCTGCTGTTCGCCATCCGCACCGCGCCCGCGCTTGATCGCCGTCCGCAGCCGCTGCAACTGCCGTTCCTGGCCGAGGCTGCTCACTGCGAGGTTACACTGCTGCGCATTGCCGGTGGCGATCACGGCCATGCCGCGCAGGCTGCACCGCTGTACGATGCCATGCGTGGCACGGCGCAAAATTTCACCGGCTCCTGGCTCGCTCATGTCGGCCTGCCACTGCCGCCACTCAAGGCGGAAACCGTCGCCATATTTCACCTGAAGGTGGCGGCATGAGCGGCAATGCACCCTGGGAAGATCTCCCGCATCGCCGCCGCAATCTGTTGACCGGGGAATGGCTGCTGGTCTCGCCGCACCGTGCCAAGCGGCCTTGGCAGGGCGAAGCTGCTCCGGTTGCTGCACCGCGCCCGCCGTCACATGATCCGGCTTGCCACCTCTGTCCGGGCAGCACCCGCGCCACTGGCGAGGCTAACCCCGACTATACCGGCACATTCATCTTCCCCAACGATTTCGCGGCGCTGGTACCGGAAAGCTTTGAAGGCAGGTCACAGGGCAACATCTTCGAAATCCAGCCCGCCGCTGGTGAAGCACGGGTCATCTGCTACGCGCCGGATCACGGCGCCACGCTTGCCCGGCTGGGCCAGCCCGCGCTTCGTCAGGTGGTCGGAACATGGTGCAGCCTCTCGGCCGAACTGGGCGCGCGCTGGACCCATGTGCAATTGTTCGAAAACAAGGGCGCGATGATGGGTGCCTCATCGCCGCACCCCCACGGACAGGTCTGGGCGAGCGATTTCGTGCCCGAGGTGGTGAGCAAGGAAGACGCCAGCCAGCGCGCATGGCTCAGAGGCCACGAGACGGTAATGCTCGATGCTGTCATCGAGGCTGAAGTCGCTGCGGGCGTAAGGGTAGTCGAGAGCAATAACCACTGGCTCGCCGTGGTGCCGCACTGGGCGGCCTGGCCGTTCGAAGTACTGCTGGTGGCGCGCGGGACAGCCACTCGGCTCGAAGATCTGGGCAGCGATGCCCGCCAAGCACTCGCCGCGATCCTGTCGCGGATATTGCAGCGTTATGATGGCTTGTTCGACACCGACTTTCCCTATTCGATGGGCTGGCACGGCGCGCCGCACGGGCTGGGCGATGATACCGCGCACTGGCGGCTCCATGCCCATTTCTTCCCGCCGCTGCTGCGCTCGGCAACGGTACGCAAGCACATGGTCGGCTTTGAGCTGCTGGGCGAGGTGCAACGTGATCTCACCCCGGAAATCGCCGCCCAGCGCCTGCGTGAAGTGGTCATTCCCTCATGACCGCGCCAGTTCTCATGAGCGCGCAGGAGCAGGCGCGCGCCGGATTCGCCTCGCATTTCGGGCATGAACCTGATGGCATTGCCTTCGCCCCGGGCCGGGTAAATCTGATCGGCGAGCATGTCGATTATAATGACGGACTGGTGCTGCCAATGCCCTTGTCGGTCGGCACTGCGGTCGCCTGGAGCGCCATGCCGGGCGAAGGCATCGATGCGATTGCCCTCGATCTGGGCAATGCGTCAGACAGCTTCATCGCCGGACAAGTGATCCCGCACCAGCCTGCGGACTGGCGCAGTTACCTGCGCGGGACGGCGGCTGGTCTGGCCCACAGAGGCCTCCCGGCTGGCGGAGCAAAGCTGGCGATTTCCGGAACGATCCCGCGCGGAGCAGGCCTGTCCTCTTCGGCATCGTTATGCGTGGCGATTGCCCGCGCGCTGGCTGCGGCTGGCGGGATGGAGAAGCCGGACCCGCACGAACTGGCCTTTGCCGCCCAATCCGCCGAGCATGATTGGGCCGGGGTCAATTGCGGCATCATGGACCAGATGACGGTGGCTGCTGGCCAGCCGGGCAGCACTCTGATGCTTGATTGCCGGAGCATGGCGACCCGCATTATTTCGCTGCCGCAGGACTGGGCCGTGATGATTGTCCAGTCGGGCGTGCGGCGCGGGCTGGTCGATGGCCAATACAACCAGCGCCGCCGCGATTGCGAAGCGGCGGCAGCGGCGCTCGGCGTGACCAGCCTGCGCGATGCGTCGCTGGCACAGCTGGAGGGTGTGAATATCGATGCCACGGCCTGCAAGCGTGCCCGGCATGTGGTGAGCGAGATCGCGCGAACCGCCGCGATGGCGGATGCTGTAGCCGCAGGTGAACTCGCATCCGTCGGCCGTCTGCTGGCAGAAAGTCATGCTTCGCTGCGCGACCAATTCGAAGTGAGTGTGCCCGCTGTCGATTTACTCGTCGATCAGCTCACCGCTGCAATCGGCAGCCAGGGCGGCGCACGGATGACCGGCGGCGGTTTTGGCGGTGCGGTGGTCGCCATCCTGAAACAGGATGCTGTCGGCCAAGTCCGTGCAGCGGTGGAAGCTACATACCGGACGCCCAGCGGATCGGTGCCCGAATTTATGATCGAAGCATCTAATGGCTCAGCCATCTGGGAAGTTGAATGACGCATAATATTTCTCAATCACAGCCTGCAACAAACTGGACTCCGGCGGGCGTGGCGCAGTGGCGTCCGCAATCGATCACCGGTGCCGAAATCGCCCTGATCGATGGTGCGGACGTGCCCCCCATCCTGCCAGAGCTTGATCTGTGGGATAACTGGCAGCTCGCCCATGAAGATGGCCGCATTGCGGTTGTCGATGGTCGCCAATACTGGTTTTTTCTCAGTTCGCCGCGTTTCCCTGATCCAGGCAAACGCCATGATGCCGCGCGCATCCGGTTGGCATCACTGGGCACTGATGGCTGGCGCGATCACGGTGATTGCCTGCCCGAAGGACTGAGCCCCGGAACCCGCGAATGGGCAGGGTCCGCAGTGCTGCATGACGATGGGGTGACCATCACGCTGTATTACACAGTTGCCGGCAGGCGCGGTGAAGCCCTGTCCTTCGAACAGCGGATATTTGCCGCAAGCGGCAGCCTCGGGAGCGATGGCCCCGGAGATTGGCAGTCCCCCCGTGAAATCTTTGCCGCCGATGGTCTGCGCTATGTCATCGCCCGCGAGGCTGATGGCAGGCCGGGGATGATAAAAGCCTTCCGCGATCCGGCCTGGCTGCGCGATTCCGCCACGGGCAAGTGCCACATTCTCTTCACCGGCAGCGCGGCCTGGTCATCTGACGAATACAACGGTGTGATCGGCCTTGCCACGCTGGTGGATGGTGATTGGCAGCTGGATGACCCGCTGGTCGAAGCGGTTGGCGTCAACAATGAGCTTGAGCGTCCGCATGTGGTGGTGAAGAACGGGCTCTATTACCTGTTCTGGTCAACCCAGCGCCGGACATTTTCGCCGGGTTCGGCTTCTGGCCCGAACGGGCTTTACGCGATGTGCGCCGAGCAGCTTTCCGGCCCGTGGCAGCCGGTCAACGGTAATGGCCTGGTGGCGGGAAACCCGGCTTCGGAGCCTTCGCAAGGCTATAGCTGGTGGGTGACTGGCGAGAGCGAGGTGTGGAGTTTTGTTGATCATTGGGGCATGGCGGGGCGCAGCTTCGACAGCCATCCCGAACTGCTGCGCCAGCAATTCGGCGGCACGCCGGGACCGGTCTTCCGGCTTGTCTTTGATGGCGAGAGCGTGACTATCGCTGTCTGATCTCAACCGATCCAACGGATATTCCATGCACCCGCACTATCACTATGCTCCCGCCGCCAACTGGCTGAGCGATCCCAATGGTCTCGTCCACGATTCGGGCGAATGGCACCTGTTCTATCAGTATAACCCGCAGGGCGAAGACTGGGGCCACATGAGCTGGGGCCATGCGGTCAGCCGCGATCTGTTGCACTGGGACGAACTGCCCCTGGCATTGCTGGAGGATGAGCGTCACATGATCTTCTCCGGCTCGGCGGTGATCGACCATGCTGGATCTGCCGGTTTCGGCAGTCAGGCCATGGTTGCGATCTATACTGGTGCTGCGGTTAGCACCGAGGTGCATCAATCGCAGTGCCTCGCCTGGAGCAATGATCGCGGGCGGCGCTGGCAGAAGTTTGACGGCAATCCCGTGCTCGACATCGGACTTGCCGATTTTCGCGATCCCAATGTCTTCTGGCACGAGCCCAGCGGGCGCTGGATCATGATAGTGGTGCTGTCGGCTGAAAACCGCGCGGTGATCTATGGCTCGGGCGATCTGCGGCTTTGGCAGGAACTGTCATCGATTGTCGGCACCGGCGCGCCCGGCGAGGTCTGGGAATGCCCGCTGCTGATCGAACTGCCGATCACAGACGGCGGCACAGGCTGGCTGTTCAAGGTGGATGTGCTGCGCGGCGCGCCGGGATCGGGGGCGCTCTACCAGACCGGGCAGTTTGATGGCACGCGCTTCACCCCCGATCACCCGTCACAATGGCAGCTCGCCGATGCAGGCGCGGATTTCTATGCCGCGATTGCCTGGCACGATCCGCGCGATGCGGAAGGCCGCCCGCTGTGGATCGGCTGGATGGGCAACCACGCCTATCAGGGGCGCTTGCCAAAACAGGGCTGGCGCGGGGCGATGAGTGTGCCGCGCCGGCTGTCGCTGCGGAACGAAGGGGACAGGCTCCGGCTTTGCCAGCAGATGGAGCTGGCTGCGGTGAACACGGTACCGCGGGCACTTGCGGGTGACACCGATATAGCAATCGCCTCGCGGATGACCCTTTCGCAGACCGATTTCTGTCTGCGAATCAACGACACGGCTGGACGGATTTTGTTGATCGAGCGCGGTGAAGGGCGTCTGCGCGTGACGCGCATCGACCCGTTAACCCCTGCGCTCGATGCCGTACGCGAAGCCGCGCTGGCCAACGATCAGCCGATCGATCTTTGGCTTGATGTGGGGAGCCTTGAAATCCTTGGTGAGCACGGCACCTTCGCGCTCACCATGCAGCACCGCATGGTCGGTGAACGGCTCTCGGCTGAATGGAATTCCAGCGCAGCACGATGAAGCATCGTGCTGGAACTCCTCCCCCTGTGGGGCGGGCTATCGCATGATGCGCTTAACCTGAATCACATCATGCGATAAGAGTCTTTGTTTTCGCGTGATTTATTGCGAAAAACCGGTTAGGTCAGGCTTGCACCAAGCACCAATCAGTCGTGAATGTGCCCCCTTCAAGCGGTCCATCGCGGTTCTGGCACCCAATGTGGCCCGGTTCTGCGGGATGTGGCTTGGCTGCAAAATACAGCTACAGTCAGCGAGTCGCGGCAATCTGGGCCTGCACCGAAAGTGCTGCCGGCGCGATGAGAACTGGCAGGAGAATGGGTAAGCGACATTCCATTTCAAACTCCAGCATATCAAAAGCGAACAAAACGCATCTATGTCCGCATGTCGTTTCATTTTTCTGAACGCGCCAGCGGTAAAGGCAATGCCAGCTTGCATCCCTGCCCATCATTATGAAATGATCTGTTTCATAACAAGCAACTCGGGAAAAACGGATCATGGCGCCGCCGCCGATCGAGCTCAAGCGCACCTATTGCAAGATCTGCATGGTCCATTGCGGCCTGATTGCCGAGGTGCAGGGTGATCAGGTGCTGAAGGTGCGCGGAGACCGCGGCCATCCGCTGACCAAAGGCTATACCTGCCCCAAAGGCCGCGCTACTGGCCAAAATCACCATCATCCGGACGCCATCACCAGGCCAATGATGCGCAAAGATGGCGCACTGGTGCCGGTTAGCTGGGACGAGGCGCTGGACGATATCGCGGCAAAGCTTCGCAGCATAATCGATAATCATGGCAAGCATGCTGTGGCGATCAACTTCGGCAGCGGGATGGGCCTCGATTCCTCGGGCTATGCCATGCAAGAAGCGATGCACCGCCCGCTCGATTATGGCCCGAAATTCACCCCGCTGACCATCGATGGTGTGGCAAAAGTGCTGGTTGCGGGCGCTGTCGGCGGCTTCCCCGGGCTCAACCCCAAAACCGACTACGACAATGTAAGCATGCTGCTTTATGTCGGCACCAATCCGATGGTCAGCCACGCGCATAATACCGGCATGTTCAATCCGGCGGTGTGGATCAGGCAGGTGGCCCGACGCGGTGAGGTCTGGACGATTGATCCTGTGTTCACCGAGACGGCGAAGTTCTCCACCCGTCATATCGCTGCCTATCCGGGCAAGGACTATGCCATCCTCGCCTGGCTGGTGCGCGAGATTCTGGACGGTGGACCGCTGGAACTTGCCCAACCAGTTACCGGATTGGACGAAATTCGCGCTGCGCTCGCAGGCTATACGCTCGACAAGGCGGCCGAGATTGCCGGGGTGCCTGCACAGGACATGATCGATCTGCTCGCCGCAATCCGCGCGCATGGCAAGATCTCGGTCGAGACCGGCACTGGCATCACCATGTCAGCCGGTTGCAATCTCACACAGTGGCTGGGCTGGGTGCTGATGATCCTGACCGGATCGATGAACCGCACTGGCGGTGCCTGGTTTCATCCTGGCTTTCTCATGCCATTTGAAAGCTTCGATCTGCCCGAGATGGATCCATGGACGCCCTCATCCAAAACCCGCCCCGAGGTTCCCGGCGTGATCGGTGACTGGCCTTGTGCAGTGCTGCCTGATGAGATCGAGGCCCGAAACATCCATGCACTGATGAATTTCGGCGGGCGCCTGATGCGCTCTTTCCCAGATACCAATGCCCTCGCCGCGACGCTCCCCAAGCTCGATTTGCATGTCATGACCGAGATCATCGCCAATGAGACCAGCGATTACGCCACGCACATCCTGCCCACCAAGGACGTGCTCGAACGCGCAGAGTTCAGCCGCTGGGATACGCTAAACTGGAATGTCGCCCTGCAATATTCGGAAGCCCTGGTGCCGGTCATGGGCGAACGGCGTTCGGGTTGGTGGGTGGTGTCGCAAATCATGAGGCGCTCCGGGCTGCCGGTACCGGATCATGTGCCGATTGATGATGGCGAGCCGGGTGCCGATGAGGTTATGCTCGCCAGCCATTTCACCACCGGGTCGCGCTGCAATTTCGCCGAGCTGAAAGCCAGCCGCTATGTCGAGCGCGAGCTTGAATTTCCCGCTGCCTGGGTGGACGCACATATCGAGCGCATCGGCGGCTGGCGGCTGGCACCGCAGCGGCTGATAGAACAATGGAGCCAGATGTGTGCGGCGGATGAAGCGATGCTTGGCCAACCCAAGCCGCTGGTGTTCTCATCACGCCGTCAGCGCCGCAAGATGAATGCGCAACTTGATTTTCTGGGGTCTGAAAACAACGCCCTGCTCCACCCCGAAGATGCCGCTTCACGTGGCATCAGCGATGGCGAGCGGGTGCGCGCCTACAACGCAAATGGCGAGATTGCACTCATCGCGCGGATCGATCCCGGCATGCGCCGCGGCGTCGTCTCGATCGCGCATGGTCACCTTGACGGCAATATCAACAAGCTCACCAGCAAGGCGGCGATCGATCCTATCAGCGGGATGGCGCTCTACTCAGGGGTACCCTTTGAGCTGGAGGCTTTATGAACGTCGAATTCAACGCCGCTTGAGTCTGGCTTCTGAAAACGGCTGCATGGCACCTTTGCTTAGCCCTGCATCGTTTATCTGCAGTGACCCGTCAGCCTCGATTCGATAGGAGGACTGGCCGATCTCTGTCGCCGGTTCGCCCCAAGTGACAGTCATCGCTGTACCGTTCACCCTGCCCGCAAGTGGATGGAGGTGGCCCTGACTGTCACTCCACTGGCCCCGAACTTTGCCATCAGCTGTTACGAAATAGGTACCCCGCGCCTCGAATACGAACTGGGGCTTTCTTCGGTAACGGGCACCTCGACGCGCAATGCAAGGGCCGTAGCACTGCCACGCAGCACCGGACCAGCAGTGATATGGACCTCGCCAGGTCGCCCGAAAATACGGACAGAGCCGTGCCAGTCACCGTGAAGCCAGACAAAAGTGCATCATTCAGCCGGAATCATCTGGCCACTTTCCGGTCGCACCGGGCGATCCTTGACCGCCAGATAGTCAGCCTCGAACTTGGGTCGCATGGTGCCGCAGATTCGATCCCAGACTGTGGTATAGCCACCGAAATTGGCGGTGAAATACTTGTGATGTTGATCATGGAATGTAGCCGTGATGAACCACTTGGTCGCCCATGACTTGTTCCACCACCTGGGGAAGAGTTCATAGCCCGAGTGGACATAGAGCCCCATCACGATATTGGTCGGCACGATCAGCGCAAGCGCCGCCGGGTGAACCGAGAAGATCGTGATGAAGATCACCATCCAGCCGCCGTTGATGAACGATTCCAGCGGATGAACCGAAAGCGTCGTCATCAGGTTCGGCGAGGTCGAGCGGTGGTGGAGCTTGTGGATCCATTTGTAGTACGGCTCGTTGTGCATCCAGCGGTGCAGCCAGTAGAACCAGGTATCAAAGGTGATGAAGTAGGCTGCATATTCCAGCGCGATTACCCACCAGCTCGCCGGTTCGTTCTGGAAAGTGATCCAGCCATTATTCGTTAGCCAGGTCTGCGATCCGCCCAGCACCGCTCCGGAAAACAGCACGCTGACCACCGCCACCATCGCTTCAAAGCGGAACTGCTTCCACTTGAAACCCTTGGGCTGGACTTTGCGCGCCTTGAAATAGCCGCTGGTAATCCCGGCGATGACCAGCGCGAGGCCCAGCACGACAAATCCGATGATCCACAGATCAAGTATCTTGTTGCCATCAAGAAGCTGCTGCACCGGCTTTCTACTCCGTCAGTATGGTCCGAAAAAAGTAACTGTTCACTTGTTCAGCGCGCGCCATGATAATTTATCGCGGCAATGTCCAGAATTTCCTGTCGGTCTTCCTTGAGAATGTGTCCCTTGCCGATCGCCGCATCGAGCGCCCGGGTGAAGCGGCTGAGATATTCTGCCTTGCCGCCAGGATAGAGCGCGCCCAGCTTTTCCGCGTCAAACGCCTCGCCCACACCGACCAACATGCCAACGAAGCCGCCGTTGTTGCCCAAGCCCGAAAGCCGCATGGTCGGAACGTCGGTCCACGGCGTACGTACGCCGCCCTTGGCATTGCCACGGTTATCCAGAGCAAATGTCGTCTTGTCGCCTGTCAGCACAGTCTCAATCGGTTTGGTCGAAGCAGGAGCCTTGCCACTGCGCACCCAGCCATCCAGCGCGGTAAGCGCTCCCTGTAGCACATAGTGATGAGGCATTCCGGGATTATAAGGCTTGTCGAGTTTCGATCCCGGAGCAGTCTTGGCTGGCGTGAATATCTTGGCCATTTCGGCCGCACTACGCTTGCCATCATCGGTAAAGGCACCGTTAAACAGATAACCATCGGCATGGGCCGCGCCAGCCACTTCCCATACTCTGAGCGTCTTGTGATCCTTGACACGCGATCCGGCATAGCCCGAAAGCCGTCCGTCGATCAGATCGGTCTCGGTGACAAGGCTGAGCACCGGCACCCGCAGGTCAGGCCGGAACGACAGATGCGGCGGCATGGCTTGCGGATCGTCGGCGTTACGAAATCCGGCAAGCGAAGCTCCACTGCCAAAGCGTGAATGGACAAGAAAACCGTCGAAAGTCTTCGCCAGAGGATCGATCGCGTTGACATAGGTGGTGAGGAACACCGCTGATTGTGATTCTCCGATTCCCAGAACGTGCCTGGGCAACAACCCGCCCAGCATGGCGCTGGAGCCTTTGGCTTTGATTGCAGCGCCGGCTTGCGAGAAAATGTCGAAGGAGAATGCGTCGCCGGGATGCGAGAGGCCGCCATAGCGTTTGGCATTCGCCTTTTTCAGCGGCAGACCCATGCCCATCACCGAATCGCCACCTTCAATCCCAACCTTCTGTGCCGATACCGCAACATAGGCATAGCCGCGCCGCATCATCTCGCGGTGCGCCACCATCCAGTCGGCCGGCGCATCCTGTCCGGAAGTGACATTAAGCCATTCGACCAGCACCGTGCCGTTGAATTTCTTCGCGTCACTCGGGCGGATCACGACATAGCGGGTGGTATAGGGCGCAGTGCCGTCCGCCACTGCGGACAGCCTGCCATCGCGCGTCGCCGGACGGCGCAGGGCATAACGCGTTGCCGCACCCGAGGCGGTGAATTCCTCGGTCTGATAGCCCAAGTCAGCCAGATCGTAAGCGCCGATCAGCAGGTTGGGCTTTCCGGGCAGGCTTGCCACGGCAGTTGGCGCGGCAGCATCTGCCAGCAGCGCCGCTGGGCACAGCATGAGCGCCGCAGCGGCCATGCGCAGCGCAACACTGAAGCCTTTGCGGTTAGCTGTCCGCATGACGAAATCCCTCCCGATCAATCTTCCGGCCCGTTGCCAGAACTGATTGTTATGTTGCCTGACAATTCATCAAAGGCAACGGGAATCTCGGCACAGCGCAGAACGCCTCGTCAGAACGGCAGCCACTTCGCCTTCTTCGAGAACTTCATATAGCCGGCATTGATCCCTAGTCGCAGCCCCGCGCCCACACGCACAGGAATCAGCACAACATCACCGCGCCGGATATAGCTGACATGGAAGCCGCCGACGAGATAGGCTTGGCCTTCGCCCGCACCAAAGCGGTGATAAAGATCCTCGGTATTGAACAGGTTATAGACCAGAATAAAGGCGTTTCCGGCATTGGCACCGGCATCAAAACCGATCGAAGGTCCGGTCCAGTAAACCGGCTTTTGCCCCTCCACCTTGTGATTGAGCGTACCCGATCCATAGCGCAGCCCGATCACCAGAGCTCCGCCACCCTCGCGGCCGACGATATAGCCATTGGGCTCGCCCTGCTTGCCAAGGATATCCTTGACCACATCGGCCAGCCCCTTGGCACCCTTGCCAAACACGCCTTCAGCGGCACCGATGAGATCGTCCTGCTTGTAAGTCGCGCTTTTTGCCGCCGCATCGCTGACAGGCGCAGCCACCGTACCGGAAGTGGCATAGGCCGGCTTGGCGGTCGGATCCTGCTGGGCGACGGGCGAGGCACTGATCGTTGGTGAAGGTGCAACGACAGGAGCAGGATTGGGTGTCACCTGCTGCTGCGTGATGGGGACCAGATCACCATCAATTGCCTTGTCGGGATCGACCGGCTTGACCTGCGCCAGCGCCGTGCCTGCCGCCATCAACATGGCCACCCCGGCCAGCACCCCGGCCAGCTTGTGGCTCCATTCGCGCAAATGACCCGTCATATCCCGTTCCCACGACTGGCACCGGCAGATCACAGGCCTGCCCGACACAATATTACAGCTTCAATCAGAATCGAGTTCTCAGCCAGCGGCAATGAACCGGCGATGAGCCGAGTCGCTTTTGCGACAGGACGAATCTGATGGCGGCATGTGGGGCGCCAAGACCTGCCTCAAGGGCTGTTTTCCTGAGCTGAATGAATCATCACCAACCCCTTGCCGCACCCCGCCCCCCTCGCTATAGCGCGCCCTCGCTGCTGTGATCCGGAGACGTGGGTGAGTGGCTGAAACCAACGGTTTGCTAAACCGTCGTACTGATAACTCGGTACCGAGAGTTCGAATCTCTCCGTCTCCGCCAATGGCAATTGAAATTGCATCATATTTATCCGGGCATGCGCATAGTTCCCTCAAAGGCACCCTTAACCGGGGTTTGGCTGGGAGCGGACCTGAGCGGACTGTCGCGCCCATAACCACCTAGATCGCAACGGCACCCTCCCTTGCTTTTTCAGCCAACCTATAATAATTATAGGTGATGGCTGAGGCAGTTCCAATGCGGATGAACGATGCGACGGCACTCAAGCTCTTGCGCGACATCGCTCAGGACAGTGCCCGCGTGATCTTCACAGGCCATGCGCGGCAACGAATGCGCCAACGCAAGGTGTCGCTGGTGCAGGTGATAGCCTGCCTCCAGCGCGGCATTGTCAGCGAGCCGGTTGCACTGGACCTGCATGGCAACTGGAAGCTGACTGTTTCGCATCGCATTGCGGGCAAGGATTTGAACGTGGCAGTGGCGATTGATGTTCCCAGCCGGGCAATCGTCATCACAGTGTTTTAGGAGGCGAGCATGTATCACTATCGGGAAAGTGGCCTTCGCAACGTCTGGCTGGCGAATGGCTATGATGAGCATGACACCGCCTATGGCCCCGGTATTTCCATCCATGATGCTGAGGGGCTGCACAAAGCCATTGCGCGCGGGCTGATCGCCAAGGGCGGCAAACTGACTGGCAGTGAGCTTCGCTTTCTCAGGCAGGAAATGGGCCTCAGTCAGGCTAAGCTTGCCACCATGCTCGGCAACGAAGCCCAAACCGTCGCGCTTTGGGAGAAGCGCGGATCACAGCCCAAGGTTGCCGACAGGTTCATTCGTGCGATCTATCGGGAACAGAACGAAGGAAACGCCCATATCCGCGAAATGATCGAGCGGCTGGTGGATTCCGATCTTGAGGACGGCGATGCTAGGATCACGCTTGAGCAGGATAGAGGCGGCTGGAAGTTGGCGGCTTAGAAGCCCCTGCTTGGGGCGGTCAAGAACAGCCGCTGCCACTGCCTAACTGGTCATCGCAGAGTGAGGCGAGGTCTCGGCTGAATTGCAAAGGCATGGGGAACATGAGCGCCAAGCAATTCGCGGGTCCTCCCTGCGAGTTCCTATCCGGCATAGCGCTGAGAGACCGCAAATTTTCGCTTTGATGGCATCCGGCGTCATGTGTTCAATTTGAAGTTTCACTCTGTTGGGATTTGGCACGTGCAGGAGAAGCGAGCGATATTGCGCTTCTTCCCTATTTCCGATTTAGTGGATCGCGATGTAATTCCTGGGGGCGATGGGGAAGATGGAAAACAACAGACTGGGATTGGCTGGCTCCGCGCTCTTGGTCGCCGGGCTATTTGCTCCGATTTTCACGATTGCCTTTGGCGGAAGACTTAATTTCATTGGCGGCAATCCGATGCTTGTGTCGTTAAGCGTTTTGGCGCTCGGCTGCATAGGCATCTGGACTTGTAACGGTTTTGCGCCGGTCACTTGAGAGTTTAACACTCATACAAGGAGACCGACGAGATGAAGAAGCACACAGAGGATTTCAAGCGCGAGGCGGTTCGCATTGCGCTGAGCAGCGGGTTGTCGCGGCGGCGGG
>JANOYZ010000050.1:0-5005 GCA_031429135.1 Novosphingobium sp. | reverse complement strand
CTGGGCGCGAAGTCCGGCGGCCTCACGCTCGGAAATCGTGTCGCGGGCATCGGCGCGGTTCACATCGCGCTCCAGCTGGACGATATCGTTCCAGACATGATTGCTGCGGATCGGCGTGGGCCGCGCGGCAGCGGGCAGGGCAGCGAGCATCGCGGCACCGGCCAGAGCGGCAAAGGCAATTCTGCTGAGTTTTTTCATGTGCATCCTCCTGATCGACTCATCGAACATGCCGCGTAACACATCTTGCGGCGCTCAGACTTGTCGCTATTCGCCAAGCGGATTGCAATCGGCTAAGCTGTGCTCATGACTGTTCTGTTCCTCAAAGTTCTGTTTGTCCTTTCGATCATGGCCGCCATGGAGTGGCTTGCCTGGTTCAGCCACAAGTACATCATGCACGGCTTTGCCTGGGGCTGGCACCGCGATCACCATCAGCCGCACGATGGTTTTTTTGAAAAGAATGATCGCTTTGCCATTTTCGGCGCCTTGCTCTCCATTTCGATGTTTGCCCTTGGCAGCCCGATGATCCGGGGCGATGCAGCCTGGCCGCTGGCGACTTATGTCGGGCTGGGTGTGCTGCTTTATGGCGTGATCTATACACTGGTTCACGATGGGCTGGTGCATCAACGCTGGTTCCGCTGGGTGCCGCGCAAAGGCTATGCCAAGCGGCTGGTGCAAGCACACAAGCTGCACCATGCGACTATTGGCAAAGCTGGCGGGGTCAGTTTCGGCTTCGTTTTTGCCCAGCGACCCGATGTGCTCAAGGAAGAGCTGCGGATTCAGATGCGCTCAGGTGTGGCTGTAGTTCGCGAGGCACTGGGGGCTGATTGAGCCCTACTCAGGCCGCGACCAAATCCACGCGCCCGATACCAGGCAGGCAATCGCCGGGAATAGCGACCAGGGCCAGCTGATCAGCGCGAGGCTCAGCGCCGAGCTGGCCGCCATCGCCGTCAGCGCCGAAAGTTTCGCCTTGCGGCTGATGGCGCTGCGCTCACGCCATTGCCGCAGCGGCGGCCCCCACTTCGGGTGACTGAGCAGGCGCTGTTCCCAAACCCGGTTCGAACGGGCGAAGCAGAAGGCGGCGAGCAGGTAAAACGGGACTGTCGGCAATAGCGGCAGCACGATGCCGATGGTTCCAATGGCAAAGGCACCGATGCCCCCCGCCAGCCACAGGGGCCGGGAGATGCTCAAGCAGAGGCCATCCGCGTAGCAGTCTCGCGGATCAAAGCCATCATGTTGGGTAGCCCTTGTGTGCGGTTTGAACTGAGCTGGTTCCGCAGGTCGAAGGGATCAAGCACGGTCGCGATATCCATATTGGCTACCTCGGCAGCAGGTCTGTCCTGAACTGCGGCAATCACCAGCGCGATGATGCCCTTGGTGATCGCGGCATTGCTGTCCGCCAGAAAATGCAGCGTGCCGTTACCGGTGGGGGTAGGATAGACCCAGACGCTGGCCGAACAGCCCGCTACTTTGGTGGCATCAGTCTTGAGTGCATCGGGCATGGGTTCCAGTTCACGCCCCAGCTCGATCAGCAAGCGGTAACGCTCGTCGCTGTCAAGGAAGTCATATTCTTCGGCGATGTCGGATAGGTTGCGCATGGCTGCGCGTTAGGCCGTGGTTCAAGGGCAATCAAGCCCGCCAGCATTGCGAGAAACTCGCCATGGCCTGCTGCATGTAGCCGAGCCCGAGTGCCGGCGCATCGATTATCTGATAACCGCTGTTTGCATTGGCCCTGACCTTGCCACGCGGGAATGGGCCGGGCGCGCCATATTTGTGCAAGGCAACTTCGAGCACGCCGTCTGCCAGTTTCTTGGTGTCCGGTGCCTTCGGGTAGATGATCCACATGCCGGATTTGCATGTTGAATCATAATCCATCGATCCCTGTCGCAGTCGATAGGCTTGGCCAAATTCCCCGCGCATTTCCTCGCCGGCAGCATCGGTCAGAGTGCGGGAAAGCGACTCTGCCCTTTCGGCATAGACCGTGGCTGCGGGCAGATGTGGTAGCATATTTGCCGGGACAGCCGGGCAGGTGCGCGGCGATTTCACATTGTGGTTTTTGCGGCCTTCGCAGGCGAGATTGAGAGTCAGCACCGCCTGCTGTCCCATTGCTTCGATTGACTTGCGAACTTGTGCTTCGCCATTAGTCGCGACCATCGCCTTTTCGATTTCGGCGCGGCCCGGTTCAAGCTGGACCAGCGTGTTACGCTTAATATCGATCAATCCCTGGCCCCAGCCCGGCTGCTGCATCAGGTTTGAGAGCTGGACCAGCCAGGTGAGGGATTCCCACATGCGCAGGTAAGCGGAGTTCTTGGCTTGCTCATTGATCGGGCTGTTGCAGGGAGCTGCCGCAACTACGGGATCTTTCGCTGCGTCGACGCCAGCCTTGTCTTGCAACCGGGCAAGCTTCTGTGCGCGGAAGTAATGTGATGTTACGATTGCGTCGAGGACCGGGCGTCCCCAATCGCAATTGTATGACTGCGTGTTGAAACGGGCATATTCTGCCTGCGCAGTTTTCCATTCGGCAACAGGGCTTTTCGCAGGCGTGGGCGCGGGAGCTGCCGAAAGGGCGGACGAAATAGCGGTCAGGGTGAGCGCGAAGACGGGAGCCAGCTTGGGAAGGCGCATGTCAGCTCCTGTTTTGGAACAATCCTGCAATCACCATCACATAATCCGGCGTGAGGTCAATCCTTGGAGCACAACGTGACAGCAATTGTCACAGATCAACCCCCGCCGCGATGGCTTCCAGCTTGCGAATGCGTTCCTTGAGGTCGGCGATTTCGATCCGTGCGGTCATGCCGCTCTGACCGGAACCTGCGCTGCCATCTATCTCCATCCGATGCTGCTCCAGTTCGCGCAGCTTGAGCTGTAGCCAGCCCTGCCAGCCTCGCAGGCCAGTGATCGACAACATGGCGAGGCCAAGCAACGAGGCGGTGGTTATAAGCATGATGTCGGTTGCCATATCGGCTTCTCCCTCAATCCGGGTTGCTTACCTGTCGCGGAGCGACTCGATTTCATCGGCGATGGCGCGGCTCTGGCGCTGTTCGGTGTTATTGGCATCGGTGGCGATACGTTCGAGCACCTTGATGCGTTCGCGCAGGGTTGCCAGCTCGCGCTCCATGGCTTCGGTGTCCTGACCGCGCGGCAGCCTCTCAACGCGGCCCCGGTCATCGACGATCACGCCGTTCTGCGCGTGATATCTTGCTCTCAGAACCCGGGCGATCGAGGTGATTGCGACGATGCTGATCACCATGATGGCAGTCCACATGTTCATTGCACGTCCTTTCCGGGACTGCGCAGCGCCTCGATCTGGTGAGTGAGCGCGTAGCCGCTGTCGGTGACGATCCGCTCGACAGTGCCGAGCCGGTCCTTGATCGAGCCAAGTTCAGCCCGCAACTGGGCGTTTTCCTGACTGAGCAGCTTGATCCGCTCGCCATCTTCGCTGGTGGTCTTGGGATAGACTGCCTGGCCCCAGCCTCCGGTCAGCGGGTAGCCGTGTTTGATCTTCATCCGGGTAGTAATGACCCAGCCCAGCGTGCCGGCCAGACTGACAGTGAATGCGCCGCCTATGATGTAAGGGATATATTCGATAAATTCGGGGGCCATCAGTGTGCTTCCACTTCGTTATTTTTCGGCACTTCATTGTCTTTGGGCTGCACGGCGATCTGACGGGGGTCGCGCAGGGCTTCGATCTGGTCGGCAAGCATGGCGCCCTTGTCGGTCGCAATGCGCTCCAGCACCTTCACCCGGTCAGCAAAGTGGGCGAGCTGATCGCGCAGTTCCTGGTTTTCCGCGCGCAAAGATTGCGATGCTGCATCATCGGCGCGCTTGGTCTTGCCGCCCCATTCATCTTCGAGAGCATAGCCGTGGCGGGCGCGGATCCAGTTGTTGACCAGCCAGCCGATGGTTGAAATCGCGATGATCGCCATCACGAAGCCCGGATCACCCCAGTCCATCAGCGTTCTCCCACCTGAACGGGGCTATCCAGCAGCGCATCGGTGCGGCGAGTTTCACGCAGTGCCTCGATCTGGCTGGCGACGTCGAAACCTTTGTCAGTGATGATCCGTTCCAGCACGCGGACGCGGTCTTCAAGGTCCATCGAACGCGATGAGAATTGGGCAGACTGTTCGGCAGCGGCCTTCGTCTGCATTTCCATCAACTTGTGCTGATGGCGGGTCCAGAGTGCAAAGCCACCCAGCAGGAACGGTGCCAGTGGTATCAGTAGTGCAAGTTCGCCCATGACAGGTTTCCCCCAGGAAATTGGTGATTAACGCAACCGCTCGATTTCGGCGGAAAGGCGCGGGTTGCTGGAGACATAGAATTGCTCGATGTCGGCCAGTCGGCGGTCGATATCGCGGAACTGGGCGCGCACTTCGCGGGCGGTGCGGCCCGGAGATTGGCGTACACCTTGCCAGAACTTCTGTTCCTCGCGGTCGGTTGAGTAAAGATGCCCAGGTTTCTTGTCGGACAGGATGCCGATGGCGAAGTAGAGCGGGATGCCAAAGCCGGTCGATAGCGTGAAGGCGAGCATGGCGAGACGGACCCAGAGGACATCGACGCCGGTATAGTCGGCGATGCCTGCGCAAACGCCCATGATTTTGCCGTTGATCTCGTCACGATAAAAGCGGGTGCGAGGGCTGTTCACCGGGCAGTCCTTTCATTCTTGCCAAGCAGCGTTTCGAGCTCGGCCAGTTGCTGATTGTCGGCTTCGCGATCATGGACGATGCGAGCGGGGCGGAAATCGGGATTGTCTGCAGCGACCAGCCGCTCGACCGTGTCCATGCGCGCATCGAGCCGCTTGGCAACTTGGTAGAGTTCTTCAAGCAACGATTCATCGCCTGAGGTCAGCGTTGAGGCGGTTTTCCATTTTGTTATGTAGTGAAAGATAATCCACGGCAGAGCGACGAACAGCATGCCGCAGATAATTACTGGAACTATGATGTCTTCCATGGCTTAGCCCTCCTTGTTGGTGTTGGAGGAACCGAGTGCTGCTTTCATCGCCTCAAGTTCC
>JANOYZ010000049.1:0-4413 GCA_031429135.1 Novosphingobium sp. | reverse complement strand
CTGGTCGACGATTCGATCGTAGTGACCGAGAATATCGAACGTCACATCCGCATGGGCGAGGACCGGGCCTTGGCGGCGATTAACGGCACTCGTGAGATTGCAATGGCGGTGCTGGGTTCGACCGGTGTGCTGATCTTTGCTTTTCTGCCGCTGGCCTACCTGCCCGAGACCGCCGGTGATTTTACCCGCAGCCTGCCGATGACGGTGCTGCTGACGGTCAGCGCCTCGTTGCTGGTTTCGCTGACGCTGATTCCTTTTGCCGCCAGCCGGATACTTGCCCCGCATGAGGCGTCTGAGGGCAATCGTTTCCTGCGTTACGTCACCGAACGGATCGAGCATTGGTATCGCCCGGCGTTGCACTGGAGTCTGGCCAATCCGCAGAAGACTGTGTGGGGCGCGATGGCGGCTTGTTTTCTGATGTTTTTCACCATCCCCTGGATCGGCTTCAGTTTGTTTCCCAAGGCGGATGTACCCTATTTTCTGGTCAGGATTGAAGCGCCGGAAGGGGCAAGCCTCGCCACCACCGATGCCTCGGTTCGGCAAGTAGCGAACCTGATTGCCAGGCACTCCGAGATCAAGGACGTGATGGCTAACACCGGGCGCAGCAACCCGCAGATCTATTACAATGCCATCCCACGCGAGGCCGATACACGCTTCGGAGAGCTGTTCGTGACGCTGAAGGAATTTTCTCCGCTGGGCACTCCGGCGCTGGTTGAACAGCTGCGTAAGGAGCTGGAGCGATATCCTGCGGCGCGGGTTACCATTGAACAGTTCGAACAGGGGCCACCTATCGATGCGCCGATCGCGATTCGAATCAGCGGGCCAGAACTGGGCGAGCTCAAGCGCCTGTCAGCCACATTCGCCGAGACGGCGCGCAAGACAGCAGGTACGCGCGATGTAGTCGATCCGTTGGCGATCGAACGGATTAACATCGATATGGTGATCGATCCGGCCAAGGCAGGGCTGTTCAATGTCGCGCCGGACGCCGTTCGTCGTGCGCTTAGACTGGCGATCGCGGGTGAGCGTGCCAGTACCCTGCGTGACGCCGAAGGAGATGCCTACCCGGTTGTGGTGAGGCTGCCGTTCGACCGCGAGGTGCCGGTAACGGTACTGAACCGGCTCTACGTCACCTCGTTATCGGGCTCGAGCATACCGCTGGCGCAACTGGCGACCCCTAGGCTGGCATCGGTGCCAGCCTCGATCAACCGCTACAAGCTGGAACGCTCAGTCACCGTCACTTCCTATATCGACGATGGTTTTCTCGCCTCCAAGGTCAACGACAAAGTGGTCGAGGCCGTACGCAACTTGCCGCTGCCACGCGGTTATGCGATCAGCATAGGCGGGCAGGCCGAGATCGCTGAACGCAACCGCAGCGGCATCGGCGGAATAGCGTTGCTTGCCGTGTTTGGTATCCTGGGCGTTCTGGTGCTGGAATTCGGACGCTTCCGCGAGGTCAGTGTTGTCGCCGGGGTCATCCCGCTTGGGCTGTTCGGCGGGCTGATCGCACTGATCGTGACTGGTAATTCGCTGTCCTATCTTGCGATAATCGGATTTATCGCGCTGATCGGGATCGAGATCAAGAATTCGATCCTGCTGGTCGATTTTACCACCCGTTTGCGACAGCAAGGGATCGAACTGATGGAAGCGATCGAGCGCGCAGGTGAAACGCGATTTCTGCCAGTGCTGCTGACATCGGTGACTGCGATTGGTGGCTTGCTGCCGCTGGCGCTGTCGGGCTCGCCGCTTTATGCGCCGCTGGCATGGGTAATCATCGGCGGACTGATATCCTCGACCCTGCTCAGCAGAATCGTGATTCCGGCGATGTACCTGCTGCTGGTGCGCGGTGCTCCGCCACCCGAAACATCGCCCGACTGATCGTCTGGCGGATGCTTTCACCTTGACATTGAAGTTGTCCGGACAAATTATGCAGAGCGCCCGCGATCATTTTATTCGTCTGGAGTAGCTTCTTCGCATGTTCGCTGCCAACAGCTTGATCTTTGTTCCCGGATCACGGCCCGATCGCTTTGCCAAGGCGCGCGGTGCGGGCTCTGGACTGACCGTGATCGATCTGGAAGACGCCGTGCCGCAGGCTGACAAGGCTACCGCGCGCGATGCCGCCTTGGCGCAGGTAGCAGCCGGCGATTATGGCAACGAGCCGGGTTGGGCAATCCGTTGCAATGCTATAGCCACAGCAGCGGGGATCACCGATCTGGCTGCATTCATTGGCGCCAATGTCCTGCCAAGTTTCCTGCTCGTCCCGATGGTTGAAGGCGCGGGCGAGCTTGAGATTGTTGCCAAGGCACTAGGCGCGCGTTGTCCGGCACTGGTTCCGTTGATCGAGACGCCTAGGGGGCTGCGTCACGCTTTAGAGATAGCCTCAGCCCCGCAGGTTGAAGCGGTAATGTTCGGCGGTGCCGATTTTTCTGGAGAACTGGGCGTTGCTCTGGAGTGGGAGCCGCTGCTGGCGGCCCGTTCTGCATTGTTGCTGGCCTGTGCCGAGGCCAGGGTTCCGGCCATCGACGTGCCCTACATTCTGCTCGATGACCAGTCAGGTCTCGAAATGGAATGTGCCCGTGCGAGATCTCTGGGATTTGCCGCAAAGGCCGCGATTCACCCTGCACAGGTTGCCGCTATCGAGGCTGCCTTTTCGCCCGCTGCCGCAGAGATTGCAGAGGCGGAGGAGGCGATTGCTGCCTATCTCGCTGCTGGCGAGAAGGCGATCCGATTCAAGGGCAGGATGCTCGAAGTCCCCGTGGTCAAACGCTACCAGGCGGTGCTCAGCCGGAAAGGAAAAACCAGCAATGCGTGAGGGAGCTATTGAAGTCGCCCCAGGACGTTACCGGGAAACTTTTGGTCGTTATTTCGAGGAATTCAACGTCGGCGATGTCTATGAGCATCGCCCTGGACGGACGATCTCGGAAGCTGACAACACCTGGTTCAGTCTGCTGACCATGAACCAGCACCCGGCACACTGCGACGCTGAATATGCCAGCCGGACCGAGTTCGGCAAGTGCCTCGTCTCATCGCCGTTCACAGTTGCGATCATGACCGGGCAAAGCGTATCCGACGTCAGCCAGAAGTCGGTTGCCAACCTTGGCTGGAAAGAGATCAGGCTGCTGAAACCGGTCTTCGCTGGGGACACGATCTATTCGGAAACCGAAGTGCTTGAAAAGCGCGAGTCCGAAAAACGCCCGCAGCAGGGAATTGTCACGATAAAGACCATCGGCAAGAACCAGCACGGCGAGGTTTTCTGTGACTTCGTGCGGATCATGCTGATCTGGAAGCGCGGCTTCGGCCCCGGCGACGACTAGGGAGTATCGAGCGTGGCATCCGCCGTTAACATGATGAGTGATCAGGGCCGGACGATCGATCCGGATGAAGAGCAAGCCTTTCTCGACGCGATCGATCGCTGGGTCGATCGCTCGGTAAAACCGGTAATCCTGCACCATGATCATCATGATATCTGGCCCGAGGCATTGGTGGCCGAAATGGCGGATATGGGCCTGTTCGGCGCGACCATCGGGCAGAAATACGGTGGACTGGGATTACCGGCCACCACCTATGCCAAGATCGTCATGCATATCTCGTCCTACTGGATGGCGCTCTCCGGCATCTTCAATTCGCACTTAATCATGGCTGCAGCGGTGGAGCGGTTCGGGACGGAGGAGCAAAAAAACAAGTGGCTGCCAAAGTTCGCCAGCGGAGAAATTCGTGGTGGTCTTGCCCTGACCGAGCCTAATGCCGGGACCGACCTTCAGGCGATTCGCTCTATCGCCCGGCGAGACGGTGATCACTATGTTATCAACGGTACCAAGACCTGGATATCCAACGCACTCAACGGCAGCTGTTTCGCGCTGCTAGTCAAAACCGATCCTGCTGCCGATCCGCGCTACACGGGGATGAGCCTGTTCATCGCTGACAAACGCGCTGATGACCCTGGGGGCTTCACTACCGGCAAGAAGTTCGACAAGCTCGGCTACAAATGCATCGACAGCGCCGAGTTGATCTTCGAGGACTATCGCATTCCCGCTGACCAGCTAATCGGTGGTATTGAAGGGCAGGGCTTCTTTCAGGCCACTGGCGGACTCGAACTTGGTCGGATCAACGTTGCAGCGCGGGGTGTGGGCCTTGCCGAAGGCGCACTGCGGCTCGCCACCGAATATGCCCAGCAGCGCCAAACCATGGGCAAACCGATCTGCGAGCATCAGGCGATCCAGCTCAAGATTGGCGAAATGGTCACCCGCGCCCGTGCCGCCAGGCTGCTCACACTTGATGCTGCGGAGGCCTATGACAGGGGCGAACGCTGCGATCTGGAAGCGGGTATGGCAAAATTTTTCTCGTCCGAAGCGGCGGTTGAGAACAGTCAGGAAGCGATGCGCATTTTCGGCGGTTATAGTTATTCCAAAGAATACC
>JANOYZ010000048.1:0-12547 GCA_031429135.1 Novosphingobium sp. | reverse complement strand
AGATGCGCGGCCATGCGATCAACCGGCCTGCCGAAGCAGCTGCGAACCGGGTCAAGGTGATGGAATTGGCGGGGCAGGGGGTTTTTAACCCGGCGATAGCGGCGCGCTATCCCATTGAAGACTATGCGCGGGCAATGAACGAGGCGTTTTCAGGCAAGGCGGCGGGGCGGATTGTGCTGTTGATGGGGTAGCGCGGAGCCTTAAGCTGAAGCCCTGAACTGTTGAGGGGTCTGCCCGGTCCAGCGTTTGAAAGCCCGCCCAAAGCTGGTCTGTTCGCCGTAGCCCAGCCGGTCAGCAATCTCGTCGAGTGATAGCGTGCTTTCGCGCAAATGCGTTCGTGCTATTGCCGCGCGCTGTCCTTCGACCAGTTCGGAAAACCGCGCGCCGTCAGTGGCGAGCCGTGCCTGCAAGGTGCGCACCGAAATTCCAAGCTTGGCGGCGCAGCGTTCGATCGAGCAATTGCCGGTGGGCAAGGCACCGCGAATATAGCTTTCGACCTTTTCGCTGGTCCCGACCCGCTGCGTGGTCTTCACTTTTTCAAGGTAGCCGCCGAGCAGCCGGTAGAGCAGCCGGTTGGATGTCGGCACCGGCAGATCGAGCGCATGGAGCGGAAATGCCACCGAATTGCGTGCCGAGCGCGGGCGCACCCGGCAGCCGAGCAGCCGCTCCATTTCGGGCAGATCACTCGCCTGCGGATCGGCGGACAGGCTGACATAGGACAGGCGGAAGGCCGGACCGCCGATCATCTGCATCAGCTTCACATTGAGCATCGCCGCCTGATAATGCGCCTGATCGTTGACGCCGAGATCGGTGTTTACCTGCCAGCAGAACTCGGCAGTATCCGTGCCTTCGATCAGCACCACTTCGCTGTCAGGCGAATGGACCACCGGCATATATTCGACAAAGGCATCAATCGCCTCGCGCATGGTGGGCGCGGCGCGGGCCAGCGAGGTGATGCAGCCGAAGACATCGGGATCCTGATGCGCGGCAAAGTGCAGGCCGAACAGGGAATCGTCAAACACCGTGCTGCAATATTCGAAGATGTCGGCGATCTGCTGGCAGTTAATGTGGCTTTCGGGATCGGTGAGCACCCGCGCCTCCAGCCCGTGCCGCTCGACAATGCCGCGCGGATCGCGGCCCAATGAGCGCGCCATTTCGGCCAGGCCGGTGAAATTTGCTGCGCGGCATTGCCCGCTGCCCGGTGCAACATCGAGCGGCCCGTCAAGGGTGAAGAATGCATCGCCAATCATCATCGCTTCCCAACATTTGCGGCCCGGCCATTTGCTTGCGTGGCTTCTGGCGCAGGACTGGAAAACTATCAGATGGGTCAGGACTAGGCCAGCAGCAATCGCGCCTCTTATCGACACAACTGCACCTGATGTCAGTGGACCTGCGGCACCATGTGGCACAGCCTGTCACAGGTGCGCGCAACAGAGGATGCAGTGATGGTGACGATTGCCGATCTCAAAAAGGAAGCCGAAGCGCATGTTCTTTACGTAAAGGACAAGGCGACCAAGATCGCCACAATTACCTTTGATCGGCAGGGCAAGCACAATACCGCAACCATCGGCATGCGTGCGCGCTTTGGCGAACTGATCCACAAGGCCAACATCGATGACGATGTGAAGGTGCTGGTGATCCGCGGCGCGGGTGACAATCTGGGCAGCGGCGGCGATCTGGACGAGCATGGCGACCTTTACCTCAACCCGCAGCCGGGCGATGGCTTTCTGGTCGATATGGAAATTGATGATCCCGATGTGAAATACCCGCCGCCGGGTAGCTTCCGCTATCTCCACGGCTTGACCGACTATTACGCCAAGGCGCGTTCGGGCAACCGGCCACTTCAGGAATTCAAGAAGATCAGCATCATCGAAGCCAAGGGCTATTGTTATGGCTGGCACTTCTATCAGTGCGCCGATGCTGACATGATCGTGTCATCGGATGATGCGCTGTTCGGTCATCCCTCGTTCCGCTATGCCGGTTGGGGGCCGCGTATGTGGCAGTGGCTGGAAATGGTCGGACTGCGGCGTTTCTCTGAAATGCTGTTCACCGGGAGACCCTTCACCGCTGCCGAGATGATGCAGTGCAACTTCGTCAACTCTGTGGTGCCGCGCGAGAAACTTGAAGCGGAAACGGCGAAATATGCCCATGCCTGCTCGATCACCCGGCCCACCGATGTGGTTGTCGCACAGAAGACCTTCATCGAGGCCTATAAGCAGCATCGCGGCGAATATCTCGGCAGCCTGCTCACTGGCTGGCTCGAGGGCATGTTGCCGCTGATGAAGGACGACGGCGCAAATGACGTCAATCTTGGCAAGGACAGCACCTTCGAGCAGGGAATTGGCAAAGTTGTGAAAAACAACGACCTCAACTACCCACCCGAATGGCGTCTGAGCAAGAAGGGCCGCGAGGGCTAGTTGCACTATTTATCTATCATACTGCACCCCTGGCGTGGCATGATAGAGCGCCTCGCCTAGTCTCCACTCACCAAGAACCGGCCCAAACCGGCATGCTGGGTGCCATTGCACCTGCAAGGAGAGACGCCATGGCCGAAACCCTGTTTTCGCTTGATCGCGGCAATTTCCGCGAGTGTCAGCAATTGTTCCGCGGTGAGCGCGAGCAGGAGTATTATCTCGGCGATTACTGGATGGACGATGGCCCGGTGATCGAGGTCAAGGCTGAGCGCAAGTCGGTCGGTGCCATTTCGATCATCCGCATCCGCTCATCACCGCAAAGCTATTTCCGGCGCACGCGCAAACATATCCGTGAGGATGCGACCGATCTTTCGGTGCTGTGGTTCGTCAAGCGCGGGGCACTGGCGCTGTCCAACCAGTGCGGCAACAAGGTGGCGCGTCCCGGTGATTTCGCCATCACCCGTTCGATGTCACCCTTCCTGATAGAGTGCCGGACCGACGAGGAATCGGTGCATGAGATGCTCCACGTCACAGTTCCCACGCATATATTACGCGCCCATATCACGCAGGATTTCAGCACCGGCCTGTTCATGCATGTCGAGCGGCCCGAGCTGGCGATAGCGGAAAACATCTTCACCGATGTCTTCGAGGATGATGGCAATCTTGCCCCTGAATCGGCGCGGGCGCTGGTGGAAACTGCGCTGACGATCATCGGCAATGCCGTGCGCGCTGACAGCGAAGGCGTTCATGCCCGCCAGACGATTGCTGACCGCCGGCTGGAGGAAGTGCTGCGCTTCATCGAAGTGCATCTCTCGGACCCGCAGCTGTCCACCGCGAGGGTCGCCAAGGGCTGTGCGATCAGTCCGCGCTATCTCTCGTTCCTGCTGCGGCTGAAAGGCACCAGCTTTTCCGAACTGGTCTGGGAGCAGCGGCTGCAAAAGGCCAAGTCATGGCTCTCTTCCACCGATCCGCGCGATATTTCGATCAGCGAAATCGCCTATGGCGTCGGTTTCAAGAGCCCAGCGCATTTCAGCCGGATGTTCAAGCGGGTGTTCAACATCAACCCGCGTGAATTTCGCGGCATTGCCGATAATGACAGCGATTTTCCAAAGGTGGTTTCAAACCTTTGAAAATCAGCTTTGTTGCCCGAACTTCGGCTTCCGCTTTTCCCGCAGCGCAGCGATCCCTTCGAGATGATCGGCACTGCGTACGCTGACCGATTCCATGGCAATACCCGCTTCCATCACCGAGTGGGCAATGCGCTTCAATTCCATGTTGGTCAGCACTTTTGTGGCCCGGATCGCGCCCATTGCGCCTGTCAGTAGCCTGTCGCAGAAGGCGTCCACTGCGCCGTCCAGCTGATCGAGCGGCAGGCAGTGATTGACCAGGCCGATTTCGGCGGCCTTGCTGGCGGTGAGAATCTCGCCGGTGAGGAGATATTCCTTGGCGCGGCCAAGCCCGATCCGCTGCGCCCAGATCACCGCGCCGCCATCGCCTGCCACCAGCCCAAGCCCGACATGCGGATCGCCGATCTTGGCGTTTTCAGCGGCAAAGATCACATCGCAAAACAGCGCCACTGTCGCGCCAAGGCCGACGGCATGGCCATTGAGGCGGCAGATGATCGGCTTGTCGATATCGAGCATGGTATAGACGATCCGCTTGGCGACCTGCGCCTCATGATCGAACAGATGCGGATGGGCGGCGCTGTTGGCGATGTGATCAAGATCGCCGCCCGCCGAAAAGGCACGGCCAGCCCCGGTGATTACCAGCACATCCGAAAGTGTGTCACACTGCGCGAACCATAGTGCTTCGGCGAGATCATCGTGCAGCGCGAGGTTCACCGCGTTCATCGCCTCGGGGCGGTTGAGCGTGAGTGTCAGCAGCCGCCCACGGCGAGATAGCAATATTGTGCTGAAGCTGGGCAGATCACTCATGCAAAACACCTTTCATCGCGACACGCCTTCCTAGCAGTCGGGCTGTGTGCAGCAACAGCCTCATCATCTGCATTGCCCGCCCGTGCGATATGAGCAAGCTATCCACTTGATCGCCAGCCCTAGCCGCGCTCAAACGCTTTGAAGCGGGAGAAGATTGCCATGGCCGATTTTGACGAGAGCTTTGACTGGGTGGTTGTCGGCAGCGGCGCAGGCTCGATGTCCTCGGCGCTGGTCATGCGGCAGGCCGGAAAATCGGTCGTCATCCTCGAAAAGACTGAGTTCGTCGGCGGCACCACCGCCAAATCGGGCGGGGTGATGTGGATACCCAATAATCGCTTCATCCGCGCCGAGGAACCAGACGAAAGCGCCGAAAAAGCGATTACCTACCTCGATGCCGTGTGCAACGATGGCAGCGATGCCCCCGGCACCAGCCATGAAAAACGGCTCGTCTATGTCAACGAAGCGCCAAAGATGCTCGATTTCATTATCGGGCAGGGGGTTGAGGTGGAACGCGCCTCGCAGTTCTGGCCCGATTATTATGATGATCTGCCCGGCGGTTGCAAAACCAGCCGCTGCGTCACCGCAAAGTATTTCAACCTCAAGGAACTTGGTCCCTGGGAGAAAAAACTGCGCCCCGGTTTTCTGCCAGTCCCGGCGAAGCTTGATGATGGTATGAAGCTGCCGTTCAAGAAGCACAGCTGGAAGATCAAGCTGATCTTCGCCAAAATCGCGCTGAATGTCGTGTTCGGCAAGCTGACCGGCAAGCATTACACCACCGCCGGTGCTGCGCTGCAAGGACGCATGCTCAAGGCCTCGCTGGGGGCGGGAGTTGATATTCGCACCGAAATCCCGGTCAGGGAACTGATCGTCGAGCAGGGCAAGGTCACTGGCGTTATCGCCGAAGTGAATGGCCAGCTGCGCCGCATCGGTGCCAATCTGGGGGTGCTGGTCAATGCTGGCGGCATCGCCCAGAATCAGGCTCTGCGTGACAAATATATGCCCGGCACCCGCGCCGAATGGTCGCAGACCCCCGAAGGCGATACCGGCGACATGCACATCGAGATGGAGCGCATCGGCGGCGTTCTGGCGCAGATGGATCAGATGGTCGGCTATCAGATGACCCGCGCGCCCGGCTGGGAGCAGATGTATGTCAAGCCTCCCGGCCAGAGCCTGACCGGCAAGCCCGGCTCGATCCTCGTCGATCAGTCGGGCGTGCGCTATCTGAACGAAGGCGGTTCGTACGAGCTGTACTGCCAGAACATGCTGGAGCGGAACAAGACAGTGCCTGCCGTGCCCAGCTGGGCGATCCTCGATGGAAATTATGCGCGCGAATATCAGGTCGCCTACATGAGCCTCACCCCCGCGTTGATCGCCAAATGGCGCGAGGCGGGCTATCTCAAAATGGCGGACAGCATCGAGGAACTCGCCGGCCAGATCGGTGTTGATCCCGCAGTGCTGCGCGGCACTGTTGAACGCTGGAACGGCTTTGTCGATAAGGGCGTGGACGAGGATTTCGGGCGGGGTGCGCGCGAATATGACAAGTGGCTGGGCGATCCGTTCAAGGGCGGTAACCCGTCACTGGGCAAGATCGCGCAAGGTCCGTTCTATGCGGTCGAAGTCGTGCCGGGTGACGTCTCGACATATGGCGGCGCACTGACCGACACCAAGGGGCGTGTGACCAAAGCTGATGGCGAACCGATCCCCGGCCTCTATGCTTGCGGCGTGTCCACCGCCTCAGTCATGGGCGGCGTCTATCCGGGCGCAGGGGCAAGCATCGGACCATCGATGACTTTTGGCTATATTGCGGCCAAGCATGCGGTGGGTGCTGATAACAGCCTGTAGCGCGTTGTCAGTTCAGCGACCCCGGCGCCACCACCGGAACCTGTCCGCGCGCGCTGACCCATTCGGGAAAGGCCTGTTCGCTCCATTCGAGCGTTCGGTAGGTAATCAGCAGGACATCGAGCACTGCGCGCACGGCTTCTTCATCGAGCACCATGTGGGCGTCGATTGCGGCATCGTCGGTCAGGGTCCATTGCAGGCCATCGGGATGGGCGGTGAGGTGGATGGTGCGGCACAGCCAAGGCGCAGCATCGGGCAGCGGCTGAACGTCTGGCTGCGGGTTGTCATCACGGTCAATTCGCAGTCGTTCCTGCTCGAATGACAGTGCCAGATCGGCGGGAATCGCGGCTTCAACCTGAGCTTCGGCATGGCCGACAAGCAGCGGCACAAAACGGTCTGCCAGCCGCCGGGTGATGAAGATCGCCTGAAACCCGCCTTGTTCATCCACTGCATGGATGCGAATCCGGTCCTCGTCAAAGTCAGAGGCCATGGTGAAGGTCTGGATGATGAAAGTGGTTCGGGTCATGGTTGCGTAACTTAAGGATCAAAGCAGATTAATGCCAACCCCACGAGCAAGCATGTTTGCTGTGGCTCGCCGGGGCGTGATCAGATTGGCTTGCGCCATAGCTGAACCTATGATCCGGCCGTGTCATGCAACGTTTCGCCATGTACCGTTATGCGGTGTAACGTTTTAGCGCCGCGCGCCCTGCCGTCTCGCGCCACAGATCAAGGCTGCCACCCAGTTGCAGGTTGGCCAGCGCGCGCTTGAGGTAATGGTGCGCGGGATATTCGTCGGTCAGGCCGATGCCGCCGTGCAGCTGGATCGCCTCTTCGCTGACGAAGCGGTAGACATCGGTGGCAAGTGCCTTGAGCGCGCCGAAATCGGCGGTGCTGGCATCCTTGTCGATTGATCGCGCCCATAGCAATGCCAGCACGGCGTTTGTCTGGGTCTTGAGATCGGCGCAGCGGTGCTGAAGCGCCTGAAACATCGCCAGCGGACGGTCAAACTGGCGGCGGGTCTTGAGATATTCGACCGTCATTTCCAGCGCGGCCTCGGCCCCGCCAAGGCTGTCAGCGGCAAGCCCGCAGAGCATCTCGGCCTTGATTGCGCGCGCCATCGGCGGCACTGCATCGCCTTCAGCCAGCACGAGGCCGGGATCAACCGCAACATCGTTTAGCGTAACATTGAACAGACGGCGGCTCTCATCCCACAGCTTGCGCTCGCTGGTGGCAACGCCCGGTGAATCAAGCGCAATGAGTGTGCAAATGCCAAGTCCTGCGGAAATGACGAGCGCATGGCTGGCCATATCGGCATCGCAAACGCCCTCGAGTGTGCCATCGAGCCGGTAAGCGCCCGCGCTGCCGGAAAGGCCCGGACCTTTGAGCACCAACGCGGTTGTCATCAGCTCGCCTGATGCGGCGCGTTCGATAAGCTCAGTCTTGCCAGCGAGAGCAAGCGCCCGGATCACCATCAATGCCGGCAGCAGCGGCGCGGTGCCCAGCGCACGGCCCATCTCGAAATGCACTGCCGCCGAAGCATCCAGTCCCAGCCCAAGCCCGCCCATTTCCTCGGGCACGGGCAGCAGCAGCCAGCCCAGTCCGGCAGCCTGGCGCCATGCCGCATCGCGCGGTGCCATGATGGTGCCGCCCAGTGCCGCGCGGGCGGCGTCGTGCAGTTCCTGCCGCTCGATCATGCCACCCATCCTTTGGGCTCGCGCGGCATTTCGAGCATGCGTTCGGCAATGATCTTGCGCTGGATTTCGTCACTGCCACCGGCGATGGTCCAGGCGTAGGAATTCATGAAATCAGCCATCCAGTTGCCGGTGTTGAGATCGCCAAAGGTGATGGACGCGCGGTATTGTTCAGCCATGCCGCCCAGCCGCAGCCCGAGTTCGGACCATTCGCGCAGGACTCGTGAATAAGTGAGCTTGACCACCGAGGCATCGCCAATCCGCTCGATATCCATCATCCGGTTTTCAAGGAACTGATCGGCAGTGGCGCAGGCCGCATCGACGCGGGCGCTGAGGTGGCCGAAATCGCGCAGAACTCCGGCATCTTCGGTCAGGCCATTGTAGCGGATCAGATCGGCAATCCGCCACATCGCGCCTTTCATCCGGTAAGACAGTTCCATCAGCGTCAGCCCGCGTTCGGAGGACAGCGTGGTCTGCGCCACCGCCCAGCCTTTGCCATCTTCGCCGACGCGGTCAGATACCGGCACTGCCACTTCATCGAGGAATATTTCGCAGAATTCCTCGTCGCCCTGGATCTGGTTGATCGGGCGCACAGAAACGCCCTTGGCTTTCATGTCCATCAGCAGGAAGGTGATGCCCGCCTGCTTGGGCCCGTCGCTTGAGGTGCGCACCAGCAGCAGGCATTTGTCGGCATATTGCGCCATGGTCGACCAGACCTTCTGGCCGGTAACGACATAGTGATCGCCGCGCAGCTCGGCCTTGGTCTTGATCGCGGCGAGGTCTGATCCGGCACCCGGCTCGGAAAAGCCCTGGCACCAGGTCTCGCCCTTGAGAATGGCGGGAAGATAGCGCGCCTGCTGCGCCTCGCTGCCGCATTCCATCAGGGTTGAGGCGGCGTGATAGGTCGAGACGAAGGACAGCAGCAGGCGCGGGCAATCGGCGCGGGCCAATTCCTCGTAAATCACCTTTTGCTCGGCCAGACTGCGCCCGCCGCCGGGCCACTGCGCCGGCCAGTGCGGCACGGCATAGCCGGCCTCGACCAGCTTCATGAACCATTGGCGCTGGCTTGTCGCAAAAGCCTGATGATCAGCAATCGCCCGCCAGTCCTTCGGCGCGTTAATCGCCAGCCAGCTGCGCAGATCCTGCCGCAGTGCATCAAGTGAGGTTTGGTCAGTCACGGGCAGCGTAATGCCGTGCCTGCCTGCGAAGCGGAAGGGGCTTTGCGCGTGATATCGCCCAAGCGGGACAGGCCTGGGCAAGTCAGGGCAAGACCTTCAGCGTTTCCAGATCATCGAGCGCGGCGGCATAGCGTTCTGCCAGCGCCCGCGACACTGCGTGAGGCTGCCAGCCATCGGTGCCGAGCGTTGAGAGCCAGATGGCGAGGCCATAGGCGGGTGACTGGCGGTAGCGCAGCCACATTTCGTCAACCGATGGCAAATCGCTGGCCGGAAGCTGCAAGGCATCGCGGTACAGCCCAAGCAGCTGCCGCTCGTGCTGTCGGCGATCTTCGATGGTCAGCGATCCGATCATAAAATAGCCGACATCCTGCACCCAGTTGCCCCGGCGCACGACCTGCCAATCGAGGAAACCTGTCTGGTTGCCGGGCAGGACATAGATGTTGCCAATGTGAGCATCGCCATGGAGCAGTGTTTGCGGGCCGGAGGCAAGCGTGGTGACATTGCGCACCCACAGATCGACTACCGCATCGCCGGTCATCGCCAGAACCGAAGCGGCGACACCAACCCCGGCGCGATCCAGGCCGATGGGGACATACTTTCTGAGGCCGACTTGCCAGCCTTGCGATGGTGCCCATTGCTTGATCCAGCCGAGGCCGGGATGTGTGCGCTTACCCATGCCCCAGTATTTAGAATGCAGCGCAGCCAGCCCGCGCAACCCGCTTGCGGCCTGATCCACATTCAGCGGTCGCAAAGCATCGAGCGGATCAGCCCCACGCAGTGTCAGGTCTTCCATGACCAGCAGGAAATCGAGCCGGGGATAGTCGGGCACGGCGAGGTAAACGTGCGGGTGCTCCAGTGGCAGATCGGCCCCGGCGGCAAACAGCCGCGATTCGAGGAACAGATTGCCATTGCGCAAATGGACGAAGCGATGGCTGGGGGCGTGGGCCTTGAGGAACACCCGTTTGGGGCCGGTGCCCTGCGTATAGTCCAGCGCGAACCGGGCGCGGCGGTTGGTGCCAGCATCCGCGTTGACCAAAGTGACTTTCCCAACTCTGGCATCAGGATGATCGCGGCTGATCGCCTGAGTCATCCATTCGGGAGTCAGGTTTTCCCATCGCTGCGGGACGACCGGCTTGAGCGAGGCCCAGCGTGGCAGGATCATAGGGCTATTTCCACTTTGTCGGCGGTAATGCGCACCGCGAATGTCTGGATCGGCTGGCTGGCAGGCGGATTCATCGCTTCGCCCGAGGCCAGATCGAATCGTGCGCCATGCACCGGACAGGCGATCCAGCCAGACCGCATCCGGCCACAATCGAGCCGTTCCTCGGCATGGCTGCACCGGTTCTCGACCGCAAAAATCCGGTCCAGCGAGTGGCACAGGAGAACCTCTGCGCCATTCACTGTCACCAGCAGCTTGGAGCCCGGCGGGATATCGGCAAGATTGGCAACAGCAACAAAACCGGGCACGCCTTCATTCTCCGCAAATTCATTTTCCGACCATGTGAATGCGGGCATATTGGGCCAAGCACAATCCGTGCTTGCCGCTTTGACCCGGCCAAGCAATTTGCCGTGCCGTGCGGGTCATTTCGCGGCGGTATCGCGCGCCCGATAGAGAGTTACAAGCATCGGGCGGAAATCCGCCCGAAACCGGAATGGGAGAATGGCGTGGGCAGCATCGGCAATGGCGGCGAGAGCTTTGATGTCGTGGTTGTCGGCTCGGGTGCAGCAGGCGCGATGGCGGCGCTGCGCGCGGCGGGAAATGGGCTTTCGGTGCTGATCATCGAAAAGGCGCACAAGTTCGGCGGCACCAGCGCGACATCGGGCGGGGTGATGTGGATTCCCAATCATGGCCTTGGTGGGGAGGGGGACAGCCGCGAGCAGGTGATGGAATACCTCGCCAGCGTGACCAGTGGCCCGGTCAATCCCGAAAAGCTGAACGCCTATGTCGATCAGGCTCCCGAGATGGTGATCTATCTCAAAGCCAGCGGGGTGGAGCTGATCGTTTCGCCATGGCCGGACTATTTCCCTGATAAGCCGGGTTCGCGGTCTGATCGCTCGCTGATTTGTCCGACTTATGACGGGCGGCGGCTGGGCGATGATCGCTATTCCTTGATGCGCGAGCAGTTCAACCGCTTCAAGCTGTTTAATCGCTACGCCATGGATCTGACCGAGACCTTTTCGCTGATGATGCAGCACAAGGGCTGGCGGCGCGTCGCGGCGAATGTCATCCGGCGCTACTGGATGGATCGCGGCACCCGCAAGGTTTCGCATCGTGACCGGCGTTTTACCCAAGGCGCTGCCTTGATCGGCGCGACCTATGAGCAGGTGTTCAAGCGCGGGGTGCAGTTACGGCTGGAGACAAAGCTTGAGCAGCTGTTAGTCGATGCTGGCGGCAAGGTGACTGGCGTTGAGGTGAGCAATTTCGGTCGGCGTTATACGATCAGCGGAAAGCATGGCGTGGTACTCGGCTCGGGCGGGTTTGAGTGGAATCAGGAGCTGCGTGACCGGTTCTATCCGGTTCCCGGCCTCACCCGTCATTCCTCCACCCCCGAAGACGGCAATCGCGGTGAGGGGCTGATTGCAGCGGAGAAACTGGGCGCTGCCACCGAACACACCGGCGAGGGCTGGTGGATTCCGACGATGACCCTGCCGATGCCCAAATCGTCCAACTTCCATGAAATCCATCAGGCTGCCTTCGATGTCGGGCGGCCGTGGTCGGTCTGTGTCAACCGCAACGGTGTCCGCTTTGTCGATGAGGCGACCGGCTATGACAGCTTCGGGCAAGCCATGGTGCAGGACCAGATCGCCACGGGTGCCAACTGCCCGTGCTGGCTGGTGTTCGATGCCAAGTTTCGCGCCAAATTCAGCGCCGGTGGCCTGATGCCCTGGGCGCACACCCCCGAACACAAGGTGCCGGCTGACTGGTGGGATCACTACATCTTCCGCGCCGATACCATCGAGGCACTGGCCGTCAAGATCAGCGTACCAGTTGCCGCGCTCAGCAGCACCGTCAGCAACATGAACGGCTATGCAAAGACCGGAATCGATCCCGAATTCGGGCGTGGCAGCAATATCTATGATCAGTTTTTCGGCGATCCCGCCGTTGCGCCCAATCCCAATCTTGGTCCGATAAACAAGGCACCGTTCTATGCCGTGCCGATCAACAACGGCGATCTGGGCACCAAGGGCGGCATCAAGACCGACGAACGGGCGCGGGTGATTGACAGCCAAGGCAAGCCAATTGCCGGGCTTTATGCGGCAGGCAACGCCGCGGGCAATCCGTTTGGCGATTGCTATCCGGGTGCAGGCGCAACCATCGGTCCGGCCATGACCTTCGGCTATATCGCCGCGAATGACATTGCCGAGCGGGCGGGGAACCAGCTTGCTGGCAAGCTGCCCGGTTGAACTGAATCTTGGAGAATAACGTGAGCGTTCAAAAAGTAGCCATCGTCACCGGGGCAGCTGGCGGGATTGGCGAGGCGATTGTCCGG
>JANOYZ010000047.1:0-10975 GCA_031429135.1 Novosphingobium sp. | reverse complement strand
TGTTCGCCTTGCCGTCACCCCGGGCACCATCCTTGCGCATGGAGGCGGGATCCTTTGCCAGCACGAAGCCGATGTAGTCATCGATCGAGCCGTCGAATTCCTTCGCCGTGCCGCCATCGACCAGCACCAGCCGGTCAGCGGTCATCTCCAGCATGTGGCGGTCATGGCTGACCATCACCACCGCTCCGGAATAGGCGTTGAGCGCCTGGATCAGCGCTTCGCGGGCATCGACATCGAGGTGGTTGGTCGGCTCATCGAGGATCAGCAAATGCGGGGCATCGCGGGTGATCAGCGCCAGCGCCAGCCGCGCCTTTTCGCCGCCCGAAAGTTTGCCGACTTCGGTCAAGGCCTTGGGGCCGGAAAAACCGAAACGCCCAAGCTGCCCGCGCACTGCGCCGGGGGTCGCGCCTTTCATCAGCTGGGTCATGTGTTGCAACGGGGTTTCGCTGCGGTCGAGTTCTTCCACCTGATACTGGGTGAAATAGCCGACGCGCATCTTGCCGCTGGCCTGCATCGCCCCGTCCATCGGCGCGAGCTGTGCGGCAAGCAGCCGGGCCAGAGTGGTCTTGCCGTTGCCGTTGCGACCGAGCAGCGCGATGCGGTCATCGGGATCGAGCCGCAGGTTGAGGCGGCTGAGGATCGGCACATCGCCATAGCCGACCTGCGCCATATCCAGCGTGATCAGCGGCGGGCGCAGCTCATCAGGATTGGGAAAATCGAAGCTGAGTGAGGGATCGTCGATCAGTTCGGCAATCGGCTGCAACTTGGCCAGTGCCTTTTGCCGGGACTGGGCCTGCTTGGCGGTGGAGGCGCGGGCGGAATTCTTGGCAATATATTCCTGCAGATGGTCGCGCTGCGCCTGCTGCTTGGCCTTGGCGCTGGCGATCTGCGCCTGCCGTTCGGCGCGCAGCCGCTCGAACTGGTCATAGCCGCCGGGATAAAGCGTCAGCTTGCCGCCGGTGAGGTGCAGGATATGATCGACGACATTGTTGAGGAAATCACGTTCATGGCTGACCAGCACGATGGTCGCCGGGTAGCTCTTGAGGAAGTCCTCGAGCCACAGCACCGCTTCGAGATCAAGGTGATTCGAAGGCTCGTCGAGCAGCAGCAGATCGGGCTGCGAGAACAGCAAGGCGGCAAGCGCCACGCGCATCCGCCAGCCGCCCGAAAAGCTTTCAAGCTCACGGTGCTGGGCGTCTTCGTCAAAGCCCAACCCGCTGAGGATACGCGCCGCGCGGCTCGGGGCCGAATGGGCATCGATGGCGATCAGCCGCTCGTGAATATCACCCAGCCGGTGTGGGTCGTTGCCAGAATCGACAATCATTTCACTCTCATGCATCAAGGCAGCGCGTTCGGCATCAGCGGCGAGCACGGTCTCGAACGGGCTGGCGCTGCCGCCCGGTGCTTCCTGCGCGATATAACCAAGCCGGCTGCCGCGCGGCATATCGACCGAACCGCCATCGGCTTCGAGCATTCCGGCGATCACCTTGACCAGTGTCGATTTGCCCGCGCCATTGCGCCCGATCAGGCCAATGCGGCCGCGTGGGGGCAGTTTGGCGGTTGCGCCGTCGATGATCGTGCGCCCGCCAAGGCGGACCGTGATGTCGGTAAGGTTAAGCATGGCGCGCGCTTAGGGCATGATTGCGGATTATTGAAGCGGCAATCTGAGTAAGAAAAAGCCTATCCCCGCCGCACCAGATGGTCTGGCGGTCTCGGCGGTTCGAAATCCTCGCGCCGCCAGATCGCATTCACTGGTTCCTCAGGGTCAGGAATGGCGCAGTCGAGATAGCCGAAATAGGTGGCGATCTGGCGTTCAGCAGCGTCGATAATCGCAGTGCGGCCATGCATGAAGCGCGTGTTATCAAGCATTAAAAGATCGCCGTCCTGCCACTTCACAGCTGAGGCCAGACTGTCGCCAGTGGCCTTGATCGCTTGCAGCCACTCTTCGGGAACCGGGCGCAGATCATCGAGCAGGGGGAAATCGGTGCGGCCATTGTTGAAGCGGGCAAACAGCAGGAAATTGCCGAAAGCCAGCGCGTCAGCGAACATCGGTTTGTGCAGCGCGGGGCGCGAAAAATGGCGGGCAACGCGGCCATCGGCAAAGCGCATGAACTGATAAGGGCAGCCCGGTGGCGGGTTTTGCAACTGGTGATCATCGGGCGTTGCCGTGCCCAGCCAGTATTCGAGCAAGGCCGGCCAGGTTCCTTTGACATAGACCAGCCGCCGGCCTTCCAGTCCGCGCCGGACTTCATCGGGCAGCGCATTCGCCAGCGCGATGCCATCGCAGACGGTGGTTCTGCCGCCATCACAAGGTGCTGATAAACAACCGAAAAAGGCAATATCGGGCTTCCACGGTTCGCGTGACAGTTCCGGGTGCAGCGCAAAGGCATTGGTGCCGCCGTCGACGGCATAGATGCCATTGGCGAGATCGAGCGGTTGCCGGCCCGGACTTTCATTGACCACGGCGGTGCGGCAGAATTGCCGGGCGAAGGCCTGGAACTGGCTGAGATCACAGTCAAAACCGTGAAACAGCAAGGCTCCGTGCGCCTTGTACTGGGTAATCACCGCATCGCGGTCCACACCCATTATCCCGCCAGAGTCTGACGGTTCGGAGCCTGACGGTTCGACAATAACCAAGGGGCGGTGCGGGGCGGGCGGTTGAAAATGGGCCATGGCTCAGCAAGCATTAGCCGAGCGGGTGCGCGGGCGCTATAGGCGTCATTATGGCCCCAACACTCGATCAGCTGTTCGCTTCGCCAGATCATTATCTCCATTCATTTGAAGGTGATGCGGCGATCTTCGTGGCGATGGACCGGGATGCCTATCGGCGCTCGATCTTCCTGGATCGCCGGATTTCGCCCGCTGCCGAAGGTGCGATGCGCCTGCCCGCTGCAACGCTACTGCAAGCGCACTACAAGCCTGCTGCGACGGGGTGGATCTTCCATGTTGCCCACTGCGGCTCGACTCTGCTGGCGCGCGCGCTGGGTGAGCTGGGTGAGAACCTCGTACTGCGCGAACCACTGGCGCTTCGACAACTGGCGCTGGAGCCAGATCCGGCGCGGCTGGCACTGGTGCTGGCCATGCTGTCAAAGCACTATCCCGGAGCCGGGCAGAGCATCATCAAGGCCAATGTCCCGGTCAACTTCCTGCTCGACGAAATCGCCGCTGCCGAACCAGATGCGCGGGCGATCTTTTTGCACTTGCCGCTGTCCGACTATCTGCTCGCCATCCTGCGCAGCGACAATCACCGGGCATGGCTGCGCGGGGTGACTGCCCAGCTGGCGTCTCAGCTGGGCGATCTTGGCGGCCTGCGCGATACCCAGCTGGGCGCGGCGCTGTGGCTGGCGATGATGCGGAACTTTGCCGCCGCGATTGAGGTGATGCCGCAGGCGCGCAGCCTCAATGCAGAGAAATTCTACAATGCCCCGCGCGAAGTGCTCGGGCTGGCGGCGGGCCATTACGGCATGGCGGTGGAAAGCTCGGTGATTGATGCGGTGGTCGCTGGCCCGCTGTTTTCAACCTATTCGAAGAACCCGGCCCACGCCTTTGACAATGATGCCCGCCTCGCACGGCGGGCGGACCTGGCCGAAGTGCTGGGCGACGATATCGCCGAAGCGCAGAACTGGGTTGAACGCAACGCGCCCGATGCCGATGATATTGCGGCGGTGATCGCCGGAGCAGCGCTGGGCCGCTGAATGTTCCAGCGCATTTGACAGGCAAACAAAAAGGGCGGCGTGGCCGAAGCCGCGCCGCCCTTTTTTGTGTCGTTCAAAAGCTTAGAAGCTGGCCTTGAAACCCGCGTAGAAGAAGCGGCCCGTGGTATCATACGGATCGCCGCCAGCGGTGCCGAGCAGGCCAAAGGGTGGCTTCTTGTCGAACAGATTGTCGACGCCCATGTAGAAATTGAACTTGCCGTCAGCCAACCGCATGTTGACGCGGGCATTGTGGTAGAAAGTGGCCGGATAATGAATGATCGGGAACTGATCATTGTTCTGCGGATCAAGAATAGCGAGCTGACCGGCGGTGCAGGTCCGGCCAGAGAAGCCCGTTACACCGCTGGTCGGGCACAGGCCGGTATAAGTGTGCTGTGCTTCCCATGTGCCAATTGACATCTTGCCGAGGTAACGCAGCGTGTAGCTGAGATCGAACTTGCCAACGGTGAGATCGGCGCGGAAGTTCGCGGCAAACTGCGGATCACCCAGTTCGCCCAGCTGGCGGTTCGGAATAGTCGCATTGGTCGGATCAGTGAAGTTGTCGAGACGGCGCACCCAGGTGGCGATGCCGCGCAGAGACAGCTTCGTGCCATTGCCAAAGTTGTGGCGATACTGAACGTCAAAATCGATGCCCTGGGTCTTTTGTGCGGCAAAGTTGACACCGCCCGAGATCACCGCCGGCTGAACGAACAGGCCGGTGCCTGCATCACGATTTACCGTAGAGCAGAACGGGTTGGTGATGCCGGTCGGGCTGTCATAGCACAGATTGATGATCGTCTGTGCGCCAAGAGCCGCGATCAGATCTTTTACCTCGATCCGATACCAGTCAACCGTCACGCTGAGGCCTGGAATGAAGCGCGGCTCAATCACCACGCCCAGTGTCAGGCTCTTGCCCTTTTCAGCGACCAGCGTTGGGTTGCCGCCCGAAACGAAGCCGGTTGACGATGTGCGCGCCGTGCAGTTCACCCAGGGATCGCCCAGCTCACGCTGGTCAGCCGGGACGGACGAGCCGGTGCAGGCCGCAACGGTTGCCGCGTTGAAGAGGGTCGGAACCCCGGAAGCAGCGCAGTTTCCAGCGCGGTTGGGGTTGCCGGAAATATTTATGGTATCGCAGGGGTCGCCAATCTGCGCGAAATTCTGCGTTTGCGGGAAGAACAGGTCGCTCTGGGTCGGCGCGCGAACCGAAGTCGCGTAGGCGGCACGGAAGCGGATGTCACGAACCGGGGCATAGATGCCCTGAACGTTCCATGCATAGACCGTTCCGGTGCGGGTGTTGTAATCCGAAACACGGCCAGCGGCGCTGACAGTCAGTTCATGCGCCAGCGGCATGTCTTTCAGCAACGGAATGCTGATTTCGCCAAAGGCTTCCTTCACTGTCAGCTTCGACGGAGCGAAAGTGGCGAAGCGATTGAAGAAGAAAGCGCCGTTCTTCGAAGCAGAGTCATAATCGCTGAACGCGGTCTCTTCGCGATATTCAGCACCGATGGCAAAGGCCACTGGCCCGCCCGGCAGTTCGAACAGCTGCGAAAGATCACCGCTGACGCTACCCATGGCGACGAATTCCGAGGCATTTTCGGTGCGCCTGGCCGTGCCGTTTACGAAGGCGCGGGCAGCAGCACTTGACCGGTTGCTGCCCAGCAAGTTGATCGGAACGCAATCAGGGCGGGTGTTGGTTACCGCATTGACCCGGCAGACAACGCGCTGGCCATTGCCGTTGAGTTCAAAGTTGGTGCCGGTGAAGCCGACCGGAGCCAGCACGGAATCGACCGCGAGTGCGAGGCCATCGGGAGCAGTGCCGGCATCGTTCCTGATCCGCTGAACGTTGATGGCGTTCATGCTGGTCTTCAGCTTGCCGTAATTGACCGAAAGTTCGTAGCGCCAATCATCGTTGAACGTGCCTTCGGCACCGGCAACGATGCGATAGGTTTCACGCACATGGGTTTCGCCGCGACCACCAAGATCGACGTTGAAACGGGTCAGATTGAAGGTGCGCGTGTTGGTCGATCCGGTCGTGCAAACGTTGTTAGCTACCATTGTTGCGCGGGTGGCAGTGGTCAGGAAGCCGTTGTCGCAGAACCAGGTCGGGGCGAAAGTGGCCGAAGCCATAAAGGTCGGCTGGCCTTCCTGATTGGCCTTAACGCGGACATATTTGGCTTCGATGAAGGGCCGGAAGGCATCCGAAACATCGTAGTGTGCCAGCAAGTTAAACGCATAGCGATCCACTGCCGGCATCATCTGGCCGGTATTGCGCAGCGTCGAGCCATTGCCGCCGTTGATGTTGGCGGAACCGCCAAGCTCGTAGTGGCCGTTTGGAACATCGACATACAGGTTTCCGCCGTCATCGAAACGCAGGTACTGCCCAGCTGCGACGCGACCAATCGTGCCGCCATCGGAGATCGAACCGTTCTTGACGCCGCATTCGAAATTGGTGTCGATAATGCCATCGGTGCCGAACGGCTCACCACCGGTGGGCTCGATCGTCTGGAACTGGCAGCGCCCCGAGAAGGCGCCGGTGAGGTAATCGCGATCAGAGAACTTCAGTTCGTTCTGACGGGCGAATTCGGCCGAAACCGCAATGTTGCCGCGGCCATCGGCAAAGTTCCTGCCGAAGGTGCCGGCAACGAAGTAGCTGCCGCGATCGCCGCGTGACGAAATGCCGCCCTGGCCCTTGAGCGACATGCCTTCATAATTGCGCTTGAGGACGAAGTTGACGACGCCGGCAACGGCATCTGATCCGTAAACCGCAGAGTTGCCACCGGTCACCACGTCAACGCGTTCCAGCAGATCGACCGGGATGGTGTTGGTATCGACCAGATAGTCGCCCGGTAGCGCGGTGACGTGGCGCTTGCCGTTGACCAGCACCAGCGTGCGCGAAACGCCCAGACCGCGAAGATCGAGGATGTTAAGGCCCGAAGTGCCGATGAAGCGGGTCGAGTTGCCCTGGCTGAAAGTCGAGCGGATCGACGGCAGATCATTGAGCGCATCGCCCAGTGAGATTTCGCCCTGTTCGGTCAGTTCGGCGGCGGTGACGGCGGTCAGCGGCACTGGCGAGCCCAGATTGGGGTCACGCGCAATACGCGAGCCGGTCACCACAATCGCGGAACCAGATTCATCACTGTCACACACTGCGTTATTGTTGGCGTCAACGCATTCCTCGGCAGCGGCAGGAGCTGCCTGCGCATAGGCAGCTGTTGGAGCCATGCCGGCCAGAATCATCGGCAGTGCGGCGATCTCAAGACGAAGTGCGGTTTTGCGATTGAAATTCACGTGTCAGTCCCCTTGGCCTCACGGCCCGCAACTATTGCGGGCGAGGTGTACGGTCACGGGGTAATCTGCGGAAACATTCATAATCTGTTCACCGCGGCCAGTCCCCGGACCGCTGATGACCCTATCGTTGTGGCATGGGGCATCAAGTTTCAATTGAAATCCTGTCGCTGAGATGAATAGCGGGCGCTGCTGTGGTAATTTCACAACAGGATGGCGACAGATTCGAAGTATGGCTGAATTGCGCCCAGCGACGCTATGATCGATGTGAGGAATGGAGCCTATCGCTGAGGCGGGATGCAAGGTTGGGACAAGCTCGCTGGTTGACCGCCTCCCTCGCCTCACTTAATCATGCGATTAAATCCAAACTCTGACATCAGGATAAGCAGATGAAACTCGATAGCAGCCTGGCCGCAGTCATCACCGGCGGCGCTTCCGGTCTGGGAGCAGCGACGGCACGGGCGCTGGCGGCACGGGGCGTGAAGGTTGCCATCTTCGATCTCAATGCCGAAAAAGGCGAGGCGCTGGCCGCCGAGATTGGCGGCACGTTCTGCCCGGTCAATGTCGCTGACGAGGCCAGTGTCGATGCCGGTTTCGCCCATGCGCGCGCCGCGCATGGGCAGGAACGCATCCTGGTCAACTGCGCGGGCATCGCCACTGCCATCAAGACCGTGGGCCGGGACCGGGAAACCGGCGCGGTGAAGTACTATCCGATGGACAGTTTCACGCAGGTCATCGCGATCAATCTGATCGGCACCTTTCGCTGCATCGCCAAATCGGCGGCGGGCATGGTGCTGCTCGATCCGCTCGAAGACGGGGAGCGCGGCGCTATCGTCAACACCGCTTCGGCTGCGGCTGAAGACGGGCAGGTCGGCCAGGCCGCCTATGCCGCATCGAAGGCGGGCATCGTCGGCATGACCTTGCCGATCGCGCGCGATCTGATGGGCGATGGCATCCGGATCAACACCATCCTGCCCGGCATGTTCGAAACCCCGCTGATGATGGCGCTGCCGGAAAAGGCGCGCGAAGTGCTGGGCGCGGCGGTGCCGTTCCCCCAGCGCATGGGCAAGCCGCCCGAATATGCCGCGCTGGCGCTGCTGATGATCGAGAATTGCTATTTCAATGGCGAGGACGTGCGGCTTGATGGCGCGATCCGCATGCCGCCGCGTTAAATGCCCAAGCCCGGCGCCCTGATTGCCGTCCAGATGGATGCGCGTTCGCTGTTGCTCGACACGGCAAGCCAGATCATGCGCGATGGTGATATTGTCGATATCTCGCTGTCTGATCTGTCCAAGCGTTCGGGGCTCAATTCGGCGCTGGTCAAATATTACTTCGGCAACAAGGCGGGCTTGCTGAAAGCACTGATCGAGCGTGAGTGGCAGGCTATCGTCAAATCGGTCGATGCCCTGCTGCTCAAGGAGCTTGATCCCGAAACCAAGCTGCGCATTCATATGGCCGGCGTGGTCGATAATTTCTTCCGCACGCCCTATGTCCACCGCCTGCTGATGCGCATGATCCGCGAGAGCGCGCCTGATGAGGCGCAACGGCTGGCGGATAGCTATCTCAAGCCATTGCTCACCGCCTATGACACATTGATCGGTGAAGGGGTGGCGGCCGGCGTATTCCGTGCCGTCGATCCGCAGCTGTTCTATTTCACCGTGATCGGCGCGGCGGATCGCTTCTTCTCCGCGCGGCTGGTGCTCAAGCATTGCTCGGGCACGGATGTCCTCGACGAGGCGCTTCGTGACCGCTACCGTAGCCATCTCAACGATTTTGTTGTGGCGGGGATTCTGGTGACGCGGTGAGCACAGGCTGGAATATCGGCATTATCGGCGGCTCGGGCCTGTCTCAGGCTATCGAGTCTCAGGCTATCGAGTCTCAGGCTATCGAACTTGAGGATGCGCAGGAAATTGCCGTGGCCTCGCCGTTTGGTGCGCCCTCGGGTCCGGTAACCACCGGCAGACTCGCGGGGGTGCGTTTCACCTTCCTCGCCCGCCACGGCTCTGGCCACCACCTGTCGCCGTCATCGGTCAATTACCGCGCCAACATTGATGTGCTCAAACGCTGCGGGGTGAGCGATGTGCTGGCGCTCTCGGCCATCGGTTCGCTGAACGAGGCAATGGCGCCGGGGCATTTCGTTGCCGTGGACCAGCTGATTGATCGTACGCAAGGGCGGGTGAACAGCTTTTTCGGGGCCAGTTCTTCAGATGCCAGTTCTTCAGATAGAGGACTGGTCGCCCATGTCAGCCTCGCTGATCCGACCTGCCCCCGGCTGTCGGCGCTGGCTGCCGATGCTGCCCAAGCGGCTGGCGCGACGGTTCACCGGGGCGGCTGCTATATTGCCATCGAAGGACCGCAATTCTCCACCCGGGCGGAGAGCAGACTCTATCGCCAATGGGGTGCCGATGTCATCGGCATGACCGCCATGCCCGAGGCCCGCCTCGCGCGTGAAGCAGAGCTGCCTTATGCTTTGCTCGGCATGGTCACTGATTATGATAGCTGGCGCGAAGGAGAGGAAGATGTCGATGCGGAGCGCGTCCTGTCGGTGATGCAGGCCAATGCGCGCACCGCGCAGGCCGCGCTGCGCCAGCTTGCCGAATCCCTGACAGGACCGCGTGAACCCAGCCCGATCGACCATGCGCTTGATGGCGCGATCATGACGGCACCAGCCGCGCGCGATGCAAAGCTCGCGATCATGCTCGATGCCGTGGCCGGAAGGGTGCTGCGATGAGCGGACTGACTTTTTATGATTACTGGGCCTCCTCGGCGGCGTATCGTGTCCGGATTGCCCTGAACCTCAAAGGCGTCGATTTTCGCGGGGTCGAGATTGACCTGTTGCAAGGCGAGCAAGCGCAGGCGGAGTTTCGCGCGGTTAACCGCCAAGGTCTGGTGCCGGCACTGGAAGTCGATGGCGAAGTCATCACCCAGTCACTGGCGATCATTGACTGGCTTGATGCGCAGTTCCCCGAACCACGGCTGATCCCGGCGCTGCCGCTGGAACGCGCTCGCGCCTTGTCGCAGGCGCTGGTGATCGCAGCTGACATTCATCCGCTCAATAATCTGCGGGTGCGCAATTATCTGCGCGATGAATTTGGCGCTGATCGTGATGCCAGCGCAAAATGGATCCATCACTGGATGGCCGAAGGCTTTGCCGCGCTGGAACTACAAGCGCCAGCCGATGGCTTGTTTGGCGGGGCGTCGCCCAATCTGGCAGACATTTGCCTGGTGCCGCAAATGTACAATGCGCGCCGGTTTTCCATGGTCCTTGATGATTTCCCGCAGCTGGTTCGCATCGATGCCGAGGCCAGGGCGATCGATGCCATTGCCCAGGCCGCACCCGAGGCGATACGGCCAGGTTAGGCGACGCGGTTCAACAAGCGGCTTGCGTAACAATTCGGTTGCATTAGGTACTATCTCACCATGCCAACCAAGAATTCTCGTCTGGCCGACTTTCTGCCCTATGTTCTGGCGATCACTTCCAATGCGCTGAGCGGCAGGATCGCCGATGAATACCGCTCGCGCTTTGGTCTGCGCATTCCGGAATGGCGCATCATGGCCGTGCTGGGTGATGCCAGGGCGTTGACGCAGCGCGATCTGGTGAGCGCCACCCTGATGGACAAGGTTGCCGTCAATCGCGCCTGCAAGGTGCTGGAAAAGCGCGGCCTGGTCGCACGAAGCCCGAATGATCGCGATGGCCGTTCACACCATCTTGAACTGACACCAGCAGGCCGCACCCTGCATGAGGAAGTGATGCCGATGACCGAAGAAATGTACGAGCGGATATTCCTTGATATTACAGCGGCAGAACGTGCGCAGATGATGGCACTGTTATCGCGTATCCGATTGGCGGTGACCTCGGTTGATGTAGGGAGCGGCGCATGAAGCTGGCCTCCATGCCGAGCGCCATAACGGGGGCCATAACGGGGGCGCGCGACGGGCGACTTGCCGTCGTTTCTGCCGATCTCGCCTGGTATGCCGATGCTGGCCATATCGTGCCG
>JANOYZ010000046.1:0-17144 GCA_031429135.1 Novosphingobium sp. | reverse complement strand
CTCAGCTAGAGCCGATACGAAAAAGTGGGTACCGGTTTTTCGCAATAAATCGCGCGAAAACAAAGACTCTTATAGCATGATGTGGTTCAGATTAAGCGCATCATGCTATAGCGCGATGCGAAAAAGTGGGTACCGGTTTTTCGCAATAAATCGCGCGAAAACAAAGACTCTTATAGCATGATGTGGTTCAGATTAAGCGCATCATGCTATAGCGCCTGCGGGATGCTCTCAACTCGCCATTCGCGGTTTGCGATCAAGGATCGGTTCGATCTTGGCCAGTGCGATGTGATCGGATGCCGGGTCCGGCCCGGCGATGATCGATTGCAGCAGCAGATCGCCATGCATCACCGGGCAACGCCCGCGTTTTTCCGCAAGCATCGGATAGGGGTTGTTGGGTGCCGTGCCGGAATAACCGTTGGTTACCAGTGAATAGTCGGCAACCATCTGGTCCAGTGGATCAACTGCGGTGCTGCTCATGTTTCAAGCTCCGTCGCGGATTGTGTCTGTTTTCGTTGATGTGCAGATTAGAGCCTCGCAAACCTGTCTGAAGGCATGTTCGTTTCACCTGCGAAAAACGCACTGTTCAGCCCCGCTGGTCAGAACAGTGGCTGGAACACACTTTGCCCGATCAAATTCGACATGCCGTGGTTTTATATTCGGTCGACCTATCCTTCAGCAGGTATCAGAAGCCTGATGGATGTTAGCCGTTGAATTGCGATAAAACACATGACGGAGGATTTCGATGCTGGGTGAACAGGTGACCGAGGCTCCGCCGCACGTTCCCAAGGAACTGGTGCTGGACTATCCCATCAAGATGGGCGCTCTGGTCGATGAAAATCCGTTCGAGACGACGATTCCCCATATTCACCGCACCATGCCGCCGGTGTTTTATTCGCTCGATGCCTATCCGGGCGGCACGCCAAGCTGGATCGTCCGACGCGTGGAAGATCTGGAAACGATCTATTTCGACACCGACAATTTCTCCAACAAGGATTTCGCCCCTTTCGCCATGCTGGTGGGCGAGACCTGGAGTTCGCTTCCCGCAGAAACCGATCCGCCGATGCACGGGCTCTACCGCAAATTCGTCAACCCGCTGTTCACGCCCAAGGAAATCAACAAGCTGGACGGCAAGATCCGGCAATATGCACAGGACTATTGCGCGGCGATAAAGGCCAGGGGCTCCTGCGAATTCGTCGAGGATTTCGCCTTCGAATTCCCCATCAAGGTGTTCCTCGAACTGATGGGCCTGCCGCAGACCATGGTCGCCACCTTCCTCGAATGGGAAATGGACCTGCTGCACACCAATGATCTGGGCAAGATTGCCGAGAGTACGCGCAAGGTCGTTACATACCTGCGCGAAGAGATTGCCGACCGGAAGGCCAATCCGGGCAGCGATCTGATCTCTTATGGCGTTACCGCCGAGATCGAAGGGCGTCCGCTGACCGATGACGAACTGGTGGGTTTCACCTTCAATCTGTTCATTGGCGGCATGGACACTGTGTCCACCAACATGGCCTGGCAATTCCGTCACTTGGCGACGCATCCTGAAGATCAGGCGACGCTGCGCGCCAATCCTGAAATGATCATGGATGCCATCGAGGAAATGATGCGCGCCTACCCTGCGGTGACCACCTTCCGCACCTGCAAGAACAAAGTGACAATCAATGGCGTCACCTTTCAACCGGGTGACAAGGTGGCGATGGCTACCTGCCTGGCGGGACTTGATCCCGAAGCCTATGACGATCCCGGTGTGGTAAAGCTTGGGCGTAAATCCCGCTACCTCAGCTTCGGTTACGGGCCGCATCTGTGCGTTGGCATGCATCTGGCGCGGCGCGAAATGCGGATTGCAATGGAGGAATTTCTGAAAGCAATACCGCCGTTTCGCATTCAGGATGGCTATGTGGTGAAAACGCACACTGGCGGCATACTCCAGCCGGACAAGCTGCCTTTGGTATGGTGATGGAGATCGGCGACCTGTTTCCGCGCAGACCGTGGCTCGATTTTGAGGACACTTGCCGCATCATCTGATCACAGGGGAAAACTGATGGCTGATATCGATCCGAATTTCCGCGACAGTCTTGACGACTTTGAAAAGCGCCAAGTGACCCTGCTGGGCAAGACCAAGCGCGTTTACGTTTCGGGTAGCGGACCAGCGGTGATTGTCATGTCGGAGATTCCCGGCATCAGTCCTTATGTTGCGCGGTTTGCCCGCTGGGTCCGCGATGCCGGGCTGACGGTCTATATGCCGTCGCTGTTTGGCGAGGATGGCGTGCTGCCGGGCAACGGCAAGGCGATGCTGACACTGGCGCGCGCCTGCATCAGCAAGGAATTCCGCGCCTTTGCCAGCAATGCCTCAAGCCCTGTGACCCAATGGTTGCGCGCCTTGGCAGCGCAGGCGCACAAGGAATGCGGCGGCAATGGCGTGGGGGCGATCGGCATGTGCTTTACCGGCAATTTCGCGCTGTCGATGATGCTGGAGAAGTCGGTTATTGCACCGGTGATGTCTCAGCCATCCATGCCGATGCACAATCCTGCGGGCCTCGCCATCGATCCTGATGAGCTGGCAGCGGTCAAGGCGCGGATGGAAGCCGAAGATCTGACCGTGCTGGCCTATCGCTTTGAAGGCGACAGCTTCTGCCGCGCCGAGCGTTTTGCAGCCTATAGTGATGCTCTGGGTGACCGGTTCATCGGCAAGGTCCTGCCCGATTCAGCCGCCAATCCTGATGTGCCGCTCAAGATGCCGCATAGTGTGGTCACGCTGCACCTGATCGACGAGGTGGGGCAGCCGACAGTTCAGGCGCGTGATGAAATACTCGCGTTCTTCCGCGCGCGCCTGATTGCAGATCAATAGGCCCCGGGCGGGGAAATCATGTCACCGCCGGCGATGTCACGGCCATAGATTTCATAGCCGATGGTCGGAATGTTCTGGATGTGGCGCAGGCCCATCGAAACGTCTTTCCAATAGCGGCTGATCGGCTTGTCGAGCGAGAACGCCGATGATCCAGCCTGAAACATCAGTGATTCCGACGCCGAGTGGACCAGCTTGATCATCTGGGCGCACTGCGCGCGGTGGCGGGCCTTTTCATCCAGCGTCAATTCGCCATCGGTCAGCCCGACACGATCAAATTCACCGACCAGATGGAACAGGATCAGCTTGGCGGTGTCGATCATCGCTGCTGCTTCACCCAGATCGCGCATGAAGGCGCCAGAATTGGTTCGCGGCGCGATCAGCGTGGTGAGCACAGGCTTCTTGCCAGCCTCATCGCGCACTATTTCGAGCATAGCCTCAGCCGCGCCGATCAACTGGGCGATGCCGGTCGTCCGCACCACAGGAACCACGGGCAGCAGGTCTGACGGTGCGCCGAAGTGGCGCTTGGTCCGGTCAATCTGCCCGGCGCGTTCGTCCATCAGCACCATCTGGCCTTCTGGGATGAAAACGTCCGTGGCGATGCTGGTGTCGGAGCCAGTTCCCTGCATGCCGGTAACAAACCAGGTGTCCTTGATCGTCAGGTCAGAGAAGGGAATATAGCACATCGAAATGCCGGGGACGACCGGACCTTCATAGCCTTCCAGAACCACGCCTTGCTGCGCCCATGTCGATTGACGCGAGCCCGAGGTATAGGGCCAGGCGCCGTTGATGATCCAGCCGCCTTCAACCTTGCGCGCCTTTCCCGGAGGATTGTAGGCACCGCAAACTGCGGCCGGACCTTTGCCGAAAACGGCATCCTGAACAGAGTCGGGCGCAAGGCTCGTCACCCAGCTGGTGCCGTTGACGATCTGCACGACCCAGCTGATCGCCGGATCACCTTTGGCCATCTCGATCTGCATCCGGCAGAAATCGGTGAAGGACAGGCCAACACCGCCAAGCCGCCGGGGCAGCAGGGCGCTGAGCATGTTATTGGCATTGAGCGCCTGCTCAACCGCCTTGGTGGGGGAGCGTTGCGCTTCGCCAGCGGCGGCTTCAGCCATCAGCAGCGGGCGTAGCTCCTTCGCCTTGGCAACCATGGCATCGGCGGTTGCCTTGTCGGCAAACATGTTGAGATCGTTCTTGTCGAGCTGCGTTGCAGTGGCCATTATCAGGTTCCTTTCCTGCTCATTTGCGCGAGGCAGCGATTGCCAGCGCCCATTTCAGGATGCTGTCTGCCGTGTCATTCCAGAGCTGTTTCCATTGCTCGCTGGCAGGAATCAGCAGCGTGCTGAGCTGGTTACGCACCAGCCCTTCGACAAAGGCTTCCCGGTTCATCGCTTCGCCCAGCAAGGTGTCGAGATAGTCAAACGTCGGTTCAAGCGCCTCGAGGACGACTTGATTGTAGCGGGAAAAGCGGCTGCGGAAGAAGCCGAGGTGAAATGCGGGTTCCACCTCGAAAACCCGTCCAGGAGAGTTCTCAGTGGTGTAGCGGGCGTAGAACTGCATCACCGCTTTCAGCCGCAGGATCGGGTCTTCGATACCCTTGCCAGCCTCACGAATGCCGCTTTCAAAGCCGGTGCAGACGAATTCTGCGACGGCGGACAGCACCTGATCCTTGTTGGAGAAATAACGATAGAGTGTGCCGCGTGAAACACCGCTGGCATCGATGATATCGCTCATCGACAGACGCTTTACTCCGCGCGCGGCAATCGCATCGAGAGCGCCACTCAGGATGCGGATCACGCTTGGCGAAAGCTCAACTTCTGGGGTGGATTCTTCCTCCACCCGGGCAGCGGCAAGCCTCATGCGCTGCCCTTTTCCATCTCTTCGAGATTGTGCGGGATGCTGACGTAGCCGGGCAGATTCTGCCCGCCATCGACATTGATCATCTCGCCCGTGACGAAGCGCGACATTTCCGAAGCGAGGAACACGACAACCGGGCCGATATCCTTTTCAGGGTCGCCGGCACGTTTCAGCGGGTTGGTCGCTACGACGTTTTCGAGGAAGCCGGGGACGTCTTTGACAAGCTGCGCAAATACTTGGCCCAATCCCGTTGGCGCGATAGAATTGACGCGGATGTTAAAACGACCCCATTCTACTGCCGCGCTGCGCGTAAGCCCAAGGATACCAAGCTTGTTGATATTATAATCGCTGTGCAGCCACGCCCCAGTTTGCGCATCAATCGAACTGAAGTTGATTACCGATCCTCCGCCGCGCGCTTTCATGTGCGGGAAAGCAGCCTGCATCGCCCACCAGTTTCCCCAAACACCGATTTCCAGTGTCCGGCGCAACATCTCGTCGGTTTTGTCCTCAAGCAGGACTCCCGCTGAGAGAAGTGAGGCATTATTGACAAGGATATCGACGCCGCCAAACACATCGACCGCGCGTTGGACCATCGCCAAGACATCTTCTTTCACGCCCATGTCGGCGGACATGCCAACGGCTTTGGTGCCAAATTCAGCGCGGATTTCAGCCGCCACCTTTTCGGTTGCAGCCCCGTCGCGCCCGGTGATTAGCACCGCAGCGCCTTCCTTGGCCATGGCGCGCGAGATGCCATAGCCGAGCCCCTTGGCCCCGCCGGTGACAATCGCGACTTTTCCTTCGAGCAAGCGGCTCATGCAATTTCCCCCACTTTAGCGTCCATTTCCATACGTTCGTCACACTTGTCCTGAGTCAGCACATAGCCATGCAGAATTCCGTCACTGCCGACGAACACATGCTTTGATCCTTGCGCATCGATTTCAACTTCGCGCCACTGCCCCTCAACCGCGCGCGGCGGCGGCAACAGGTTGATTGGCAGCAGCGTGGTCTTCACCTGCACCGACAGCGGCGGAAAACGGATTGCGGTCGGCGTCCCCAGCACTGTTGGCGCAATCCCGCGCGCTGCCGCCATGATCGGCGTGACATAGGCGGAAAGGCCATGTTGATACTCGGCACAGTCACCAATCGCGAAAATATGCGGATCGCTGGTCTGGCCGAATTCGTTGACCTTGATGCCGCCGCCAATCCCAAGGCCTATCTCAAGCCCGGCCTCAGCAGCCAAGGCCACATTGGGGCGCAGGCCGACTGCCGAGAGCACCAGATCGGCCTCGATCAGCGTGCCATCGTCCAGCGTGGCGACATAGCCGGGCGCGTCGCCCTTATAATTGATCGAAGTTATCTTGTGGCCCAGATGCCATTCAGCGCCTTGTGCCGCCAAGGCATCGCGCACCATTTCACCCGCGGCCGGCGGCACCAGTTGCGCCAGCGGCAGCGGCAGCATATCGACCACGACGGCGCGGTAGCCGGTGGAGATCAGGTCATTGGCGAATTCGGTGCCGACGAGGCCGGAACCCATGATCAGCACCCGCGCGCCTTCGGGAAGTTCCTTGCGGAAGCTCTCATAGTGATCGAGCTGGTTGACCGAAATGGCCCGGTGCGCGGCGTCCCCATCCATCGGCGGACGGACGGGCAATGCCCCTGTCGCCAGCACCAGTGCATCATATGGCACCGGGCCGCCGGTGGTGAGCAGTGCCTTGCCCGCCCGGTCAATGGCCTCCGCCGCGCGCCCGGTGCGGACATCCAGTTTCAACTGGCTCGCCATCTTACCGGCATTCGAGGTGATCAGCGTCTCCGCCGTCTTGCCCTTGGCCAGCGCGGTGGACAGCGCGGGCTTGGAATAGAAATGGCCATCCTCCAGAGTCACCAAGGTCAGCCTGGCATCAGGCGAAAGCTTGCGCAGTTCGCGCAACACGCCAAAGCCTGCCAGCCCGCTGCCAACCACGACAATAGAGAGTGGAAGCGCGGCGGCCATGACGATTAGAGGAAAACCGCAAAATTGGACATATTGAGCACGGATTGATCGACAATGATCTCGCGGCGCGCCAGCTTGTAAGCGCCATCGACATCTCGCCACACATCGCGGCGTTCGGCGGTCATATGCTCAGTTTCAGGGTTGTCGCCCCTGCTGCGCTCAAGATACAGATAGCTGACGATTTCGTATTCGCCAGCAGCTTCGCATTCGCCAATACGGACATTGGTGATGAAGCGGCGGCAGCGTGATGGCGGATCCTCGGCCCAGGCGCTTTTCTGCAGGCGCCCGGCGCGCATCAGGATCGAGGTGTGATCGTCATCGAAGTGGAACATGGTCCGCATAACGTCGCGATCACGGTTCGGTCCGGTACGAGTCAGCCGGATCGGTGCCTGATAGACCAGATCCTGCGCCAGCATGGCGATCCAGTCATCGAACCGGCGCTCGTCCAGCACTGCGGCTTCATCATAGAGCGTTTCGAGCAGGCGATTGTACACTTCCGAGCCCAACAGCACCCGCTTGCGTGAGGACAGCCCGCGCAGAATGGTGGTGGAATCAGGGGCGGCGGTTGATTTGGTAACCCAGGTCATGTCGTTATCTCCCAGCTCTTCTGGCCCAATACTCAGGATTCGCTCATCAGCTTGTGATAGGCCATCCACCAGTTCCACTGGGTGTCATCCTTGGTGAAGCCGGGATAGAGCAGGCCATCGCCCTTCCAGCCTTCGGGGCGTTCGTGGCCGTGGAGCGCTTTATATTTGAGTGTCATCGTTTTCGATGCAGCGCCACGCGCATTGCGCATGATCTGTGGCCAGACATCCGCGTCATCTTGCTCGATCGTGCCCGAGGTCCCCGATTGCTGGACCGAGTTTTGCAGCATGTCCCGCTTGACCTGTTCGGGAGCATCTTTTTCGGCGAAGATGAAATTGAGGAACTCAACTTTGCCTGGCCCTCTGGGCACATATGTGTGCAGCGCGAGGGCACCGGAAGAGCCGCCATCGGTGCGCGGAGCAAAGATGAAAAGCACCAGCACATTGGGGAACATGCCGCCCACTTGCGGCGGGATCGTCGCCAATTGTTCCACCTGATCAGCCGACAGGTTTTTGAACAATTGCGGGATAAGTTCAGGGGTGATTCCCGGCGGCGGCAACATATGCAACCGCTCTTCAACTGACTTGCCTTCAAAACTGATGTCGGAGAACATTTTGAAGGTTTGCGCCGCTTCGAGACAGCGCAGCGAATGGCCTTGCTCGCAGGACACATCGACCCCGTACATGCCTGGGGCTTGATCATAGATTGATTCTGCCGTGCCGCCCATCACCCCGCCTTCCATCAATGATCGGTGCAGCGTCAAAGTATGGAAACCGTCTGAAGCCGATTGCTCGCCGGGGATTTTCCAGTTGCACGGAACAATGAATCGCTGCGGCGGCCCGAGCAGTTCGAGGCCGCTGTCTGTGCGGCAGAAAAGCTGGTCGAAATAATATTTTGAATCGCCCAGAAATTCGTCGAACGATGGCCCATCGATATTCCATGTGGCAAATATCAGGCCGCCATAAACATGGACGCGCGCCTTTTTCAGCCCCAGCGTTTTTTTGTCGACGTCGTTGCCGTGCATCTTCTCACGCTCAACCGGCGCACCGATAAAATCGCCATCAGGCTTGAAGGCCCAGCCGTGGTAGATGCATTGATGGATGGGCTTGTTACCTGCTTCTGCGGTGCAGACGCGCATCCCGCGATGCGGACAGACGTTGAGCGAGACGTTGACATTGCCATCGCGGTCGCGCGCGATAATGACGTTGTCTTCGGCCATATCACGAACGATGAAATCGCCGGACTTGGGAATCTCGCTCTCATGTCCCAGCAGGAGCCAAGTCTTGGCGAAAATCCGCTCCATTTCAAGACCGTAAAGCTCCTCGTCGGTCATCACCCGGAGCGACACTTCATTGGTGTCTTGCATAATCAGATCGTCGAGGGTGGTTCCGTCGCGCAGGACCAGGCTTGCTTGCTTCAGCATGATGATCTTCTCCTAAGGCAGTTTTTTCTCGTTGATTCGCGTTATACATATTGAATGAAATATGTTCAAGGTGTAAGTTGCGCTTCAACGAGTGGATGAGAGGATTTTATCATGTCCGCAGAGGGCAAACTCAAGGTAGTGATCAACAAGCCGGCATGCTGCGGCTATGGCGTCTGCGCGGATATCTGCCCCGACGTCTACAAACTGGACGAAAACGGCATGGTCTATGTCGATGACGAAATCGTGCCGGAAGGTATGGAAGAACTGGCGCGTGAAGGGGCGGATGCCTGCCCGCAAGCAGTGCTCAAGATCGTGCCTGCCTGACATCGCCTGAACACAGGTCGAAATTCCCTGTCGTGTGGCCCCTGTCGTATGGAAGGTTGTCGCGCCGCTGATCGCGCCGATGCAGACGGACTGCACCTGCGTGAGGACACAATGCGACAAGAGCTGGAACCCCTGTTTACGCCGTTCACCTGCGGTTCGCTGACCACGGAAAACCGCTTTGTCATGTCACCGATGACGCGCAATTTCAGCCCGGACGGGGTGCCAGTTCCCGGCGTTGCCGATTACTATGCCCGCCGCGCACACATGGGTCTGGTCATCACCGAAGGCGTCGGCCCGGATCATCCGGCAGCACTGGGCGATGGCACGACCGGCGGTGAAGCACTGCCGCTGATATATGGTGAGGCGGCGCTGGCCAGCTGGAAAGCTGTGGTCGATGCGGTTCACGCGGCAGGCGGCAAGATTGCGCCGCAACTGTGGCACATGGGGCCGATCCGGCTTTCCGGAACCGGCCCGCATCCCCAGGCACCCTCGATCAGTCCGTCCGGTATCTGGGGCCCGCTCGACAAGGCGATGGTGCCGCCGGACTATCTGGAAGCGGTGAAGCGCCCGGGCGCTCCGGCCAGCGATTCCGATATTGCTGACATCATTGACGGCTTCGCGCGGAGCGCCACGCAGGCCGATCAACTGGGCTTCGATGCCATCGCGCTGCACGGCGCACACGGTTATCTGCTCGACAGCTTCCTGTGGGGAGCGACCAACCAGCGCAGCGACCAGTGGGGCGGGGACCTGCTGCGGCGCACCCGGCTGGCGCGCGAAGTGGTGCGGGCGGTGCGCCGGGTGATCCCGTCAGACAAACCGGTCATCTACCGCATGTCGCAATGGAAGTTGCAGGATTATGATGCGCGCCTCGCGGAAACTCCTGAGGAACTGGCCATGATCACCGGCGCACTGGCCGATGCTGGCGTCGATATTTTTGATGTTTCCACCCGGCATTTCGATGCGCCGGTATTTGCGGGATCAGACATGGGTCTGTCAGGCTGGGTGCGCAAGCTGAGCGGCAAACCGGTGATGACGGTGGGCGGCATCGGCTTTGACAAGGACCTGCAAAGCTCATTCATGGAGCCGACCGCCTCGGTTGATAATCTGGATGAAGTCGCTCGCCGTTTTGCCGCCGGGGAATTCGATCTGGTGGCGATTGGCCGAGCGGCTTTGATGGATGCCGACTGGATTGGCAAAGCGCGCCGGGGAGAGCCGTTCAATCCGTTCGATATGTCAGCTTACGGCAGGCTGGACTGATCAGAAGCCTTCCGAAGTGGCATAGATGTGCATTCTTGCAGCGTTGGCGTTGCCGGTCTGCTCGCACATGAACAGCACGGCTTTGGCAATATCGTCGGGCACCATCGGCGGAATGAATTCATCCCAGCCGGGCTGTCCCTTGCTCTTCATGTCGGCGAAGATTTCGGTGGTGGTGGTGCCGGGCGCAATCAGCCCGACGCGCACGCCGCTGCCTGCCAGTTCGATCCGCAGCACATCGGTAAACCGTTCCAGCGCAGCCTTGAGCCCGCCATAAACCCCCGTTCCCGCAGCCGTCAGGCTGGCACCGATGCTGGAGAGGTTGACGATCTGCCCGCCGCCATTCGCCTTCATCTGGCGGGCGAACAGCAGGCTGGTGCGCACCACCGTGGTGTAGTTGATGGCGATCAGCGGTTCCAGTCCGGCCAGATCGAAGCCATCGACATGGCTGGTGCGCAGGATTCCGGCGTTGTTGATCAGGATATCGGTCTTGCCGAACCGCGCCGTGGCGGCATCAAGCAGCGCCTGCGCCGCATCAGCATCGCCAAGGTCCAGCGCCAGCGGTGTTGCTGCCGATCCCAGTTCCGCCGCCAGTTCCGCCGCCAGTTCCTCGAGCCGGTCCAGCCGCCGCGCAACCAGCATGACATTCGCACCGGCTGCGGCGAGCCTGCGGGCAGTTGCGGCCCCGATGCCCGATGAGGCCCCGGTGACGATGGCATTCTTTCCGGCAAGGCTGGTCATGGTAGGGCTGGTCATCACCGTTCTTTCAATCAAGCAGCAGCGCGTGAAACTGGCGTCTGGCGATCTGCCAGCCACTGGCCGTGCGGGCGAACTGATCATCGTAATAGCCGACGCCGCGATGCATCGGGCCGCCTTGGTTCATCGGGCTGAGCAGGGCATCGACATAGGAGCGGGCATGGACCCCGCCATCGGCGTTACGGATGTTGATATTGCTGATCCGGTGCAGGGTGGCCCCCAGATCGGCGTGCGCCTGTTTCATATATTCGGTGATGGCGGCCGCCCCGTGCCACTTGCCAAAACTGCCGTAATCAGCCTCGCAATCGAAGGTGAACAGCGACTGGAACAGCGGCCAATCGCGCTGGTCGATACCAGTCGCATAAGCAATGAGCACGGCGGAGATCGCCCGCTCATCCTGCGCGCTTAAACCTGTTCCGATACGGACGGCCTGATTCATCCCCACAATCCTCGGTTATTATAATCAGATTTCTAGATCGGTCTCTCAGTGCTTGGCCCCTCTTTGGATAGGCGTTTCGTGCCTAATCCATCCTAGCCAGTGTTTTCGGGAGGATATGACACGATGCTGATATCAAGTCTGTGCATGACGGGTTACGATGGACCGGCACCGGGCCTTGAAGTGTGGCCAGCCGAACCCGCCTATTGCCAGCGCGATGTGGCGCAAGCATCCTTCGTCCACAGCCTCGCCATGGCGGCCAAGGCCGATGCCTTGGGGTTTGACTGGGTCAGCCTGTCCGAACATCATTATGCGCCCTATATCATGACGCCCAACCCTTGTGTGATGGCCGCCGCGCTGGCGCAGGTGACTGCCCGCGCCAAGATCGCGCTGCTCGGGCCGCTGGTGCCGCTGTCAAACCCGGTGCGCCTTGCCGAGGAACTGGCGATGGTCGATATGCTGAGCGGCGGGCGGCTGGTTGTGCTGTTCCTGCGCGGCACACCCAATGAACACCAGACTTATGATACCGATGCCGCCGCTACCCGCGCGATGACGCAGGAAGGGATTGATCTGATCGTCAAGGCCTGGACAGCGGACGAGCCGTTTACCTGGGATGGCGCGCAGTATCAGTTCAGCACCATTTCGGTCTGGCCCAAGACAGTGCAGACGCCGCATCCACCGATTTTCGGCTCGGGCAACAGCGAAGAATCGGTGCGTTTCGCCGCCGCGCGCCGCATGGGCATCGCCTTTTCCTTCGCCCCGCCCGAAGCGGTGCGCGACTGGGTCAAGCTCTACCATGCCGAGGCCGCGAGCGCCGGTTGGCAGCCGGGGCCGGAACAGGTGATCTATCGCGGCATCGCCTATGCGGCAGAAAGCGACGGGCAGGCGATGGACGATATGGGCGCGTTCTTTGGCCAGAAGATGGCTGAACAGGCGCAGATTCAACAGAAAACGCTTGGCGGCCCGCCGGTGGTGCCGCTCGTGCTGGAACCCTATTTTGTCGGCGGACCGGAAACCCTCAAAGGCAAGATGGAAGCGATCCGCGATTGCGGGGTGGGGGTGGTTGACCTAGCATGGGGTATCGGCAATCCGGGTCAGCGCGAGGCCTCTCTGGAGTGTTTTGCCGATGGTGTATTGGGGGTAGCTCAGGAGTTGTAGTGAGACTCACCCGATCGGGTAAAACACCGACTTTTCATGCTGGTATTCGCGCAGCCAGTTCGGACCGTATTCGCGCCCGACGCCTGAGCGTTTGTAGCCGCCGATGGGCGCATAGCTCATCGTGCCGGTGCCGCCGTTGAGCGAGACGCTGCCCGCGCGGATGCGCATGGCCATGGCATAGCCGGTGGCGGCATCGGCGGTTTCGATGGCGCCGTTGAGGCCGTAACGTGAGGCGTTGGCGATGGCGATTGCCTCTTCATCGCTATCAAAACCGATGATGCAACCAACCGGTCCGAATATTTCATCCTGGGCGATGGCCATGTCGTTGGTGACATCGTCAAACAGCGTCAGTTCGGTAAAGAAGCCGTGTTCAAGGCCCGCTGGCCTGCCGCCGCCGCACAGCAGGGTCGCGCCTGCTGCTTTGCCGCTGGCGATATAGTGTTCCACCTTGGTGCGCTGGCTCTCGCGGATCAGCGGCCCCATGGTGACGCTGGGATCAGCGGCATCACCCAGCTTGATCTGCGCGGCGGCCGCCTTGGCGATCTGGGCAAATGCCGGGCGGATCGAGTTGTGGACCAGCAGCCGCGTGGGGATGGCGCAGCCCTGTCCGGCGTTGACCGAAAGGTAGCCCACCGCCATCGCGGCGGCGCGCTGCACGTCGGCATCGTGGCGCACGATCATGGCGGATTTTCCGCCGAGTTCGAGATGTACCTTCTTCAGGGTTGGAGCGGCCTGCGCCATGATGCTTGCGCCCACGCCTTCAGAGCCGGTGAAGGTGACCATGTCCACGCGCTCATCGGTGCACAGCAGCTGCCCCTCGGCAATGCCGCCGGTGATGACATTGAGCACGCCCCTGGGCAGGCCGATCTCTTCGCAGATCTCGCCAAACAGCAGCGCCGAATAAGGCGTGAACTGCGAAGGCTTCAGCACCATCGTGCAGCCCGCCAGCAGGGCCGGGGAAATCTTGGCGAGGTTGAGCAGGAAGGGGAAGTTGTAGCCGGTGATCGCGCTGACCACGCCGAATGGCTCGCGCACCACGGTGGTGCCGCCGATGGACTGCGGACCGCCGGGCATGAACATATTGGGGGTGATGTCGATCGGCAGCCGCTCGCTATCCTCGCGGCGTGCGCTGGCGATAGCGGCGACCAGATGGTTGATCGGATTGGCGACCTGCATCCCGTGGGTGATGTGCTGCGCGCAGCCGACTTCGGCGACGATCAGCGCGGCGATATCCGCCTGCCGCGCGCGCAGGGCTTCGACCATCCGCTGCATCACATCGGCGCGCTCATCCATGGTCATGCTAGGCCAGGGGCCATGGTCAAAGGCCTGACGGGCGGCGACGATGGCCGCTTCAACCTGCGCCATGCTCGCCAGCGGTGCATGGCCGATCACCGCGCCGGTGGCGGGATTGATCACCGCTTCGCTGCCTGCTTCGGGAGCTACCCAGGCGCCATCGATGAACAGGTGGGCGATATTGGTATAGGGAATGGCCATCAGTCAGGGTCTTTCGCAAGGATCATATCCGCCGCATTCATGGCAATGGCCATGGCGGGGGCATTGGTGTTTCCGGAAACGAGGCTGGGCATGATCGAGGTATCGCACACCCGCAGGCCGTCCACCCCGCGCACGCGCAGTTGCGGATCGAGTACGCTGGCTGCGTCCGCGCCCATTGCGGCAGTGCCGGCGATGTGAAAACTGGTGCCGCCCAGCTTGAGCAGGTTGGCGAGGATATCCACATCGCTGTGAACAGTGGCCCCCACACCGGTTTCCGCGACAATCCAGCGGGCGAGAGCGGGCTGCTCTCCCAGTCGCCGTAGCCATTTGAACAGATCGAGCGCTTTTTGCCGGTCAATTTCCTCGGCGAAGTGGTTGGCATTGATTTCGGGCATCTGTGCCACATCGGACGAGGTGATATGCGTCCAGCCCCGGCTTTCGGGCCGGGTGAAATAGCCGAGCACGCGCATGCCGGGCTCTTTGCCGAGAGTGACCTTCCCGGCAGCATTGACCCCCATGGTGACCAGCATCGAGCCGATCTGCGCATCGGGTCGGTCAAGTTCAGGCCGTGTCTTGATAAAACCGCCGATTTCATGCGCCGCATCGGTCATCGGGCCGCTGGAAAGCAGGAAATATCGCATGGCCGAGGCGAGCAGGCCAAGGCCTTGCAGGTTCTGATTGGAACTGTGCCCGGTTACCCGCCAGTCCATCGCCATATAGCGATGTTCACGCAAATTTTCACCGACTAGCGGGCTGTGAACCAGGGGTTCGATCCCCAGTGCTTTCAGGCGGTCACTATCACCGATCCCTGAGAGTTCGAGCAGCTTGGGTGATTCCACGGCTCCGGCGCTGAGGATCACTTCGCCCCGGCAACTGACAGTACGATCCGCCAGTTGCACGCCGCATGCCCGTTTGCCGTCGAACAGGATCTTCTCCGCGCGAATACCGGTGAGGATGTCAAGGTTGGGGCGGCTGCGCACCGGATCGAGGAAAGCGCGCGCGGCGGAAAAACGCTTGCCCGCAAAAGTGGTCAGCGTCTGGTATCCCATGCCCTGATCGGCGACGACATCGGTGTGGTTGATGTCCTCAACCTCAGGCACGCCCAGTTCACCCGCCGCATCAAGGATCGCCTGACACAAGGGATTGCCCTTTGGGTGCCGCGAAATCTTGAGCGGGCCACCGGTGCCGCGCCATTCGTCTGCGCCAAGGACATGATCCTCCAGCTTCAGATATTGCGCGCCGATCCGGTCCCAGCCCCAGCCGGTGCAGCCCGCTGCGGCCCAGTCGTCATAGTCCTGCGGGCTCCCGCGCATATAGACCATACCGTTGATCGAACTGGAACCGCCGATGGTGCGCCCCTTGAGCCACAGTTCCTGCGGCTGATTGCCCGCAGGCGTCACCGGATAGGCAAAAACATGCGGATTGGTGGGATCAAGCAGCTTACCGACGCCGCGTGGCATGCGGATCAGCGGGCTTTTGTCATCGGGGCCGCTTTCAATCAGCAGCACGCGGTTGGCGGGGTTTTCCGAGAGGCGGTTGGCCAGCACGCAGCCTGACGAGCCTGCGCCGACGATAATGTAATCATAGATTTCCGGCACAGGCATCCCTATCCGATCAGGTGTCCGCCATCGGCAATCAGCGTCTGGCCGGTGATATAACTTGCCGCGTCGGAAGCGAGGAACAGCACCGCGGCGGCGATCTCCTCAGGCTTGCCGGGGCGGCCGAGCGGCGGCATGAATTTGGCGATCACTTCGGGCGGAAAGCCCGGTCCGCTGGCGGTGCCTTGACCCGGAGTGGTAGTGTTCCCGGGGCACACGGCATTCACCCGGATGCCGTCCTTGGCCACTTCCATCGCTGCCGAACGCGTGAGCGAGACGACCCCCGCCTTGCTGGCAGCATAGGCCATCAGGCTGGGTGCCATGGGGTGAAACGCGCTGTTCGAAGCGATGTTGACGATTGCCCCCCGGGTGCCGTCAGCGCGCATCACCGCCACCACTTCGCGCATAGCCAGCATCACCCCGCGCAGGTTGATGTCGAGCGTCTGGTCCCAATAGGCGAGATCGGTATCTTCGAGCATGCGGCGGTGCTGCACACCGGCATTGTTGACCAGAATGTCGAGGTGCCCGAATTTTTCGCGCGCGGCCTTGACCAGTGCAATGACACTCGTCTCGTTGGCCATATCGACAGCCATCGCAGTCGCGTCGCCGCCGATGTCCTGTGCTACCGCTGTGACCTGATCCGCGCTGATATCCGCCAGCATCACCTTCGCGTGCATTCCGGCAAAGGCGCGCGCTGTGGCTTCGCCCATGCCTTGCGCTGCTCCGGTGACGATCACCGCCTTGCCGCGCAGATTATAAACTTGGTTGAGATCGAGTTGCATCGCCAGTTCTCCTGGCCCTGGAGAATTGCTGCACTGCCTGTCGCCCGCCCCTATCCCAAGACGGGTGAGGGAGCTTTTTGCGGCTCTAGCCTTCGGGCATGATTACAGCAGAAGAGATGCTCGCCGAAGCGGGGCTGATAGGCGAAATCGCCAACGGGACTCAGCCAGGCCTTGCCGCCGCCCTGACCGCGCTCGATGCGGAGACGGGCCTGACCCCTGATGGCAGGGAGCGTGCGCTCGCCCAGTTTCGCGATAATCTGGCGCGATTGGCAGCGATTGTCGCAGACCGGGCCGCCCATCCCGAGATCGCCGAGGTCCAGATTGATCGCCCGGTGTTCATTCTGGGACTGCCGCGCTGTGGCACTTCGATCCTGCACGCTTTGATCGGTGCAGATCCGCAGGTGCGCACGCCGCTGCAATGGGAAGTCGCCGCGCCTTCGCCGCCGCCAGAGGCCGCGACGTTTGACACCGATCCGCGCGCCGATGGCTTCGATGCCTATGTCGCTGCCAATTTCAGCGGGGCCTGGGCCGATGTGCTCAAAGCCCATCCCATCGGTGCGCGCATTCCGCAGGAGTGCGGCATGATCCTTGAAACCGCGTTTCAGGGGATCAATCCGGCGATGCTGTTCAGCC
>JANOYZ010000045.1:0-2344 GCA_031429135.1 Novosphingobium sp. | reverse complement strand
ACCCCGATCTGCAGGTGCGAGGATATCGTTTCCTCGTAAAAACGGTTAGCCTGACCCGGCATCTTGATCTCGCCATGCAGCGGCTTGTCCGAGACGCAGAGCAGCGTTCCGTAGGGTACGCGAAAGCGAAAACCCTGCGTGGCGATGGTGGCGCTTTCCATGTCGATGGCGATGGCGCGGCTCTGGCTGAAGCGGCGGGCGCTGTCGGTATAGCGCAGCTCCCAGTTGCGATCATCGGTGGTGACGACGGTGCCGGTGCGCATCCGCTTCTTGAGGTTCGCGCCGCTGTTGCCGCTGACTTCCTCGGCAGCTTTGGCCAGCGCCACCTGCACTTCGGCGATGGCCGGGATGGGGATTTCGGTCGGCAGCACGCAATCGAGCACGTGATCATCGCGCAGATAGGCATGAGCGAGCACATAGTCGCCGATGCGCTGGGTATCGCGCAGGCCGCCACAATGCCCGATCATCAGCCAGGCCTCGGGCCGCAGCACGGCGAGGTGATCGCAGATAGTCTTGGCGTTGCTCGGGCCGACGCCGATGTTGACCAGCGTGATGCCCATGCGGTTCTCGGCAATCAGGTGATAGGCGGGCATCTGGTGCCGCCGCCACGCCGTATCCGACATCAGACCGCGCGCGTTTTCCACCGGCTGGTCAATATACAACCCGCCCGCTCCTGACAGCGCGGTATAGCCCTCCTTGCCAATCTGCTCCCCGGCCCAGTCAACGAATTCATCGACATAGCGGTGATAGTTGGTGAACAGGATGTAACGCTGGAAATGCTCGATGGCGGTGCCGGTATAATGGGCAAGACGCGCGAGGCTGAAATCGGTGCGCAGGCCATCAAACAGCGCGAGCGGTATCGGATCGTCCGGATCGCCAAGGTCGATGCCGTCCGCCAGCTCGTCGCCGATCATCGCCAGCTCGGTGGCCGGGAAGTGCCGCGCCAGATCCTGGATAGAGGTATCGCCAAGCTCAGAGCTGGAATCGATCACATAGGGGAAGGGGATTTCCTGCGCTGAACGAACCACTTCCAGCGTGATGTCATAATCATCGGCCAGCAGTTCGAGCTGCTCGGTCAGGTAATCTGTGAAATATGCCGGCCGGGTGACGGTGGTGGCAAAGGTGCCGCTGTGGCTCAGCCGCCCGAAAGCGCGGGCCAGATCAGGCCGCGTCTCGACACCTGAATAATGGATGCGCAATTCCGGATAGCACCAGGCGAATGAGGTGCGCCGGTCAGCGGGTGGAAGGGTGCCATTTTTCGCAAAGGCCACGATGTCTGATCGCAGGGTTTGAACGGCTTCGTCGTATACGCGGACCAATTCCGCGATGGTTTTCTCTGTCATTTGCATCTTGGGCATATAACGGATGGTGCGCACAAATGCAAAGGGGGGCACCAAAGCACCCCCCTCGCATTGTTTTGCTATGGCCGGAAAGCTTACGCTTCGGCGTCGCCCTCGGCGGTTTCCTCGGTCGGCTCTTCGAGCAGATCGGCCGGGATTTCGCCGGGTTCAGCGTTGGGATCATAGGCTTCGGTGAAGCCGGCAGTGTCAGCATCGAACAGCGCCGCCATCACGTCGACGCCAGCAGCTTGCTGGGCGGCTTCGTCTGGCGAACGTGCGACGTTGACCTTGACGCCAACCGTGACTTCCGGGTGGAGCGAGACCTTGACATCGAAAATGCCGACGGTCTTGATCGGGCGTTCGAGCACGATCATCGCCTTGTTCACCTTGGCGCCTTCGGCAACCAGAGCTTCGGCGATGTCACGCACCGAAACCGAACCATAGAGCTGGCCCGAGTTTGATGATGCGCGGATCAGGATCACGCTCTTGCCTTCAACGTCCTTCGATTCCGCCTGCGCCACGCCGCGGCGATCAGCATTGTCGGATTCGATACGGGCGCGGTTGCTTTCGAAGACCTTCTTGTTGGCTTCGTTGGCGCGCAGTGCCTTCTTGCCCGGCAGCAGGTAATTGCGGGCGTAGCCGTCCTTGACGGATACGACATCGCCGATCCCGCCAAGCTTCTCGACACGTTCGAGGAGGATGATATCCATGGGGTTTCCTCCTTATTTCACGAGATAGGGAAGCAGGCCAACCTGGCGCGAACGCTTGATGGCCTGGCTGAGCTCACGCTGTTTCTTGGCAGAAACGGCGGTGATGCGGCTGGGGACGATCTTGCCCCGCTCGGACATGAAGCCCTGCAGCAGGCGCACATCCTTGTAATCGATGGCAGGCGCGTTCTTGCCCGAAAACGGGCAGGACTTGCGGCGGCGGAAAAATGCACGAGCCATGATCAGAACTCCTCGCGTTCACGGCGGCGCGTACGCTCGCGGTCATTCTTGCGCATC
>JANOYZ010000044.1:0-5407 GCA_031429135.1 Novosphingobium sp. | reverse complement strand
ATCGCTTCGGACACCACGCGGGTTGCCTCGGCTTCGGCACCGGCCAAGCGTTCGCGCGCCTCGGCGTCGCGGAAGGCGGCTTCCTTGCGTCCCTCGGCGGAGAGGATCTGCGCCTGCTTCTCACCCTCGGCGCGCAGGATTTCAGAGGCGCGCGAACCTTCGGCCTCGAGGATTTGCGCGCGCTTTTCGCGCTCGGCGATCATCTGCCGGGCCATGGCGTTGGAAATATCAACGGGCGGGCGGATGTCCTTGATCTCGATGCGGGTAATCTTGACCCCCCACGGCGAAGTCGCATGATCGATCACCAACAGCAGCTTCGCGTTGATCTCGTCACGCTTGGACAGCGTTTCATCAAGGTCCATCGAGCCCATTACCGTGCGCAGATTGGTGGTGGTAAGCTGCATGATCGCGACAAACAGGTTGGATACTTCATAGGCCGCCTTGCCGGCATCGAGCACCTGGAAGAACACAATCGCATCGACACCGACCATGGCGTTATCGCGAGTGATGATCTCTTGCCCGGGAATATCGAGCACCTGCTCCATCATGTTGATCTTGTGGCCGACACGATCGACAAACGGAATGATCACATGCAGTCCGGGCTGCGCGGCAAGAGTGTATTTGCCCAGGCGCTCAATGGTATAGACATAGCCTTGCCGCACGACGCGCACGCCCATCAACAGGAACAGCACCACCAGAACGACAAGCGATATCAGTACACCGGGCATAAGCCAGCTCCCCTCCAAGATCAGGCCGACATGCTAACGCCCGCTGGCCCATGCGCAAGCGGGATCACAGCTTCGCGTAAAGCGCCAGCAGCCGCGTCCATGCCCGTTCGGCCTCAGCCTTGTCGTAAACCGGACTGTCGGGCACGGTCCAGCCATGCTCGGCGGTGTAAACCTCGATCTCCGCCTTGCGACCAGCAGCAGCCGCAGCCGCCCTGAACACATCCTTGTCCGCCGGTGCGCGAGCATCATCGCCGCGCGCAATGGCGATGAGATAGCTCGCCATGGTTGATGCCAGCAGGTTTTGCGGACTGTCTGGCTTGTCACCCACCAGACCGCCGCCGTGGAACGAGGCCGCAGCTTTAATCCGCTTTGGCGCTGCCGCTGCGGTGCGGATGGTGAACGGCCCACCCATGCAATAGCCTTGGCTGCCGATCCCGCGTCTGGTGTTGACCGCTTTCTGCTTGTCCAGAAAGGCAACGAATGCCTTGGCATCGCTGCTGATGGCCCCGGCATTGATCTGGGCGATCATCGGTGCCAGCTTGGCCTTCCCCTCTGGCGTGCGCCATTCGGCAAAGCTGGTGAGCACCGGTGCCTTGCCCCCGCGATAGTACTGATTGACCGCCAGCACGGCATAGCCCGAAGCGGCAAGGCGGCGCGCCATCGCCATGAAGGAATCGCGCAGGCCGCCGATATCGGGCCACAGGATGACACCGGGATGCTTGCCCTTGGCCGGATGAACAAAAAAGCAATCGGCGCTGCCGTCGGGGGTGGGGACAAGGACAATGGCCTCTGCCAGTCCCGTCTTCCAGGCACCGCTGGCGGCGCTGCCGGTCCCGCCAGCCATGACGGCAGCAGCGCCGACAAGACCGCCAAACCTCCGCCGCGAAATGGTCGCAATTTCGTCTGCAAGCATCGCTTCATCACACATGATCTGGTACTCTTGCTCTCCGCTTCCCGCCGCTGAAACTTGCAGCCAATCGGCCGGCAGCGCAAGGTGGCAAGATGGCAGACCCTGATGACATTCGCGCATGGCAGCGGCTTGATGCGACATTGACCACTTCAGGGCGGATCACCAAAGCCGATGTCCCGCGCCTTGCCGAACTGGGTCTGCGCCATGTGATCAACCTGGCGCTGGCCACTCATCCCGAGGCTCTGGCTGATGAGTCTGCGCTGCTCGCCGCAGCGGGCATTGGCTACACGCATATTCCGGTGCCGTTTGACGCACCCGATGAGAGCCACTTCGCCGCTTTCTGCACCGCAATCGACGCTGCCGCGCGTCCGCTTCACGTGCATTGTATCATGAACTGGCGGGTTTCCGCGTTTTTCTATCGCTATCACCGCGAAGTACTGGGCATGGCAGAAAATGAGGCGCGCGGCCTGATGGAGCAGCAATGGTGCCCGGAAACCGAGCCGCACCCCGATGCCGCAGCATGGGCGCGCTTCATTCGCCGGTGAAGTTCATCTCGATGTTGATGGCGTTGGGATCCTTCAGCATGATCTGGCGCAGGCCGAACATGCCGTCATTCACCTGATGCTCGAGCCCCAGGGCCGAAATCCGCTGCTTTGCCGCTGCAAAGCCCGTGCAGCGAAACGCAACATGGTGGATGGCATTAGTCGGCTGACCCGGCTGGTGCCCCTCGCCATAGGAACCGAGCGAGCCTTTGAGGACGATATGGACCAGCGGATGGCCAGACCCGTCAAACATCCATGCACCCTTGACGCCTCTGCTGGCAGAAGGGGATTCGCCGCGCCGCAATTCCAGAACACTCTCATAGAATCCGCAGGTCGCCTCAAGATCGTCAGTGAGCAGATTGACGTGATCGATGGCACTGACTGTCATGGCTTCACTCCGCTTAAACGCCATCCTATAGCATGATGCGCTTAATCTGAATCACATCATGCTATAAGAGTCTTTGTTTTCGCGCGATTTATTGCGGAAAACCGGTACCCACTTTTTCGCATCGCGCTCTGAGCCGAAATCGGCGCCTGCCAATCACCTTCGGCTAAGTGCTGTCTCGCATTCGCTCATCAGCGCGGTGATGATATCGGCGACCGGCTCTTCAGCATTGACCATGCCGACCGATTGCCCCGCCATCAGCGAACCATTTTCAATATCGCCATCGATCACCGCGCGGCGCAGCGCGCCTGCCCAGTAATGTTCGATCTGCAACTGCGCCTCGCCCATATCGACTGCCCCTGCATCGAGCAGCTTGGCAACCTCGACCTGTTTGGCGGTAAATTCCTCGGTGCCCTTGTTCTTGAGCGCGCGGACCGGGATCACCGGCAGCCTTGGATCGACCTGCACCGAGGCGACCGCATCGCGCGCATTGGCCCGGAAGAACGCCTTTTTGAACAGGGGGTGCGCGATGCTCTCGTTGGCACAGGCAAAACGGGTGCCAAGCTGTACCCCGCATGCGCCCATTTCAAGATAAGCGGCGATCATCTCGCCAGTGCCGATCCCGCCAGCCACGAAAATCAGCGCCTCTGATGCCAGTGCCGGGAGGATTTCCTGCGCCAGCACCGAGGTGGAGACCGGACCGATATGGCCGCCCGCTTCCATGCCTTCGATAATGATGGCATCAGCGCCTGAACGCAGCAGCTTCTTGGCCAGTGCCAGTGTCGGGGCAAAGCAGATCACCTTGGCCCCGCCCTGCTTGATCGCCTCGACACTGCCCTTCGGCGGAATACCACCCGCCAGCACGACATGGCTGACCTTGTGGCGCGCGCAGACCGCAATCAGATCAAACAACTGCGGATGCATGGTGATCAGATTGACGCCAAAGGGCCTGGTCGCCAGCGCGCTGGTTCCGGCAATTTCGCCATCGAGCAGCTCAGGTGTCATCGCCCCGCAGGCAATCACGCCGAACCCGCCAGCATTGCTGATCGCCGAAACCAGCTTGCGCTCGGACACCCAGCTCATCGCACCGCACAGGATGGCATGATCGCTGCCAAGAAAATCGGCGCCGCGCTGCATCATTGCATTGGTTTTTTCGTACACGCCTGCTCCATCCCCGGTCATCGGCTTTCGCGGGCTATAGGCGCGCGTTACACCGGATGCCAGACCTCGCCGTAACAAAGCCATAATCGTCCTGTACGATTACAATGAGAGCTTTAATCAGTTTTACTTCAGTAACAGGGTTTCTTAATCAGCGTTCATCAATCGAGAATGAAAGAACATGGAAATGACTGGAAGCACCAAAACCCGGGGCGAATGCCCGGTCACCCACCTCACCACCGCCTTCGGTGCACCGGTAGTGGACAACCAGAACAGCCTGACCGCAGGCCCGCGCGGGCCGCTGCTGGCGCAAGACATGTGGCTCAACGAAAAGCTCGCCAACTTTGTCCGCGAAGTCATCCCGGAGCGGCGGATGCATGCCAAGGGTTCGGGCGCTTTCGGCACTTTCACCGTCACTCATGACATCACCGAATATACCCGCGCCAAAATCTTCAGTGAAGTCGGCAAGATGACGGAGATGTTCGCGCGCTTTACCACTGTCGCGGGCGAGCGCGGTGCGGCGGACGCCGAGCGTGACATTCGCGGTTTCGCGCTGAAGTTCTACACCGAAGAAGGTAATTGGGACATGGTGGGCAACAATACGCCCGTGTTCTTCCTACGCGATCCGCGCAAGTTCCCCGATCTCAACAAGGCGGTGAAGCGCGATCCGAAGACAAATCTGCGCAGTGCCAGCCATAATTGGGACTTCTGGACCCTGCTGCCCGAGGCGCTGCATCAGGTGACCATCGTCATGTCCGACCGGGGCATCCCGAAGAGCTACCGCCACATGCACGGCTTCGGCAGCCACACATACAGCTTCATCAACGCTGCGAACGAACGCTTCTGGGTGAAATTCCACTTCATCACGCAGCAGGGCATCGAAAACCTGACCGACGCCGAGGCGGGTGAACTGGTGGGCCATGACCGTGAAAGCCACCAGCGCGACCTGTTAAGCGCAATCGAACGTGGCGACTTTCCGAAATGGACCATGGCCGTGCAGATCATGCCCGAAGCCGATGCAGAGAAGGTGCCCTACCACCCCTTCGACCTGACCAAGATCTGGCCCAAGGCCGATTACCCGCTGATCGAAGTCGGCGAGTTCGAACTGAACCGCAACCCGGAGAACTTCTTCCTCGATGTCGAGCAATCCGCTTTCGCACCAAGTAATCTGGTGCCGGGCATCAGCTACTCGCCCGACCGGATGCTTCAGGCACGGTTGTTCAACTATGCCGATGCACAGCGCTACCGGCTGGGCGTCAACTACCAGCAGATCCCGGTCAATGCCGCGCGCTGCCCGGTGTTCAGCAACCACCGCGACGGGCAGGGCCGGGTCGATGCCAATTACGGCGACCTGCTGCATTACGAGCCGAACAGCTTCGGCCAGTGGCAGGAACAGCCCGAATTCAAAGAGCCGCCACTCAAGATCACCGGTGACGCAGATTTCTGGGATTACCGCGAGGATGACGCCGACTATTTCAGCCAGCCGCGCGTGCTGTTCCAACTGATGACGCCTTCACAGCAACAGGTGCTGTTCGACAATACCGGGCGCGGAATGGGCGATGCCCCTGGCTTCATCAAGCAGCGCCACATCGACAACTGCACCAGATGCGATCCTGCCTATGGCGCAGGCGTGGCCAAGGCGCTCGGTATGGCGTGAGGCCTGTACCCTCTCCCGCTTGCGGGA
>JANOYZ010000043.1:0-4129 GCA_031429135.1 Novosphingobium sp. | reverse complement strand
GAATTGTCGCATCGCTGATATGCTCGCGGAAACGCCCTTTGCCATTTTCCCGCCGCCAGGTTGGATACCCCGCCCAGCGGTCCTGACCGATCAGGTGAATCTGGGCGCTGCCGACATAATCTTCGAGCGCCTTCTTGAAGGCATTTCCGAGGGTCTTCACCCGATGTGCCGAAATCTCGCCCGTATCGGCGCGACGCTGCTGCGTCTGGAGATACTCTTCCGCCACTTGCCGAAACGGACGATTGAACACGGCCACATCATGCTTCACGCGAAACCGGATGTCGGCATCCTGATCGAACGCACGATCGCGGGCTGACTCCCGATCCGCCGTGTGAAGTGAGATCGTCTTGTAGCGATCCTCTTTGGGGAGCTTGATGCGGCAATAAAAATTGCGGTGTTCGACGTCGCCGCGCCTGAAAATGATCAAGCCGGTCTTCAGCACTTCCTTGTCGATGATGAATGCCACGGCTACGCTCCACTGTGCAGAAACCGTGCAGGTTTGGAGCGAGCGCGCGCTGAATTCCATAGCTGTGCAGGTGCTGTGTAGGGGATTATGCCTTATTTTATTAAGTATTTCCAGCTATTTGCTGGAATTCTGTCTCCCCGACCATCCATTCAGTTTCTGGAATTTACCGCCTGTCTCGGACCTTACCAAAGGCCTGAAACATTACACTTTACCGCACCGACCTGATTTTCGAAATGATGACCATGGCAACCGCAGCCCCCATGGCCGAGAGTGCAAGCAACCAGGAAATCGCGTTGCTGGCAGGTGCTGATTTTGCCAGGATAAGTGAAATTGCCGGGGCCAGGGCTGCGGGCAAAGTGTTAGTCAGGTTCATGATCCCGAGCGCGGTAGCTGGCCGGGGATGCTTGCCGACGATTTGCGCCACCATCGCTGTTTCGACCGTGAGGAATCCCGTCAGTCCGATCGAGAACAGCGAGTAGGCAACCAGCGCAAGCCACCAGTTCGCGGTAAGCGCCAGAGTTAGAGTCGATATGCCGAGTAAAGCTGCCGCGCCGATCAAGAAGGGCAAACGCCGTCCGGTGCGGTCAGATAATATCCCGGCAGCAAGCCCCGCACCAATCGAACAAATGCTGGCCCCTAATGCGAAGAGCGAGACACTCAATCGTATTTCGGCGGGGGTTGCAGCTGCGGTATTCAAGAGCAAGCTGGCGATATAGAAGTAAGAATAGCCAAACATCGTCGCGCCCGCGATCTGGACCAGCAAGCGCGCTGTCCACGACAGCAAGAAATCACGCGAGGAAAAGTGTGTGCCAGTCTTGTGCTCAGCCTCATCCGGCTGTTTGACCGGGGAATTGCCAGGATTCCGGCCTGACACCAGCAGCGGCGTAACCAGCAGGGCAACGATGAGTCCCAGTACCAGATAACGATGACTCTGTGTGTCGCCCGGAACCAGCACCAGCAGCGACAGTGTGAGCGAGGCCGCTGGCAGACACAGTGCGACAATCCCCGAAACCTTGCCTTTGACGTGGTCTGGTATCTGATCGGCCAGCAGCGCGGCAAGCGGCGAAAACAGGAAATTGAGCGCGGTCTGGAACAGCGCCAGCGCCAGCGCCAGCTGCAAAAGGTTTGCGGCCAGAGATAAAAGTACATAGCTGCCCAGCGTCGCTATCAAGCCAGCCGTAGCGACAGGATATCGGCTGCCAAAGTGCTTCAACGAATGGTCGCTGCACAGCCCGGCGATGATGTTCGCGGCGCTGGCGACGATCGCGCCCATAAGCAAAAGCCAGCTGATCGCGGCAATCTCGTCACCGGGTGCAAGTCGGGCAACCTGCTCTGGCAACAGCAAGGTTAGAACAGGCACAAAGGCAATGAAAAGCCCGAGATTGGCCAGAAAGTACAGGAAGACGAAGCTTTTCTGCTCGCCGACTGCCAGCCTGGTCATGTCCGGGCTGGCCCGGTGGTGCCGCGCACCACCAGTTCATGGGGGATAGTGTAGATGCCATCGACAACCTTTCCGGCCACCCGGTCGATCAGCAGGTCTGTCGCCTTGCCGATGATCATGGCGGTGGGCTGCCTTATGGCGGTGAGCGGCGGAACGCTGAAGCGAACGCCGGGCGTGTCTTCGAAACTGATAACGGAAAGGTCATCGGGCACTGCCAACCCGCGCTTGCTGGCGACATGCATGACAGCAAATGCCATTTCATCGTTGCTGGCAATAACCGCAGTTGGCGGTTTGGCCAGATCCAGCAATCGTTCCATGGCTGCTTCCGCCAGATCAAAGCGGAATTCGCCATGCTCGGTGTAATCCTCGCAGGTGGCAATACCGGCTTCGCGCAGAGCCGCCTGATATCCCCTGACCCGGCTGTCTGACGAAGAATAGGCGCTGCTCCCGGCTATGAAAGCTATGTGCCTATGGCCCTGCTCAATCAGTAATCGTGTGGCATCAGCAGCAGCGGCCTGTTCATCCATGCGAACGGTAACGCCTTGGAACTCTGCGTCGATGCCAATACAGGCACAGGCAATCCCGCGCGCCTCTATCAGGCCGACAAGTGTTGGGTTTTCACTATGCGGCGGTGTCAGTATCACCCCATCGGGCCGCAATGCAGACAAGGCGCCTTCCAGCTGACGGGGTGCCAGATCGGGGTTGGTATCAACCAGTTCGAACAATAGGTGATAGCCGCGCTTTTCCGAAGCCGTCATCCCACCGAACAACATCTGATCAACCCAGTCATTGCCGAGCCCGGCCTGCCAGTTTTCAATCGTGCGCTGCCGGTCATTGATCGCAAGGATCACAAAGGACTTTGCCCCCGCCATGCGGCGTGCAGCCAGATTGGGCACATAGCCCAGTTCCTCGATCGCCGCTTCAATCCGCTTCTTTACTGCGGGTTTGACATTGGGACTGCCGTTAATGACGCGCGATACCGTCTGGCGCGATACCCCGGCCATGGCGGCAACATGTTCAATAGTGATCGCTTGTGAACGAGCCATCCTGCCCGAGTACCCCGCTCTATTATCCGGACGCAATCCGCATCTGCCAGCTTCTGGCTGAGCTCCCTTTGACAGCATTCAACAAAATTGTGAACGCTCATTTTTCAGTTGTGAGCGTTCACAATTTTGCATATGAAACATTTGACCGAGTCGAATCTCGTGCAATCAGGGAGCGGAAAATGAAAAAAGGACTTCGCGCTATCCTCGCCGTTGGCGTGGCTATTGTGGCAATCCAGACGCCAGCTTACGCCCAGCAGGCTCCGGAAGTTGCTGCTGCAGATGATGATAAGTCAGCCAAGGCCGACATTGTCGTCACGGCTGACCGGCGTGAGCAAAAGCTGCAGGACTATGCCGGCACTGCCGCGAGTTTCTCTGGCGATGCCCTGAAAGCGCGTGGCATTCAGGACATTACCGACATGAACGATGTCCTGCCCGGCCTGACGGTGGCCAACAATGGCGGCAATATCGAGGTCTGGATTCGCGGTGTCGGTTCAAGCAACAACACCGAATTGGGCGATCCGGCGGCGGCGACCCATTGGGAAGGCGTTTACCTGCCCCGCCCTTCTGGCCTTGGCTCGGCCTTCTTTGATATCGAACGGGTCGAAGTGAACGTCGGACCACAGGGCACCCTGCGCGGACGCAATGCCACCGCCGGTTCGGTCAACGTCATTGCCTGGAAGCCCGGCCTGGGTGTGTGGGATGCCGAACTCGAAGGCGAGTATGGCAATTATGACCAGAAGGTCATCCGCGGCATGCTCAACATCCCGCTTGGCGACAAGGCAGCCTTGCGCGTCTCGGGTTATGGTTCCAGCCATGACAGCTATTATAATAATGTCGGTCCGGTCAAAAATGTCGATGTGGCCGAAGCTGAAGACAACGTGGCTTTCCGCGCGCAACTGCTGGTTCAGCCAAATGACCGTCTCAAGATCCTGATCGCCGGTGATTATATCCATGAAACCGGAACCGGTTATACCGGCTCGAATTATGCCCTCCCGCTGGGCAGAGGTATCAACCCGAAAGATATCAAGAACCCGCGTGATGTGATCGCTCGCGCCTTCACGCCGAATGAAGACACCAAGCACTGGGGCGCGCGGATCAATATCACCTATGAGGCTGATCCGTTCACCATCGAATATACTGGCAGCCACCGCGATGTGGTCCGCAATTATGATGCGG
>JANOYZ010000042.1:0-7115 GCA_031429135.1 Novosphingobium sp. | reverse complement strand
TGAAATCGCCAACGATCAGCGTCGGCCGATCAAGCTTGTCCGCCCAGCGGGTCATCCGCTCCAGAAAATCGAGCTTCTGGCCAAATTTCGGATTGGCATCGCGGTCCGGGACATCGCCGCCGGCCGGGATATAGACGTTTTCGATGATCAAGCCCTTGGCACCACCAGCCTCGGGGCCAATCAGCTCGACACCAACATGGCGCGCCTCGCCGTTGTCCTGCCAGTCATGACGGCTGATTTCGCGCAGCGGAATGCGGCTGACCGTGGCGACGCCGTGATAGCCTTTCTGTCCGTGAACCGCGTGGTGGGCATAGCCCGCAGCCTTGAACACATCGTACGGGAACAGATGCTCGACGCACTTGATCTCTTGCAGGCACAGCACGTCAGGCGCTTGTTCATTCAGGAACCGCACTACCTGCTCAGCACGCAGGCGGACGGAATTGATGTTCCAGGTGGCAATTTTGACCATGCTTGTGGCTTTAGAGAGGATTCGCCACGCCGCAACACCCTGTTGTAGCCGGCACGTGGGATGGGTGTGGATCGGCTCAGGCCGGAGCGAGAATGCTGATGTTCGAGAACCGGCCTGAGCGACCATTAAGGGCGTGAGCACCGGAAGCGCAGAACACCCGCGTTCGCAGCCCGGCATGTGCCGATCCACACCCATCCCAACAAAAACCCCCGCTCCGGGGGCATTGGAGCGAGGGTTCCTTTGTGCGTTCGTCACGCTAGACGAGGCGGCGCTTATTTGAGGCAAGGGCAACAGGGGGGAAACCCGCCTCAGGCCGCGTCGTCCATTCCTATGTAGGATGCTGCGACTTGCTGTTCAATGAACGGAACGGGCAACTATGTCGCAGTTTGTCGCAGTAATCCGTCAGGCTGGGGCAAGCCGTTGCTGATTATCGACGAGCCGGACGGCGCGGATCATTGTATTTGAACATGGCGTCCGAAACCGCGACTCCATAACGGTGTCCTGAAAGCTGGATCGATGTCTGCTTCTTCTGCGAATCGAGCGAGGTCCAGCCGGTCAGCTCAAGCCCGCCGGGAGCGCCGCCCCTGGGCTGGAAGCGAAAGGTCATCACGCCATATTCGGGATGCGATCTATCACGCACTTCAATGACGATGCCGCCCGGACCGCTGCTGATCAGGCGCCCGTATTTCTTCACATCGCGCGCCGGATCAAGCAGCGCGCCCAGCGGGCTGTTCTTGATCGGCCAACGCTGCACCTGCCTAGCCTCATAGTCGACGAAGGTCATGGCGCTGCCGTCGGAGACGATCAGCATGGGAACGCCGGGTTGATACTGAAAGCGGATGCGGCCCGGGCGCTTCAGCGTCAGCGTACCCGAAACGCGGCTGCCGTTGCGATCAATCTGGGTGAAGGCAGCCTGCATCGAATCGATGCCGCGCAGGGCGCTGAGCGCGCGGTCAAGATCTGGGGATGCAGCAGGGGTTTGGGCCAACAGGGGCGAGACAAGCGCGGCTGGCGCAGAAACGGCAAACGCCGCGACAAGCGCGGCGCTGCTGCGAAGGATGCGTGTGGTTCGGTTCATGTGGCCCGGCTAATAGCCTGCTATTGAACTTGATGTGAACCCGCCCAGCACAATTGCACCGGGCAAGACCTTACTTGATCTTGGCTTCCTTGAACTCGACATGCTTGCGCACGACGGGATCGTACTTCTTGAAGCTCATCTTCTCGGTCGTGTTGCGCGGGTTCTTCTTGGTCACATAGAAGAAACCGGTATCGGCGCTGGAAACGAGCCGGATCTTGACAGTTGCTGGCTTCGCCATGGCTTTGGTCCTGTAAACTGCGATTCGGCCCCGAAACCCCCGAAAGGGAAGCAAAGACCGCAAAAACGGGTGGGGCGGCTGGTCGGTAGTGACCGGGCCGCCCACTCAAGGCCCGCGCCATTGCGTCAGCAGGGGCGGAAAGTCAAGGCGCTGCTGGCGCTGCATAAGGTGAAATCGGCTTGAGTGGGCCAAATTTTTCCTTGATCGGTTCGTGACCGAGCGGTGCAAGCTCAATCTTGGGAGGTTCGACCTGGGTCTCGGGCAGTCTGTCGAGCAGATCGCGAATCAGCGTCAGTCGCCCGCGTTTCTGGTCATTGAAGTCGATCACCGTCCATGGTGAGCCGGCACTGTGTGTTGCCTTGAACATGGCTTCGCGCGCCTTGGTGTAGTCCTGATATTTCTCACGCGCGGAAAGATCGATGGGCGATAGCTTCCAGCGCTTCAGCGGATCGGCAAGCCGTTCGGCAAAGCGCTCTTCCTGCTTTTCCTGATCGCAGGACAGCCAGTATTTGAACAATAGTACGCCGTCATTGATCAGCATTTGCTCAAAAGCCGGCGCATCGCGCAGAAATGCAGCTACTTGCTCAGGCTTGGCAAAGCCCATGACCTTTTCAACCCCGGCGCGGTTGTACCAGCTGCGATCAAACAGGACGATTTCGCCAGCGGCTGGCAGATGCGCCGCATACCTCTGGAAATACCACTGGCCCTGCTCGCGCTCGCTCGGTCTGGACAGCGCGACAATGCGGCACTGGCGCGGATTGATCTGATCGGCCACGGCCTTGATCGCGCCGCCCTTGCCCGCAGTATCGCGCCCCTCGAACAGCACGACGATGCGCGCGCCGCTGGCCGCCGCCCAGCGCGCCATGGCAACCAGTTCGGCCTCCAGCGGTTCGAGCAGTTTTTCATATTTCTTGCGTTTCAAAGTTTTGGGCATGGTGCTGTCCTTTGCCTCAGCCTGCGACAGCTGGCCGATAAGTGCAATGTGTTACGATTTGGGGGGCGTTACGATTTGGGGGGCGTTACGATTGCAGGCGCTGCCTCGCAGTGATAGAGGTTTCAGTCGAAACCATGTCAGCACAGACCGCCCCTGAAACCGATTTCGCCCAGCTGCCCGAACCAGGGCCGGGGGTCTTTGCAGCACCGCTGAAGCGCCCGTCCCATGTCGGCGAGGACTGGCTTGAACCGGCGCAGAAGCACTATACTGCCGAAGAACACGTCATCTGGGATGATCTCTATGCCCGGCAGATGGCGCTGCTGCCGGGACGCGCCGCCAGCGCCTTTCTGGCGGGCACCGAGCGGCTTGATCTTGGGCGCGGCGGAGTGCCTGATTTCGCCCGCCTGACCGAAGAGCTGGGCGCGCTCACTGGCTGGAGCGTGGTGCCGGTGCCAATGCTGATTCCCGATCACGTGTTTTTCTGGCACCTTGCCAACCGGCGCTTCCCGGCGGGCAATTTCATCCGCGGCCGTGAGACTTTCGACTATATTCAGGAGCCGGATGTCTTTCACGACGTCTTCGGGCACGTGCCGCTGCTCACCGATTCGACCTATGCTGATTACATGCAGGAATATGGCCGCGCCGGGTGGAAGGCGATGCAGCACAACCGGCTGAAGGCGCTGGGCGCGCTTTACTGGTATACCGTCGAGTTCGGCCTGATCATGGAGGGCGATGATGTGCGGGCCTATGGCGCCGGGGTTCTCTCCGGGCCGACCGAGACGGTGTTTGCCGTGGAAGCACAATCACCCAACCGGATCATGCTAAATGTCGATCGGGTGATGCGTACCGATTATGTCATCGATGATCTGCAGCCGAGCTATTTCGTCATCGAGAGCTTCGCGGACCTCTATCACCAGACGGTGGAGCGCGATTTTGACCGGCTTTACCGCAATCTTGGCCCGGGTTTCACCTATGCCAATACGGCGGTGATCGATGTCGATAATGTGGTGAGCCGAGGGACACTGGAATACCACCTGCGCGGCGGGCGGGGGTCAGGGGTAGAACCAGTTTGATTTGGTTCGCACGAAGACACGAAGCTGTCACTTTGCGCCACAGGCTGTTGTTTTTCATTCAAGGTATTTGAGATGAAAGAGCGGTCGCGCCGCTCAGACAAACATCTTCGTGTCTTCGTGTGAAAAAATCAGCGCGACAGCAGCACCAGTGCGGCAACCCCGGCGATGATGCGATACCAGGCGAAGGGCGCAAAGCCCCGGCGGCTGACATAGGCGACGAAGGCCTTGATCACTGCCAGCGCCACCACGAAGGACACCACGAAACCCACTGCGATCAGGCCCCAGCCGACCGGCATCGAGCCGTTCATCAGGGCATCACGATTATCAAGGATTTCCAGCGTCGAAGCGCCCAGCATGGTCGGCACAGCCAGGAAAAAGCTGAATTCAGCCGCCGTGCGCCGCTCGACGCCAAGAGCGAGCGCCCCCATGATCGTCGCGCCTGAACGGCTGACACCGGGGATCATCGACAGGCATTGCAGCAGGCCGATGCCCAGCGCGGTCTTGGCCGAAAGCTGGGCGACGCCGCTCGGGCCGCCGGGCTTGGCCATGCGTTCGACCACCAGAATGGCAATACCGCCACCAATCAGCGCCCAGGCGACGATGATCGGCTTTTCCAGCATGACATCGATCTGGTGTTTGAGCATCAGGCCGACAATGGCGGCGGGCAGGAAGGCGAGCACCAGGTTGCGCATGAACAGCAGGCTCATCCGCTCGCCCTTGAGCAAGCCCCTCGCCACGGTCCAGAAGGTGCGCCAGTAAAGCACCCCCACGGCAAGGATCGCGCCGAGCTGGATAAGCACGTTGAACACTTTCCACGTCGCCGCATCATAGCCGAAAATTTCGCTCGCCAGCATCAGATGCCCGGTCGAGGAAACGGGAATAAATTCGGTCAACCCTTCGACAATGCCGAGCAGGATAGCGGTAAGGGTCAGGTCCATGGCGCGAAATGAAGCGGCGGGCGCGGCCAAGTCAAGCCGCACCCGCCGTCATGGCCTCGCTTTCAGCCGCTTATCACCAGATGCGGAGACGCTTCTCAGGCGGCAGGTAAAGCTTGTCGCTGGGTTTGACGCCGAACGCCTTGTACCATTCATCAATGTTGCGCACGATGCCGTTGACACGGAATTCCCCCGGTGAGTGCGGGTCGGTGAGCAATTGCTGGCGCAGCGCCGCTTCGCGCATCTTCACCCGGAAAACCTGGGCAAAAGCCATGAAGAAGCGCTGATCGCCGGTCAGCCCGCCGATCACCGGAGCTTTTTTGCCTTTCAGCGAGAGCTTGTAGGCACGATAGGCAAGGCTGACGCCGCCGAGATCGCCGATGTTCTCACCCAGCGTCAGGCGGCCGTTGATGCAGGTCTTGCCGTCATCGAGGGGGCAGTGCGCGTTATACTGGCCGGCAAGCGAGTCGGTCAGCTTGACGAAATTAGCCTTGTCCTCTGCCGTCCACCAGTCGCGCAGGTTTCCAGTGCCATCGCTCTTCGAACCCTGATCATCGAAGCCATGGCCCATTTCATGCCCGATCACCGCCCCGATCGCGCCGTAGTTCACGGCATCGTCGGCCTTCAGGTTGAAGAACGGCGGCTGCAGGATGGCTGCGGGGAAAACGATCTCGTTCTTGGTCGAATTGTAATAGGCGTTCACCGTCTGTGGCAGCATGCCCCATTCGGTGCGATCGACCGGCTTGCCGAGCCGCGAGATTTCATCTGCCTGGTTCCAGCGAGCGGCAGCGAGCGCATTGCCGAGCGGATCGTCAGCCTTGAAATGAAGCCCGTCATAGGTCTTGAACTTTACCGGGTAGCCGATCTTGGGGTCGAAGGCGTCCAGCTTGGCCATGGCTTGCACCCGCGTTTCGGGGCCCATCCATTTGAGGTCAGAGAGATTCGCCGTCATGGCGAGGCGCAGGTTGGCAACCAGCTTTTCCATCGCTGTCTTGTTGGCCGCAGGGAAGTGGCGCGCGGCATAGATCTTGCCGACCAGTTCGCCCGCCATGCCTTCGACCGAGGATATGCCGCGCTTCCAGCGGGGGCGCTGTTCGGGCTGACCACTCAGCAGTTTGCCGTAAAAGGCAAAGTTGGCATCATCAAAGCGGCGCGGGAGTACGCCGGAAGCACCCATCACCATGTTCTTCGCCAGCCACGCTTGCCAGACTGAAATCGGCTCGCTGGCGATCAGCCGGGCGATGGCCGGCACGCCGCCGGTGAGTTTTGCTGCCTGTGCCGGGGTCAGCTTGGCCACGGCGATTTCCTCGGCTGTGGGCGGTAGCTGGGCAACGATCACCTCGTTCACCTTGCCGCCAGTGAGCTTGGTGACCATGGCTTTCAGGGGGACTTCGGGGGCGAGCGCGGCGAATTCGTCAAGGCTCAGTTTGTTGTAGGTAAGGTCGCGGTTACGGCCCAGGGCGCGGTCCCAGGTCGCTTCGGCGATCTTGTATTCCAGCGCATAGACCTGTTCGGCGCTTTTCGCCGGATCGGCATGGCCAAGCTCGGTGAACACGAAAGTCATGTACTTCTTGTAGGCTGCCTGGAATTCCTTGAAGCGCGGAATGTTTAGCAGGTACATGTCGCGGTCTGGCAGGCCAAGGCCACTCTGGCGGACATAAAGCGCGTGGGAATCCGATTTCTTGGCATCAACGCCGACGCCAAGGCCGATCGGTGATGGTATGGCCGGTTCGGCGAACAGATCCGCCAGCGCGCTGACGCTGCTCGCCGCCTTGATGCGATCAAGGTGCGGTTGCAGGGGTGCCAGCCCGCGCTTTTCGATAGCATCGGTGTCCATATAGGCCTTGTAAGCGGCAGTAACGCGCGCGGCATCGCTGCCGGCGGCGGCGTTGGACTGCACCAGCTCATCGAAAATCACCTTCATCCGCGTATCCGACAAGTCGCGCAACACGACGAAGCCGCCGGTCGAAGTGCGGTCAGACGGGATCTCTGCCTGATCGTACCACCTGCCGTTGACGTAGCGGTTGAAATCGTCGCCGGGCTTGACCGAGGCATCGTTCCACCAGGTCTGGATGCCGGCAGCGCCCCAACCATCGGTCCGGTCCGCTGGACTTTTGCTGGCCGGCGCGACAGCGTGCTTCATCGCGCTGTGATCGTGCTTGGCCGCAGGTTTGGCCTGTGCGGCGGCACTGAGAGAAGCTGTGGCCAGCACGGCAAGGCTGGCGGCTATGGCAAATCGTGTGATCATCTGACGTCGGGTCCCGTCCAATAGATTTGGTTGCATTGGCAACCAGCGGACGTTTTCTAACCCCTCGGCTGATCAGTGCAAAGCTATTCGGCGGAGGCGAAGCGCCGTTCGTCGAATTGCAGCGCCGCCAGCCGCGCATA
>JANOYZ010000041.1:0-5930 GCA_031429135.1 Novosphingobium sp. | reverse complement strand
GAAAAGCCCAGATCGACGTTCATCTGGGTGGACGCAAAGCTGACGTTCACCCGATCAATATAGGCAAAAAGATAGCCCAGACTGAGCAGCGGCAGGATGCGCCACCCGGCCTTCCTGATTGCCGAGCCCAAAGCTGCGGTTTGCGCCTGCACCATAGCTTACCACTTCTCCTCGGCTCAAGTGCCAGGCGTTAAGGTGTGTGAGTGGGAAAGACAACAGCGAGGTCAGCGAGATTCAGGGTAGTATGGTAATAATGCGGAAACCATCTCTGTTGATGTCATGGTGGTCACTAATCAGCCATACTTTGGCGATGCAGCTTAAACGAACGCCATCGCAAAACCACGCTACGGATGACCGGATTGGCCGTCGGCGTAGTCCGCGTAAGTATATCCATGCTGAAGTTCAGTTCGGGCAAAAGGGCAGACGCGCCAAGGTGCGATTGCTCGATCTTTCCTGTTATGGGGCTCGGCTCAATCTCATCCATTCCATAAAGGTCAACGATACCTTTTGGGTAAGCTTGCCAGGTCGTGCTCCGCTATCGGCGAAGATTTCCTGGGTGAACGGTTTTATTGCCGGCTGCGAATTCACCAATCCGCTTCATCCGTCTACTTTCGACGATATCATGAATGGCTCCCCGAGAACAAAAGTGATCGACCGGCGCAAGCCAAAGCTGCCGGTTTAGAAAAGGGTCGATACTTTCGCCTATTCCAGCGGTACGCCCGGCAACTGCTTGGCAGTGCGGATTGTCAGGCTTGTCTTGACGCTCGCCACATTGGGCGCGGGCGTCAGTTTTGAGGTCAGGAATTCCTGAAAACTCTGCAGATCGCGCGAAACAATCTTGAGGATAAAATCGATCTCACCGTTCAGCATGTGGCACTCACGCACTTCGGGCAGGCCCTTCATGTGATCTTCGAACTGGCGGAGTGATTCCTCAGCCTGGCTCTTCAGCGAGACCAGCGCGAAGACGGTGATGGCAAAGCCCAGTTTCGAGGCATCAAGTTCGGCGTGGTAACCACGAATAACCCCGGAATCCTCAAGCCCGCGCACACGGCGCAGGCATGGCGGCGCGGTCAGCCCAACGCGGTTGGCGAGCTCGACATTGGTGATCCGGCCTTGATCCTGAAGCTCGGCAAGCAGCCGCCGATCAATCTGATCCAAATTTGCCATTGCCGTGTCCCTTGGAATTATCGCGCATTGATTCGGCAATTAACCTACCGAAGCTTCGCCCTGATGGTAATATTATTGTTTCATATCGCAATCGTCCCGCTTTGCAACGCTGTGGGCGGGGCGCTTCCCCGTCACAGGGATTCTGCGTAACACGCATCATCCAATCCGGCCCGGTTGGTGATTCACTCCGGGCTCACCCGGAAGCGCCACGAACCGACATGCATTTCGATGATCGCCTGGCCACAGTGCTTCGCGCCCGCACCGGCGGGGAGGCTTCGGCGCGCATCCAGTATCGTCAGTTGATCGATCTGCTCGGCACCCTGGCAAGTGAAGTACGCGGGGACCAGATTGATGCGGCTTTTGTCCGGCTCGACGGTTTGAACCAGACCATTCCGGCAGCCGAGCGCGCCGCTGCGCTATCAGAACCGGGGCTGCGGCTGCGATCTGCTCGCCTGCTTGCCCAACTGGCGCGCGGCGATGCCGCTGTGGCCGTTGCCGCCATGCGCGTCGCACAGCTCTCGCAAGACCAGTGGCTCGATCTGGTCCCTGCCCTGCCTGTCCACGTTCGCGGGCTTGTTCGCCACCGCCGCGATCTTGGCCCCGGTGTCGAGGCGCTGCTTTCGCGCCTGGGCATAACCGATCGCGGATTGCCTTTGGCCAGCGACATGCCGCAAGTCGCCGCCAATGATGTGCAATTGGCAGAACCTCCCCAGCATACCGAGGGCATCGGTGCCATCGTTCAGCGCATCGAGGCCTATCGCAAGCGCAAAGCGGAAAGTCATAATTCGCCGCCGCAAACGCTGGCCGAACAAGCTGCATTGCGCGCACCGCTCGCCAGTTTCGGCTTCGCCAGTGATGAGGCCGGACGGATCGCATGGGCCGATACCAGCGCCGCGCCCGCGCTCATCGGCCTGAAGATCACAGCGCGTGACCAAGCCGCGCCGGCTTTGGCAACGCAGAAACTCGCCGATGCCTTTCGCCGCCGCCAGCCGATTCGCGCTGCGCGGATCAAGCTTGATGGCGCACCGGCGATTGCTGGGGACTGGCAAGTGGATGCCACCCCGCGATTTGATACGCTCGGCCGCTTCACCGGTTATCTGGGCCGATTCCGCCGCCCAGCTGCCCCCGGATCACAGGGCAGCGGAGCATATGCAGATAGTGAAGCGGATCGCATCCGCCAGCTGCTCCACGAATTGCGTACCCCGGTGAATGCCATTCAGGGTTTTGCCGAGGTGATCCAGCAGCAGCTGTTCAGCCCCACCCCGCACGAATACCGCGCCCATGCCGCCGCCATCGCCGGGGACGCCGCGCGGATGCTGGCGGGGTTTGACGAGCTCGAGCGTCTGGCAAAGCTCGATTCGGGAGCCATGACGCTTGATCCGGGGATCTGCGATCTTGTCGCCGTTCTGACCGGTATCATCGCCCAGCTCGAAGCGCATACCGCGCAGCGTGACAGCGGTTTTGCTCTTGAGTCAGAGTCTGGCGTGATGCACATCGCGCTGGCGCAGCCCGAAGCGGAGCGACTGGTCTGGCGTTTGCTCGCCACGCTGGCCGGCGCTGCTGCTCCCGGTGAGCGGTTGAAACTGCGTCTGCGCCGCAAGGGTGGAGCGATCCGGCTGAGCGCAACCCTGCCGCAGGCACTGGCGAATAAGTCCGATCTGTTCCATGTCGGCCCGTCGGCCACAGCTTCACCGCTCAGCGCGGGCATGTTCGGCGCGGGATTCGCCCTGCGTCTGGCAACTTCGGAGGCAAAAGCGAGCGGTGGGACGCTGCTGCGGCGCGAGGATAAATTGCGGCTGGAGTTGCCCGAAGCGACCTTCGGCAATAGCAATGAGGCGGAAGCGCATATTGAATCTAAAGGATTGGCGCGTTAATAATCCTGAACGGATTTACCAGAAGGGGCTTGGCGTTTGGCCGAACGCTGTATCACTGACTTGCCAAATCCGGCGGACATGGTCCGCTTTGGCACTGACATGGGCCAGCGTTTCGTCCTGACGGTGGATACCGAGGAGGAGTTTGACTGGGGCCGCCCGCTGGCGAAGACCGGTTTCGGCCTCGATCATGTCCCGCGCATCGCCAAGTTTCAGCAGTTCTGCGAAAGCCACGGCGTGGTGCCGCTCTATCTCGTCGATTACCCTATCGCTACCTGCGAAGCGGCCGCCGAGATCCTGCGCGAACCGCTGGCGACCGGCCGCGCTGAGGTGGGTGTCCAGCTACACCCCTGGGTCAGCCCGCCATTCGATGAGGAAGTCAACGAGTTCAACAGCTTCGCCGGAAATCTTCCCAAGGAGCTTGAACACGAGAAGTTCACCAGGCTCTACAAGGCGATTGCCAAGAACTTTGGCACCGCACCGCTGGCCTATCGCGCCGGGCGCTATGGAGTTGGGCCGAACACTGTCGAGGTGCTCAAGAAATGCGGCATCCCGGTCGACACTTCGGCGCGCAGCCGCTTTGATTACAGCGCCACCGGCGGTCCCAATTTCCGGGACTTGCCCGATGCGCCGTGGTGGCTGGACGCTGAGCGACGCTTGCTGGAGATGCCGCTGACCACGGTATTCTGGGGTCCGCTGCGCCGCCAGGGCAAGTGGCTCTATCCCCGGTTGTGGCGTATCCCGCGCTTGCGCGGTGCGCTATCGCGGCTCGGCCTGCTCGAACGTATCCCGCTGACTCCCGAAGGTGTATCGATCTCCGAGGCGCTGCGCGGCATCGATATCGCGATTGATGATCAGTTGCCGATCCTGGTGTTTTCATTCCACAGCCCCTCGCTTGAACCAGGCTATACGCCTTATGTGCGCAGCGAAGCCGATCTTGATGCCTTTTACGACTGGTGGCGGCAGGCTTTTGGCTATCTCAAAAAGCGCAATGTGGCACCGATCAGCATTGGCGGGATCATGCAGTCAGTGGCGCTTGCCTAGCCGATGCGCAGAAGCTAGTGCGCCCTCGTCGATTGCGATGGGCCTGTAGCTCAGTTGGTTAGAGCTGGCCGCTCATAACGGCTAGGTCGCGGGTTCGAGTCCTGCCGGGCCCACCATCGCCTTCTCTTCAGACCACACCCAAAGCCTGAGCGCCGCTGAACCCGATCCCTATCCACGAGATCAGGGCGAACAGCAGCGCGAGCCGATTCTCACGTTTCTGCCGTTGCATGGTGCGCAGCGCGCGTTCAAAAGCTTCGCGCGTTTGCTCGAGTTCAAAATCAGAGACACCGCGGCCCCGCTCCAAACGCTCGATAACACGCCGCGCGCGATCGAGAGCCTGTGAAAGCGGTTCGTCCATCGCGGTCTTTTATGCCAAACTACGCAATTATCCATGGTTTTGAGCGCGCAGGCATTGGATAACTTTCAGGCCATGTACCAAGTTTTCCCTGATACCGCTTTGTGCTTGCGCCGCCCGCCCGGTAAACCTAAGGGCCACAGCGCGTCGGGGAGTGGCGCAGTCCGGTAGCGCGCCTGCTTTGGGAGCAGGATGTCGCAGGTTCGAATCCTGTCTCCCCGACCATTATATCGACGACTTTCAAGTCACTGATATGTTTGAGAGAAATATGTGACTTTGACCGTTGCGCGAACTGCCGCGCTGCGCCGAGCTAGATGGCTAAAGATTTCCCGTCGCTCCAATCGCCAGATGATACCGCGCATAACGCCGCTCACCGGTGCGGATAAGCGCACCTTTTTTGATCAGGTCGTTCAAATCGCGTGTCGCGGTAGCGAGGCTCGCCCCGGTGATCGTCCGGTAATTGCCAGCACTCAATCCACCCGCAAAGCCGTCCGGCCCTTCACGGAACAAGCGAAGCAATGCCTTTTCCTCCCGTTCGTTGATCTCTCCGCGCAAGCGATCTAGCAGCCGCGTCTTGTCGATCAGGAAGCGGATGCGGGTGATCGTCCGCGCCTGCGCCTCGATGACAATATCGGCAAACCATGTCAGCCAGGCGTCGATTTCGTTGCTCTCGCTGCCGAGCTGAAGTGCGGCATAATAGGTTTTGCGGTGACGATGGATCGTTTCCGCGAGCGCCGTCAGCGTTGGGGCCGCAAGGTTTTGGGCCAACGCTTTTTCAGCAATCGTCCGCCCGATACGGCCATTGCCATCCTCGAAGGGATGGATGCTCTCGAACCACAGGTGCGAGATGGCGGCTCGGGTGATCGCCGGAAGCGGATTCGGTGATGACGGGGCGCTGTTGTTGAACCACGCGATGAAACGGGACATTTCCGCAGGAACGGTATCGGACGGCGGAGCCTCGAAATGCACACGCGGCGCGTGAAGCGCGCCCGAAACGATCTGCATCGCATCTTCATGGCTGCGGTAGCGCCCGACATCGGCAATGTCGCGCCGACCATTCATCAACATTGCGTGCCACGCGAACAGGGTCTCGTTGTCAAGCGGCGCAGCATGGTTGCGATAAATATCGGCCATCAATTCAGCGGCCCCGGCCTCTGCCGCACTGGCGCGGCGCTGGTCGGTGGGAAAGCCGAGATGCCGCGCGAGCGACGACTGGACGCTGGCGCGGTCGAGGATTTCACCCTCGATGGCGGAGCTATCGACCACTTCTTGTGAAATCAGTTCGATGGTCAGGCCATCGCGGGCATCGGCGTCGAGGTGGTGCAGCGCACCGATGACGACGCCCGAACCTTTCAGGAATTGCTCTTCGGACGCACGGATGCGATCCGCGTCGAAGCGGAAATCAGGCCAGTCGGGAAGCTGCCAATTCCAGCGCATGATGGATAAGATGCCTTTCTATCAATCACGATATAGCATGATTATGATTGATAAAG
>JANOYZ010000040.1:0-6585 GCA_031429135.1 Novosphingobium sp. | reverse complement strand
GCTACGTTGTTCATGGGCTGAAGCGCCGTTCATCTTCGTTCAACACCTCGCGGATCGAAGAGATATATCAAGATCCGCATGTCGAACATGCGCGGTTTCACCTGCATCATGGCGATCTGACCGACGCCACCAACCTGATCCGCATCGTCCAGGAAACCCGGCCGGACGAGATCTACAACCTCGCGGCGCAAAGCCATGTGCAGGTGAGCTTCGAAACGCCCGAATATACCGCCAATGCCGATGGTATTGGCACGCTGCGCCTGCTCGAAGCGATCCGCATTCTCGGGCTTGAAAAACACACGCGCTTCTATCAGGCTTCGACTTCGGAGCTTTATGGCCTGGTTCAGGAAGTGCCGCAGCGCGAGACGACACCGTTCTACCCGCGCAGTCCCTATGCCGTGGCCAAGCTCTATGCTTACTGGATCGTGGTCAATTACCGCGAGGCTTACGGCATCCATGCCTCGAACGGCATCCTGTTCAACCATGAAAGCCCCTTGCGCGGCGAAACTTTCGTCACCCGCAAGATCACCCGCGCTGCTGCTGCGATTGCGCTGGGGAGGCAGGACAAGCTCTATCTCGGCAATCTTGATGCCAAGCGCGATTGGGGCCACGCCAAGGAATATGTCCGCGGCATGTGGCTGATGATGCAGCAGGACGAACCCGATGATTTCGTTCTCGCCACGGGCGTTACCACCCAAGTGCGCGAATTCGTCAAATGGGCCTTCGAGGACGCAGGAATTCCGGTCGAATTTCGCGGGACGGGCATTGAGGAAAAGGGCTTCTGCCAGAAGACAGGACGCTGCCTGATCGAGGTTGATCCGCGCTATTTCCGCCCAACCGAGGTCGATCTGCTGATCGGTGATCCATCCAAGGCGCATCAGAAGCTGGGCTGGCGGCACGAAACTTCGGTACGCGAACTTGCCCGCGAAATGGTGCTGGCTGACCTTGAGATCATGCGTAACGCCCCGATTGCGAAGGATAGCTAAGCGGTGAACATCGCCTCGCTGCTTGATCGTGCATCCAAAAGCATGATCGATTCTCGCCATCCGCTGGCATCCCTGTTGCGCTGGCCGCGCTGGCTGATTGCCTGCGCGGTGGGACGGCCAAAGATGGCCCGTTTTGCAACTGGCGGCCTGCGCATGGAGCTGATACCCAGACTCAAGGCCTTCGGTTCCACCGCGATTTTCATTCGCCGCGATGAATATGAGCCCGAACTGCTTGCCGTCAAAAGGGTGATCCGTCCCGGCAGCACGGTGATTGATATTGGCGGCAGTTATGGCATTTTCAGCCTGTTCATGGCCCACTTTGCCGGACCCGAAGGCCGGGTGTTCACTTTCGAGCCGGGCCGTTTTTCCTTCGGCAGGCTGACCCGCAATATCGCACTTAACCGCATGGAACAGCGCATTCTGATCCATAACCTTGCCGCCTCGGACACGGCGCAGCTGCTCATGCTTTCGCATTTCGCCGATTCGCCGGTGAATTTCTCGGTCGGTGCGCTGGTCGATGGGGTCGAGGCCGAGCAGGTCAAGGCCGAGCGGGTGGACGCCATCGTCCCCAAGGGTCGCTGGGCTGACGTCACCTTTATCAAGATTGACGTCGAAGGTTACGAAAAATCTGCGCTTGAAGGCGCGCGCGGGATCATCGAGACTGCCCATCCGGTGGTGATGTTCGAAGTGTCTGATGCAGCACTGGCCCGGCAAGACATGACTGCGTCCGATATGTTCGCCTTTATGGCTTCGCTTGGTTATCGCATGTGGTTACTCGATGCTCAAAAGCGTTTCGTGCCAACCGAGACACCGCAGGAAGGCAATATCTTCGCCGCCATTGGCGACTTGTCCAAGCTTTAGATCAAGGGCAAAGCGTCCCGCTATGAATGCCGCGCTTTCCCCGACGATCGCCACGTGGTTTGTGGCCGATGATGGCACCAGCGCGACCTATTTTCCGCAGGTTGGCAGCCGTTCTGATGCACCTGCCGCCCAGGCGGTTTACTGGCGCTGCACCGCCTGTTTCTTCGCCTCCAGCATCGTAGTCAATCCGTCAGCACGGCATGTTTTTTATACCAACACGCAGGTTCCCGTTGTTGATGGCATTGATATAGCAGAGCTTTTCGCGATGTGGGGGGTGGAGGTCGTGACCTTGCCGATCACCTATCGCTTGCCGAAGGGGGCGGTCTCCAGCTGGGGCAACCAGTTCTATATTTTCGATGTTCTGGCGCACTATGCGACAAGCAGTTCCGCTGCCCCGCTGATCGTGCTCGACAGCGATTGCATCTGGGTAAAGTCCGCCGATACCATGGTGGTGGAAATCGCGAACATCGGCGCGCTGACCTATTTTCTCGGGCATGACGAGCATCCTGAAGGCGAGGCGATCAACGGTTTGACACGAGCAGGCATGGCGGAATTCCTGGCGGCGAACGGCGGCCCCCGGCTTGGCTCCACCCCCTATTTCGGCGGCGAGATCTATGCTGCCAGCGCCGCGCTGACCCGCGCCATTTCGGCCCGCGCCCGCGCGCTGTGGCCTCAGGTCATGACGCAAGCGGCCGCTGCGCCGCGCGAAGAAGCACACTTCCTTTCAATACTTTACGCGCTTGAAGACGTTGGTCTTGACAGGGGGAGCGGCGACACGGCCAATCGTTTTATAAGGCGCATGTGGACGACTTTCCACCACAACAATCTTGCCGCAGCGGACCGCGATCTGAGCATCTGGCACCTGCCCGCCGAAAAGCGTACCGGCTTTGCCGATCTGTTTGCCATGATCACCCGCGATGCCTCTTTGCATCCCGCTCGCAACGCCGCTGCAATGGGTTTGCATCAGCAGTGCTATGATCGCGTAATGGGATTCCCGCGCCGTTCCTTGCGCAAATTCGTCCGCGACTTTTCTCTCAAGCTGCGCGAGAAGCTGAAATTCTGAATATGACGGATCCGATTTTCTCGCTCACCGGTCGCACGGTCTATGTCGCTGGACATAACGGCATGGTCGGTTCGGCCATTGTCCGGCGGCTGGCTGGCGAGCAATGCACCGTGCAAACCTCGGATCGCCGCACCGACTTGCGAAACGGGGCTGCGGTGGCGGCATGGTTTGCCCAGAGCAAGCCCGAAGTGGTGGTCATCGCCGCCGCCAAGGTTGGCGGCATCCTCGCCAATTCAACGCTGCCGGCTGATTTCCTTTATGACAACCTGATGATCGCCGCCAACCTGATCGAAGCGGCGCATCGGCACGGTGCGGCCAAGCTGCTGTTCCTCGGTTCGTCATGCATCTATCCCAAGCTGGCCGAACAGCCGATCCGCGAAGAGTCGCTGCTCACCGGACCGCTGGAGCCCAGCAATGAATGGTACGCGATTGCCAAGATCGCCGGGATCAAGCTGTGCCAGGCCTATCGCGCGCAGCATGGGTGTGACTTCATTTCCGCCATGCCGACCAACCTCTATGGTCCGGGCGACAATTTCGATCTGACTACCAGCCATGTCATGCCCGCATTGATCCGCAAGGCGCATGAGGCAAAGCTGGCGGGTGCGGCAAGTTTCGAGATCTGGGGCAGCGGGACGCCGCTTCGCGAATTCATGCATGTCGATGATCTGGCCAAGGCCAGCGTCTTTCTGCTCAAGCACTATTCCGATCCGCTGCCGATCAATGTCGGTTTTGGCAGCGATGTGACGATCCTTGAGCTGGCGCGGCTGGTCGCGAAGGTTGTCGGATTTACCGGTGAAGTAACGCGCGATGTCAGCAAACCCGATGGCACGCCGCGCAAGCTGATGGATTCAAGCCGTCTCAATGCACTCGGCTGGGCACCGCAAATTGCGCTCGAGCAAGGCATCGCCGATGCCTATGCCCATTTTCTTGCCGGAGCGGCATGAACGGGACGGCACAGGCAGGCGGCCTGCTGTTCGTCGGGCTTAATTATGCGCCCGAGCCGGTGGGTATCGGTCCCTTCACTTGCGGTCTGGCCGAAGGACTGGCGGCGCGAGGACACGCCGTTCGCGTCATTACCGGGCGGCCATATTACCCGCAGTGGCAGGCCTATCAAGGCTTTGCCGGCGGCTGGAACACCGCGCAGGAAAATGGCGTTTCCGTCACCCGCTGCCCGCATTATATCCCGGCACGGCCCAGCGGACTGAAGCGTGTGCTTCATCTCGCCAGCTTTGCTGTCGCCGCGCTGATACCGGCTTTGGGCGCGCGCAAGACCCGTCCGCTTGTGGTGATCTGCATAGCTCCGGCGCTGCTCTCTGTGCCGGTAGCGTGGATCGCGGCGAAGCTCGCCGGTGCCAAGCTGTGGATTCATGTACAGGATTTTGAAGTCGAGGCCGCCTTTGCGACGGGGCTGATGGGTGCCAATGGACTGAAGGGGGGAGGCGCGCTGGCGCGGCTTGCCCGCTGGCTGGAGAATCGCCTGCTGCGGCTGGGCACCCGCGTTTCCTCGATCAGTCCGCAGATGTGCGCCAAGCTGATCGACAAAGGCGTGGCGGAAACCCGCGTGGTCGAGCTGCGCAACTGGGCCAATGCCCCCGCGCCTGATCCAGCGGGCGGCGCGGCCTATCGCCAGCAATGGCAGCTTGGCGCGGCCCATGTGGCGCTCTATTCTGGCAATATCGCCAACAAGCAGGGCATCGAGATCGTGGTCGAAGCAGCGCGCAGGCTTGGCAGCCGCCAAGACATCGCCTTCGTCATCTGCGGCGAGGGGCCAAACCGCGCGCGGCTGGAAGGGCTTGCTGCGGGCCTCAGCAATATCAGCTTCCACGATCTGCAACCGGCCGGGCGGATGGGCGAATTGCTGTCACTCGCCAGTGTTCACCTGCTGCCGCAGATTGCGGGGGCTGCCGATCTGGTGCTGCCATCAAAGCTTGCCAACATGCTCGGCTCGGGCCGCCCGGTGGTGGCCACGGCCTCGGCGGGGACCGGGCTTTACGATGAGGTGCGGGGCTGCGGGATAAACACCGAACCCGGCGATGCCGCTGCCTTTGCCGAAGCCATCGCCGCTCTGATCGACGATCCAGCACAGGCGCAGGCATTAGGATGCGAGGGCGTGGCTCGCGCGGCTGAGCGCTGGTCGCAGAAGCACATAGTTGCGCGATTTGACCAGGCCATCGCCGATCTGCTGAGAGCCGCCTGACATGCGCCCGGTGATCAACTTCGTTGTTCCTTATACTGACGCGCTGGTCAAACGGCTGGCGCAGGGTGATCCTGACCGGATCGTGCGCGAGCGGGGCGAGGATGCACCGCTGCTTTCAGGCGGCGGACCGGCGGCCTGGTGCTATCTCACCTATGCGCGCCTGCGGACACGCGGCTGGGGGCCGATCCGGCTTTCCAATCGCATTGATCCCGCCGCAATCAATGTCGCGCATTCAAACACTCTTGGCGATACGCCCGACTTTGCCCGCGCCTTTTTCGTCGATACCCGCGCCGATCATTCGCACCGGCTGTTCGCGCACTATACTGTCGTGCAGAACCGGGACCAGCTGGCCGCGAATACCGCGTGGGTCCACCATTGGCCGCAGCCCGGGCTGATCACGCGGGCATCGCCTGTCACCGATCTGCGCCGCATTGGCTATATCGGCCAAGTGGGCAATAATAACCTCGCCATGGCAGCGCCGGACTGGAACGCCTTGCTCGGCAGTCACGGCTATGAATTTTCCGCGCCCGCAGCGGATGGCTGGCATGATCTATCTGCTTATGATGCGCTGGTGGCGATCCGCAGCTTTGATGCCAGCCCCCATTCAAAAAAGCCGGCGAGCAAGCTGTTCAACGCCTGGCGTGCGGGGCTGCCGCTGATCGCCGGGCATGACAGTGCCTATCTGCAAGTAGGCACTCCGGGCGAGGACTATCTGGTCGCCGCCTCTCCGCCAGAGGTGCTAGCGGCGCTCGATAGCTTGAAGCGCGATGTGCCGCTGCGCGAGCGGATCATCGCCAGTGGCACCCGCCAGGCGGAGCAATATTCGGACGATGCCATTGCTGATCGCTGGATCGCAGTGCTCGAAGGCCCGGTGGCATCGCGCTTCGCCTGCTGGCAGGCGCAGCCATTGAGTGAGGGCTTGCGCGCCCGGGCACTCAAGCTGGCAGATGTCGGGCTGATGCAAGCCAAGGCCAGCCTGCGCCGCCTCACCGGCCTTGGCCCGAGGACCTGATGATGGCACGCCGGGTTTCGATTGTCCTGACGACCTACAATGGCGCGCAGTTTCTCCCCGCTCAGCTTGCCAGCTATCTGGCGCAATCGCGTTTACCGGACGAGCTGGTGGTCGGTGATGATGGTTCGAGCGACGGTACGCTGGCCCTGCTGGAAGACTTCGTCCGGCGCGCTCCATTTCCGGTGCGGATCACGGTGAATGACAGCAACCTTGGCCCAACACGCAATTTCGTCGAGTCGGTGCTGCGCAGTTCCGGCGATGTCATTTTCCTCTCCGATCAGGATGACATCTGGCACCAAGACAAGATCGAACGGATGATGGCGCATCTGACTGCCCATCCGCTCTGCTGGCTGGTCACGCATGATGCGGCGCTGGTGGGTGGTGATGGCGCAACGCTGGGCCTGACCATGGGCGGGCAGATCGAAGGCGTTGCCGGCGGTGTTGCGGCGCGCGATCTGGTTGCCGG
>JANOYZ010000039.1:0-14226 GCA_031429135.1 Novosphingobium sp. | reverse complement strand
GTCTGCGTAGCGCGCGGGAAGGTGCAGCTTGGCCACCGTCTTTGGGTTGATCCCGTGACGCTTGGACAGAACGATCAGGCTCTCTTGACTATGTTGTTTGCTCGACGGACTGCCGCTGTCGTACGGGCGCTGTCGTACGGGCGCTGTCGTACGGGTGCTCCCGTGCAGAATCTGTCCCATAGCGAATCCTTCCATTGATGGCTGAATATTACACCATCAAATGCCGGGACTAAACACCTAGCCTCCCCCTCATAGGGGGAGGGACCAAGCAGCAGTCACTTCGGCGAAAGCACCATCAGCATCTGGCGGCCTTCCATGCGCGGATAGGATTCGATCTTGGCGACTTCGGCGACATCGTCCTGCACGCGCTTGAGCAGGTTCATGCCCAGTTGCTGGTGCGAAAGTTCGCGGCCGCGGAAGCGCAGGGTGATTTTGACCTTGTCACCATCGGCGATGAAACGGTTCACGTTGCGCATTTTCACATCGTAATCGTGGTCATCGATGTTGGGACGCATCTTGATCTCCTTGATCTCCTGCGTCTTCTGGCTCTTGCGGGCGATGTTGGCTTTCTTCTGCGCTTCGTAGCGGAACTTGCCGACATCGAGGAACTTGCACACCGGCGGATCGGCGTTAGGCGAAACTTCGACCAGGTCCAGCCCGACTCCGGCTGCCTGTTCTATGGCTTCGTTGGTGAACATGACGCCGATATTCTCGCCATTCTCATCGATCACGCGGACCTTGTCCGACTGGATGAGCTGATTGTAGCGCGGCCCGCTCTTGGTGGGGGGCTGCAGCATACGCCGGGGTGGGGGAGCTATGTTCCGTTCTCCTGAATGTGACAGATGAGCGGCTCCTTAAAGCGAATCTCACGTGGGGGGAAGCGCGGAATGTCGGGTTGCTCGAAGCTTCGCATTCCTGCGCAGAGCCTCGGTCATGAGCCAGCCTGTGATCGAGGGGGAATTTGGATGCATCGCACTGCACAGCGCAATGCATCTCAACGCATCGTCGTGGACAGGCCAGCACACTTTCACTGCGAGCGAAGGAGGGGCTGGTGCAAGAAACCTTTGAACAGATACCCGACAATTTTCTGGTCGGATGGGGTAAGCGGCTGCGTCGGCCGCTTAACCGTTGGCTTCACAACCAATCGGCAATCGGAGCAGGTCCGTTTTTCGAGGCAAAAATGCTGCCTGGTATCGGGTTGCTGAGCGATAACTGGGAAATGATCCGAACCGAAGCCGAGGCGCTGTTGGTGAACCGTGCAGAAATTCCTCCGCTCGGGCGGATTTCACCTGACCATCGACGCATCGCTCGCGATTCGTCCTGGAAGAGCTTTTTTCTTTGCGGACATGGCTACAAGATTCCAGCCAATTGCGCGAGGTGTCCAGCAACTGCCGCCTTGCTTGATCGGATCCCCGGGGTCGTTGTGGCATTTTTCTCGATCTTCGAGCCCGGGACCCATGTGCCTGAGCACTATGGATTGACCAAGGCGCTGCTGAACGTCCATCTTGGTCTTATTGTCCCTAACGGAATCTACCGTTGCGAGATCAGGGTGCGCGACGAGATCCGTCGCTGGTCGCCGGGACAACTTCTGATCTTCGACGAAACCTACAACCACGAGGCCTGGAACCTCACCGATCAGCCCCGCGTGGTGCTGTTTCTCCATGTCCGCAGGCCAATGCGCTGGGCTGGGAGCCTGGTAAGTTGGCTGTTCCTTGCAGCGGTACGGCGAACTACCGTGGTACAAGACGCCCGTCGTGCACTCGCCGCAGGCTGAGCCGATCGCAGGCACCATTTAGGTGGTACGTAAGTCGATCACGCCGCTTCCACCTCCACCACATCCGCCTCCGCCGCCTCAAGCAGTTTGGCCTCTACCTGCTGCTGGCGATTCGGCTCTTCCAGCTTTTCGCCCAGCACGTCGGTGACATAGAACGTATCCGCCGCGCGCTCGCCATAGGTGGCGATGTGGGCGGAATGGACGATCAGCCGCTCCTCGAACAGCGCGCGCGCCAACCGGTTGAGCAGCGCGGGGCGATCGCGGGCGTTGACTTCGACCACGGTGAAGCGGTTGGAGGCCTTGTTGTCGAAGGAAACGCGCGGGCGCACGGTGAAGGCCTCGGAGCGTGGGCGGGCGAGCGGGCGGGCGGCGAGCCGGGGCACCAGCTTGACCCGGTTGGCGAGGGCATCGCCGATCATCGTCTTGATCCGCGCCAGCTGGCTCGCTTCCATGAAGGGCCGGCCCAGCGGATCCTGCACGAGGAAATTGTCCACCGCGACGCCGTTGCGCGCGGTGTGAATCCGCGCGTCGATGATGTTGCCGCCGGCCAGATGGATGCCGCCGGCGATGCGGTAGAACAGACCGGGATGATCGGCAGCGATGACCGTGACCAAAGTCGCCCCGCGCGCCGGATAATATTCGCAAGCGACATGCAGCTGCGCGCCTTTGGCCTCATCCAGCTGGACGAGGTTCAAAGCGACGATATCATCAGGTTCGGCGATCCAGTAGGAATCGCTTAGCTGCTCGCCGACACTTTCCGCCAGTCTGGCCTGTTTGCCGAGCAGGGCGGCGACGCGCTCTTTCTTGGCGGCGACGCGCGAGCTGCGTCCGTGCTGGGCATGGCCAAGCCGCAGGCGCTCTTCGGCGGCCTCGTAAAGATCGCCGAGCAGCTGCCGCTTCCAGCTGTTCCAGGTGCCCGGCCCGACCGCGCGGATATCGACGATGGTGAGCAGGGTAAGCTGGCGCAGCCGCTCGACCGATTGCACCACTTCGACAAAATCACCGATCGTCTTCCAGTCGGCCAGATCGCGCTTGAAGGCGGTGGCGCTCATCAGCAGGTGGGTGCGCACCAGCCATGAGACCAGCTCGGTCTCATCGGCATCAAGACCGAAGCGCGGGCACAGTTTCAGCGCCACTTCCGCCCCCAGCTCCGAATGATCGCCGCGCCGTCCCTTGGCGATATCGTGCAGCAGCACCGCCACATAGGTTGCGCGGCGCGAGGCGATCAGCGGGAACAGGCGCGTGGCAAGCGGATGGTCCTCGCGGCGCTCACCCTTTTCGATTTCGGCCAGCAGACCGATCGCGCGGATGGTATGTTCGTCGACCGTGTAGTGGTGATACATGTCGAACTGCATCTGCGCATTGACCCGGCCGAAGTCTGGAACAAAGCGGCCGAATACGTCTGCCTCGTTCATCCATCGCAGTACCGTTTCAGGGTCGTTGCGACTGGATAGCAAATCGAGAAAAAGTGCATTGGCTTGGCGATCATTGCGCACATGCGCATCAATCAGCCTGGCATCGCGTGAGGCAAGCCGCATTGCGGAAGGGTGTATCTCAAGGCGATTGGCATCGGCCAGCTGGAAAATCTCGATCAGCCGCACCGGATCTGCGGCGAACCAATCGTCCGAGGGCACCGAAATCTTGCCGCCAAATACCTTGTAACCCGCCAGAATGCGCGGTCTTGCACGAAACCCTGCCAGCAGCCCGCGCGGCTGTTTTTTGGCGAACTGTTCGTCAAGCTGGGCAAGGAACAACCCGGTCAGTGCGCCAACGCGTTTCGCCTGGAGGAAGAAATACTGCATGAACCGCTCGACCGCGCTTTTGCCCGGCCGGTCAGAGAACTGCATTCGTGCGGCAACTTCGCGTTGCAAATCAAAGGTTAAGCGGTCCTCGGTGCGGCCAGTAATGGTGTGGAGGTGGCAGCGCACCGCCCAGAAGAAATTCTCGGCCCGGCGGAAGGCGCGGTATTCATCAGGGCTGAGCAGACCGACCCCGACCAGCTCGGAGACATCGTGTACCTTGTGGATATATTTGCCGATCCAGTACAGCGTGTGCAGATCACGCAGGCCGCCTTTGCCTTCTTTTACATTGGGTTCGACGACATAGCGGCTGTCCCCCAGCCGTTTGTGCCGGTCGTTGCGTTCGGCCAGTTTCTCGGAAACATATTGCCGCTCGGTGCCGGACACTACCTCTTTCCAGAAGCGCCGTTCGGCCTCATCAAACAGATCCTGATCGCCCCAGACATAGCGGCCTTCGAGCAGCGCCGTGCGGATCGTCAGGTCGCTTTTGGCCATGCGCACCATATCATCAAGGCTGCGGCTCGAATGGCCGACCTTGAGCCCCAGATCCCACAGGAAATAGAGCATCGCCTCGATCACCTGCTCGCACCATGCGGTTTGCTTGCCGGGCGTGAGGAAGCCGATATCGACGTCCGAATGCGGTGCCATTTCGCCCCGGCCATAGCCACCGACGGCGAGAATTGAGATGCGCTCACCGGTGGTGCGGTTGCTGGCACGATAGACATCCATGACCACGTGATCGTGGATCAACCGGACCAGCTGATCGACGAGGAAGGCTTGGGCGGCGGCGCAATCATGCCCGGCGGAAGCCTTTTCAGCGAGGCGGCGCGCGATTTCCTCACGGCCATTGGTCAGCGCGCTGCGCAGCAGTTCGACGACTTTGGGCCGCGCTTTTTCAGCGCCCAGATCGGCGACAAGATCGCTGATGGCGGCGGCAATGCTGCGCCGTTCGATGATCTCGCGCTGGTTGGCGATGCGTTGGAATGTCAAGCTGGCGGCCTGCCTGTTGCTATGAAGAACCCTGAGCGCTCCACCCAGCCGCAAAGCGCGCCTTCAGGGCCCGCTTGTCGACCTTTTCGGTACCCAGCCGGGGCAGGTTAGCAGTTTCCTGCCAGAAGCGCACCGGTATCTTGAACGGGGCGATGTGCTTTTCAAGGTGCGCGCGCAAGGCATCGTCCGAAAGCTGCAACCCCTCCACCACAACGTAGACCGCCACCGGCACTTCGCCCATGCGGTCATCGGGAAGGCCAAAGACGCTGGCCTCGGCCACCGCCGGATGGGCATAGATCGCGGCCTCGACCTCGCTCGCGGCGATGTTTTCCCCGCCGCGAATGATGATGTCCTTCTTGCGATCAACGATGAACAGATAGCCATCCTCATCAAGGTAACCGAGGTCGCCGCTGCGGAAAAACCCGTCCTCAGTCACGGCAGCGGCGGTAGCCTCGGGGTTGCGCCAGTAGCCGAGGAAATTGGCAATCGAGCGGATTGCCACTTCACCGGTCGTGCCTTGCGCCAGAGTCTCACCGGCATCATCGAGGATCGCCAGTTCGACCAGTGGGCGGCTGGCCGGGCCAGTCGAGCGGGGCTTGGCGACGTAATTTTCGTTAAAGTTGCCGCAGCCAACTGCATTGGTTTCGGTAAGGCCGTAGCCGAGCAGCGGGAAGGCGTGCGGCAAGGCATCGCGGATGGCTTCGACATGCTCGACCGGGCGCGGCGCACCCCCGGCGGCGAAGTGCATACAGCTGGACAGATCATGGTTTTTGCGCTGCGGGTGGCTGGCAATCTCATAGCTCATCAGCGGCACACCGATAAAATAGCTGACCTGTTCGGTCTCGATCAGCCGCATGGCCTCGGCCGCGTCCCATCTGGGCATCAGCACCAGCTTGCGCCCCAGCACAAAGCTTTGCAGCATGACCGGAATCTCGCCGGTGACGTGAAACAACGGCACTGCAACCAGAGCGCAGGGCTGAGTCGTCGGTGCCTTGCCCTGACCGCTGAGGTACATCAGGATCATCAGGCTTTGGGCGGCATAGCTCAGCGTACCGTGGATCACCCCGCGATGGTCAGAAACCGCGCCCTTGGACTGGCCGGTAGAGCCCGAGGTGAACAGGATCGTGGCGAGATCATCAGGGGTGAGGTCAGGCAGCTCGCCTTCGCCAGCACCAAGCAGCGTGGCCAGCCCCTCACGCGGCAGCCCGTGATCAAAGATCAGAACCTTCCCGCCATGACCTGCCCCATCGATCCGCGCGGCGCGCTGCGGATCGGCAAGGATCAGGCGGCAATCGGCCAGGGCAATAGCATCGGCCATTTCCTCACCGGTCCACCAGCCGTTGAGCAAAGTGGCACAACCGCCTGCCATCAGCACGCCCATATAGGCGATAATCCAGTTGGCCGAATTGCGCGCGGCAATACCGATCCGCTCGCCGCGTTTCACTCCATGGCGCAGGGCCAGCCCCAGCGCCGCCTCATGCGCCAGTGCATGGGCTTCACCAAAGGTCAGTCGCAGATCGCCCTCGACCAGAAAGCATTTTCCGGCGTGTTCCTGGCAATAATGCGCGAAAAAAGCGGGCAGGTGCGCAGGAGCGTTGCGCAAGATCGGCAGATCATGGCCGAACCGCTGGATTGTAGCGGTTTCCAGCGGAGCACCGGGCGCGGTCAAGGCATCCATCACTGCTTTAAGCGTAAGGTCGAGCTGGCTCGGCATACCCGGTATTTGATCCCTATCCCATCCGCCCCTTGTCCACAGCCGGTTCCATCCTTGGCCCGGCTGTGCCAGAAGCAGGTTCACATCTGGTTCTAGGGGGTTAGCCCGTTGCTGTCACTATCGCTCGCCGCCGTCGCTGCGCATCCGCCGATCAACTGGCTGGACCTCAATCTCACCTCCGGGATTGACCTCGGATTTTTCACTTTGCGCTGGTACAGTCTGGCCTATCTGGCGGGTATATTGCTCGCCTATTGGCATGTCTCAAAAACGCTCAAACTGCCCGGCGCACCGATGGCGCAGCGCCATGCCGATGACCTGTTCTTCTATTGCACGCTCGGCGTCATCTTTGGCGGGCGGCTGGGCTATGCCACTTTCTACGCCCCGCAATTGTGGCTTGAGCCACTGGAACTGCTCAAGCTGTGGGAAGGCGGAATGAGCTTCCACGGCGGGCTGATCGGCGTCACTCTGGCAATGCTGTGGGTCTCCTGGCGCGCCAGGCTCAACTTCCTGCGGGTGACCGACTATGTTTCGGTCGCCGTGCCGTTCGGCATGTTTTTTGGCCGGCTCGCCAACTTCGTCAATGGCGAGCTGTGGGGCCGCCCGGCAGGTCCGGACGTGCCATGGGCGATGGTTTTCCCTGATGCGCAAGACGCCCTCGCGCGCCATCCCAGCCAGCTTTACGAGGCCGCACTCGAAGGTCTGCTGATGATCATCATCATGCTGCTGCTGTTCTGGAAGACCCGCGCCCGATATCGTCCCGGTCTGCTGACCGGCACGTTCGTCGCAGGGATTGCCGCAGGGCGCTTCGTGGTTGAATTCTACCGCGAACCCGATGAACAGCTTCTGGAATTTGCCATGCGCAGCGGCTTGTCGATGGGCCAGTGGCTCACCCTGCCGCTGATCGCGCTGGGCCTGTTTGTGCTGGTTCGTGCCCTGATGCGTCCGCCGCTGGGACAAGGTGTGCCAGCTCCTGCTGCTGCGGACTGATGAGCCCGGACGATCCGCTCTCGGCGATTTTCCAGCGGCTGATCGGACACAGCGGCCCGATCAGCGTGATGCACTATATGGGTGAGGCCAACGCCCGTTATTACACCAGCAAGGATCCGCTGGGCGAGGACGGTGACTTCATCACCGCGCCCGAAATCAGCCAGATGTTCGGTGAGCTGATAGGACTGTGGCTCGCTGATATCTGGATCCGTGCCGGCCGTGAGGAGCTGATCCATTATGTCGAGCTTGGCCCCGGCAGAGGCACACTGGCCCGTGATGCGCTGGCGGCAGCCAAGCGTTATGGGCTTGAGCCACGTGTGCATTTCGTCGAGACATCGACTGCGCTGAAAGACATCCAGCTCGCCAACGCACCCCAGGCGTTCTGGCACAATGATCTGTCGACCATCCCGCAATATGGCCCGGTACTGCTGATCGCCAATGAATTCCTCGATGCCTTGCCGGTGCGCCAGCTGGTGATGACGGAGGATGGCTGGCGCGAGCGGATGATCGATTTTCAGCAAGGCCGGTTTCTGCCGGTTGCCGGGCACATGCCGATGGACGGTGCGGTGCCCGATGCGCGCAAACAGGCTCCGCCGGGGACTATCCTCGAGGTTTGTCCAGGTGCCGCCGCAACGGTTTATGAGGTGGCAGGCCGACTGGTCGAGCAGGGCGGCGCGGCGCTTTTCATTGACTATGGCCATGATGTGATCCGCGATGGTTCGACGCTTCAGGCGGTGCGCGCGCATCGCAAGGTCGATCCTTTCAGCACGCCTGGTGAGGCTGACCTCACCGCGCATGTCGATTTCGCCACTCTCGCACCCATCGCCCAGTCACGCGGCAGCCGCTGGCTGGGAACGATCACGCAGGGGCGCTGGCTGCGGGCACTGGGCATCGAAGCCCGTGCCGATGCGCTGGCCGCCTTTGCGCCGGAACATGCCGTCGCGATCCATGCCGCCAAAGAGCGCCTGATCGGTGAGGGGCAGATGGGCGCATTATTCAAGGTCATGGGACTTGCCGCACCCGCATGGCCTGATGGCGCGGGGTTCTGATCTGCCATGGCCAGAGAAAAAACCCATTCACCCCTCTCGCGGATAGTCTTGCGGGCCATGCTGTGGCTCTATCGCCGCAAGGGCTGGACCATTCACGGACTGGCCCCGGCAGGCCCGCGCTGCATCATCGTCGGTGCGCCGCATACCTCGAACTGGGACTTTGTCTTCTTCCTTGGGGTGACCCATCAGCTTGGCATCCGTCCGCGCTTCATGGGCAAGGATAGCCTGTTCCGCTGGCCGCTTCGGCGCTTCATGTTCGAGATGGGCGGGGTTCCGGTGGTGCGATCAAAAAGTCATAATTATGTCGAGCAAATGATCGCGCAGTTCGCTGCCCATGATGATTTCATGCTGGTGGTGGCCCCCGAAGGTTCGCGCTCATCCTCGGGCCGCTGGCGCTCGGGCTTTTACCATATCGCCATGGGGGCTGGTGTTCCTATCGTCCCGGCATGGGTCGATAATGTGCGGCTGGCGGGCGGATTTGGGCCGGCGATGATGTTGACCGGCGATTACAGCAAGGACATGCAGCGGATCGCCGGGTTCTTTGAAACGGTGATGCCCGGCCACCCCAAGCTGGCTATGATGAACCATGATAACCATGCTTGAAGCCCTAACCGCAAATGCCGCCGTGATATCGGTCCTTATGCTGGCGCTGTGCGCCTGTGCGGTGCGGATCAACGATGTTTCCTTCATCGATGCGGTCTGGGGAGCGGGCATGGCGCTGCTCGCGCTGGCGAGCTTTCTGCAAGTGACAGCGCCCGGAACGCGTGCTGCAATGATCACCGCGATGACGATGATCTGGGGGACGCGTCTGGGCCTGCATCTCTTTATGCGTTGGTGGCGCAGCGGTGAAGACCCGCGTTATGCCCGCATCCTTGCCAAGGCGCGCCGCACCGGGCGCTATGGCCGCGGGGCGCTGTTGCGTGTCTTCGCGCCGCAAGCCGTGCTGCTCTATATTACCTGCCTGCCCGCGCAACTGGGTGTGCTGGCGAGCGGAGCGGGTGCAGGCCTTGGCACTCTCGCCATTGCCGGGAGCGTTGTCTGGTTGATCGGCATGATCTTTGAAACAGTAGGCGACTGGCAGCTCGCCCGGTTCCGTGCTGATCCGGCAAGCCGGGGGCGGGTGCTCGATACTGGCCTGTGGCGCTATACCCGCCATCCCAATTACTTTGGCGATGCCTGCGTGTGGTGGGGCATCTGGCTGGCCGCTGCTGATACCAGCTGGCTGATCGCACTAGCCAGCTTGCCGGGGCCGCTGTTCCTGACCTTCACCCTCACCCGCTGGTCGGGCAAGCCGCTGCTGGAAAAAGGACTGGCGCAGAGCCGCCCAGGCTATGCCGACTATGTCGCCCGCACTTCGGGCTTCTTTCCTCTGCCACCGCGCAATAAAGGCTGATTAAAATGGCAACCCTTGCAACCGAAACCATAAAGCTGCCCGCCAGTCTGGCACCTGATCGTCTCGAAAAGTTTCTGGGTTGGGGCGCGATTGTGCTGCTGGTGGCCATGCTTGCGGCTATCGCGCGCGGGCGGCCCGATTGGGCCGAAATACCCTGGCAGGTTTGGGCACACCTCACGGCGATTGGCACGGCATTGGCGCTCAGCCCGGTGATGATGTGGAACCGGCGCGGTGATGCCCGCCACCGCAAGCTCGGCTATGTCTGGGTTACAGCTATGGCTCTGGCTGCAATCATCACTTTCGACATGAGGCTCATCAATCATGGCCGTTTCAGCATTATCCATATCCTGTCAGTCTGGACATTGATCCAGCTGCCAATCATCGTGCTGTCGGCGCGTGCGCACAATCATGCCCGCCATCGCCGTTCAGTGCGGGGCATGCTGATTGGTGCGCTGTTGATCGCCGGATTCTTCACCTTCCCGTTTGAGCGAATGCTGGGCAAATGGTTGTTCGGTTAGCGATATTTCTGACCCGGCGGTGACCGCAGCTTATTGGGATTGAGCTCGGGGTGCAGATCCAGAATACGCGCTTCGGCAGGCGCGGCGCGCGGCGGAATTGCCTGTAACCAGGCCTCCAGTGCAGCGACATCGAGCATGCCCATCACCCGATCCCGGCCTGCAAGGAGCGCAGTATAGGTATCGCCGCCATTGGCGAGGAACAGGCTGACGGTGACGCGATAGTTTTTCACCGGGTCGATGCCCGTGCCGTTCAGGGTAATTGCGGCAATGCGCTCACCAACAGGGCGGCTGCGATCATAGACATAGTGAAATCCCGCAGATGGGCTGAGCAGCTGTTGGGGACCATCGGTATCCAGCCCCTGTTCCAGCACCGCCTTGATCTCCGCCCCGGTCAGGCTGATCGTCACCAGTTCATTGTTGAACGGCTGGACGGCATAGAGATCGCCAAAGCTAACGCTGCCGTCGCTGGCGGCATTCAACGAGCGGCGGATACCGAAGGGGTTCATGAAGGCAACTTGCGCCCCAGCTCCGGCAGTTGCGGCCAGCTGGGAATCGGCGATCAGCCCGCCGAGCGGCCCGCCGGTATTGCTCAAGGGACCTTCCAGCTTGTCCACCGTCGCGGCGATCCGGCCTGCCGGGCGCTTTGAATAGTCGGCTGCTGCTGCGCCGTAGCGCGCGACATAGGCGGCAATATCGGCGCGCGGAGGGTATTGCGGATGGAGCGACGTGTTCTCGATGCGTGCGGTTGATGCGCGGTAAGCTGGCGACTGAACGACGACATTCTTCGCCCGGCGCGCGAGCACCTTGTGCGCCACCGGATCGATCTCCAGCGTGATGTCGGTTACCAGCTTGCCCCACAGCCCGGCGCTGGTCATCAGAAAGGGCTTGGCCGGGTTGTAGGTGCCGTATTCGCAGACATAGTCCCAATGCGTGTGGCCAGATACGATCACGTCGATGCGCGTATCGAGCCGGTCCAGAATGGGGCGCACATCGCCGCTCAGCCCTTGGCACGAATCCGGTCCCGGTTCGCTGGTGCGCCCGCCCTGATGGATTATCAGGACAATAGCATCGGCGCCCTGGGCCTTGAGCTTGTCCACCAGCGCATTGGCAGTGTCTGCCTCATCGCTGAAGCGCACCAGTTTCTGCACTTCGGGGGGGATCAGCAGGTCGGTGCCCTTCAGCGTCATACCGATCAGACCAACAGTCACCTTGCGTCGGCCTTTGCCGAAGCTGCGCAGCGCGGTGCCGGGAAACAGCGTCTTGCCATCCTGAGTCAGGGTATTGGCAGCAAGATAGCCGAACTGCGCGCCGCGAAATTTCTCGATCTGGCAGGGCTTGCGCGCAGTAAATTGCGCGCAGCCACCCACCTGCTTGCGCCGCAATTCATCAATGCCGAGGTCTAACTCGTGATTGCCCACTGCGTTGAAGTCCATGCCGATACGGTTCATCACCTCGACGGTCGGCTCATCGAGGAACAGTGCCGAGGTAATCGGCGTCGAACCGATCATGTCACCCGCCGAGACGGTGATGTGATTGGGATACTTGGCGCGAACCGCATCCAGCGTGCTCGCCAGCCATGCCGCGCCGCCAGCGGGTACGTTGTAATAGTCGCCCTTGCCGTCAGGAAAAACCACCGACTGTTTCGGCGGCTCCAGCGCGCCATGAAAATCGTTCAGCGCTGCGATACCGATGGTGACAGGGGCGACGCTGCTTTGCGGGCCAGCGGTGGTGGCGCAGGCCGCGATAGCACCCGGCAGCACACAGGCTGCTACGATACGAAATAATCTGATCATGGTGCCCATCGCGACTCTCAATTCGGCAAATCTGTTGCCGGACTATGACAGCCAGCAGTCAAACGTCCAGATTAGCCACGTTGAGCGCGTTTTCCTGGATAAAATCGCGGCGTGGTTCGACAATGTCGCCCATCAGACGGGTAAATATCTCATCGGTGACATCGGCGTCTTCGACCTTGACTTGCAGCAGAGCGCGGTTTTCCGGATCGAGCGTGGTTTCCCAGAGTTGCTCGGCATTCATCTCGCCCAGACCTTTATAGCGGGCGATGGATAGGCCCTTGCGGCCCGCCGAGAGAATGGCGTCAAGCAGCTCGGACGGCCGCGTTATCGCGCCATCATTTGCCTTGGGGCGGGTGGCGATGACTTCGACCTCAGCCTCGTCGGCTTCATCGGCTTCGGTTTCAGCCACTTCCTCAACCGCAGCGCCGGCCTTCACCAGCCGGGCAGTGGTGGCATAGACATCGGCCTGCTCCCCAGCCAGCCGCGCAAGTTTGCGCGCTTCGGCGCTGATCAGGAAAGCCGCCTCAACGTCATGGTGATCCTTCACCCCGCGCCACAGGCGCTGGACGGTGACATTGCCATTGTCCGTAATCGAGGCGGTCCACTTGGCCTCAGGGTCACCGGCATCGAGCCAGGCGGCGGCGCGGGCCAGAGAGGTTTCGCGGGTGCCGCGATCCAGATCGGGATTTAGCACACCGGCCATTGCCAGAGCCTCGATAATTGCCGGATCATAGCGTTTGGGCACAAAGCCCATCAGGCTGCGCATGCGCATGGCATGTTCGACCAGCGATTGCAGTTCCGCGCCAGCACGCGCACCGCCACCGGTTTCGAGCACACGACCAGCCAGCCCGGCCTCGACCAGATAGCGATCAAGTGCGCCAGCATCTTTGAGATAAACTTCGCTGCGGCCTTTGGCGACCTTGAACAGCGGCGGCTGGGCGATGAACAGATGCCCCTTGCGGATGATTTCGGGCATCTGGCGGTGAAAGAAAGTGAGCAGCAGGGTGCGGATATGCGCGCCATCAACGTCGGCGTCGGTCATGATCACAACCTTGTGATAGCGCAGCTTCTCGATGTTGAATTCATCGCGGATGCCGGTACCCATTGCCTGGATCAGCGTGCCGACTTCCTTCGATGAAATGATCCGGTCAAAGCGCGCGCGCTCGACATTGAGAATCTTGCCTTTGAGCGGCAGAATTGCCTGATAGTGCCGGTCGCGCCCCTGCTTGGCGCTGCCGCCAGCCGAATCGCCCTCGACAAGGAACAGTTCGCACTTCGATGGATCGCGCTCCTGGCAATCGGCGAGCTTGCCGGGGAGCGAGGCAATGTCCATCGCGCCCTTGCGGCGGGTAAGTTCGCGGGCGCGCTTGGCCGCTTCGCGGGCGGCGGCGGCATCGATGATCTTGCCAACCACCTGTTTGGCAAAGGCGGGATTTTCTTCCAGCCATTCGCTCATCCGGTCAGCCATCAGGCTTTCGAGCGGCTGGCGCACTTCGGAGGACACCAGCTTGTCCTTGGTCTGGCTGGAGAACTTGGGATCAGGCAGCTTGACCGAAACAATCGCGGTCAGCCCTTCGCGCATGTCATCACCGGTAAGGCTGACCTTCTCCTTCTTCAGCAGTCCCGACTTTTCCGCATAATTGTTGAGCGTACGGGTCAGCGCGGCGCGGAAGGCGGCCAGGTGCGTGCCGCCATCGCGCTGCGGGATGTTGTTGGTGAAACACAGGACGTTTTCGTAATACGAATCGTTCCACTCGAGCGCGACTTCGATGCCGATGCCGTCACGCTCGGATGAAATCGTGATCGGATTGGGCAGCAGCGGAATCTTGTTGCGATCCAGATAGGCCACGAAAGCGCCAATCCCGCCTTCGTAATAGAGGTCATGTTCCTTGACCTCTTCATGGCGCTTGTCGCGCAGCAGGATGTGGACACCAGAATTAAGGAAGGCGAGCTCGCGGTAGCGGTGCTCAAGCTTTTCGAAATCGAATTCGAGGACATTCTTGAAGGTGTCGGTCGAGGCGAAGAAGGTGACGCGGGTGCCCTTCTTGGTGCCGCCCTTGCCATCAGCCGGGGCGGGGCCTTTGACGACCAGCGGCGACACGGCATCGCCATGTTCAAAGCGCATCCAGTGCTCTTCCTCGTCGCGCCAGATCGTCAGCTCCAGCCATTCCGACAGCGCGTTGACCACCGACACACCGACCCCATGGAG
>JANOYZ010000038.1:0-5062 GCA_031429135.1 Novosphingobium sp. | reverse complement strand
CGATCACGGACGGTGCGGCACCGCGATCGTTTCGCCAGAACAAACCCATAGGGGAAGTCCATGTCTGTCAATATCAAGAACTGGCAGGAATTGAAAAAGCCCAACAACCTCGAGGTCAAGCCCGGGAACGACCCCAAGCGCCGCGCTACATTTGTCGCTGAGCCGCTTGAGCGTGGTTTCGGTCTGACTCTTGGCAATGCGCTGCGCCGGGTGCTGCTCTCGTCGCTTCAGGGTGCGGCGATCACCTCGATCAAGATCGAGAACGTGCTGCATGAGTTCTCGTCGCTTGCCGGCGTTCGCGAAGATGTCACCGATATCGTGCTCAACGTGAAGCAGATCGGGCTGCGGATGCAGGGCGAAGGCCCCAAGCGCCTCCAGCTTTCGGTAACCGGTCCTTGCGAAGTCAAGGCTGGCGACATTGCCGTCACCGGCGATATCGAAGTGATGAACAAGGATCTGGTGATTTGCCATCTCGATGAAGGCGCGACGCTCAACATGGAGCTGACTGCTGACACCGGCAAGGGCTATGTCCCGGCTGTGGCCAACCGCCCGATTGACGCGCCAATCGGGCTGATCCCGATTGATTCGCTCTATTCGCCGGTCCGTCAGGTCAGCTACAAGATCGACAATGCCCGCATCGGGCAGGAGCTCGATTTCGACAAGCTCAACCTCACGGTCGAAACCGATGGCACAGTCACCCCTGAAGACGCTGTGGCCTATGCCGCGCGCATCCTGCAGGATCAGCTGGCGCTGTTCGTCCACTTCGAGGACATTGCTCCGGTTGGCACTTCGCCGATGATCGGCATGGCTGCCACGCAGAGCGACGAAGGCGACACCAATCAGCTCAACCGTTACCTGCTCAAGAAGGTTGACGAGTTGGAACTGTCGGTGCGTTCGGCCAACTGCCTCAAGAACGACAACATCATCTACATCGGTGATCTGGTCCAGAAGACCGAAGCCGAGATGCTCCGTACGCCGAACTTCGGCCGCAAGAGCCTCAACGAGATCAAGGAAGTCCTGAGCTCGATGGGCCTGCGTCTTGGCATGGACATCCCCGGCTGGCCGCCGGAAAATATCGAGGAAATGGCCAAGAAGCTCGAGCAGGAATTGCTCGGCTGATGGGCTTGCAGGGACGCCGGTCTGGCCGGCGTCCCGCGCGAACGGGTTATGGCAGCAACCGCACAGCTGCCGGCTACGGGCTACCTGATACGGGCCCCTAACGAACGAAGGAAAGACACATGCGTCATAAAATTGGCGGACGTAAGCTGCAGCGCACCTCGGCTCACCGTAAGGCGCTGTTCCGCAACATGGCGGCAGCCCTCATCAAGCATGAGCAGATCACCACCACGCTGCCCAAGGCACGCGAACTGCGCCCCTATGTTGAAAAACTGATCACGCTGGCCAAGCATGGCGGCCTGTCAAACCGCCGCCTTGCCCACGCCCGTCTGCTTGACGATGCGCAGCTGGTGAAGCTGTTTGATGTGCTGGGCGCGCGTTATGCTGATCGCAGCGGCGGTTACACCCGCGTCATCAAGGCCGGCTACCGCGCTTCGGACGCTGCCCCGATGGGCGTGATCGAACTGGTTGACCGCGACACCTCGGCCAAGGGCCAGGATTCGGGTCCGGTGATGAGCGACGAAGATTTTGACGGCGAATAAGCTATCCTGATCGACCTTGGTCGATCATTGGGTTGCTCAAGACTATTGCAGAGGCGGTTGCAGATGTTACGATCTGCGACCGCCTTTTGCGTTTGGAGAGTTGCATGGCATTTCTGTTCCGTCCGCTCATTGCTGTAGCCATGCTTTGCGCACCCACAGCAGCACTGGCCGAGGCCGCAGGCGGCAGCGCCAAATCTAGCCCGAAGCCCGGGCTTGCTGTCATCCAACCGAATTGCGACATAGCCTGTATGCCAACAGAATCCGGTTTTGACGCCAACGGGCGCTTCCACGTATATCCGCATAGTCGCAAGGGCGATGTGGTCGAAACCCAATTTGGTGAAGCCATCGCCGATCCCTATCGCTGGCTCGAAAACGATGTCCGCAAGGACAAGGAAGTGGCCGATTGGGTTTCTCGCCAGAATACGGTGACCACGGCCTATCTGGCGCAGATCCCGCAGCGCGCGTGGTTCAAGAAACGCATCAGCGAGCTGATGGATTACGAGCGCTTCGGCCTGCCGAAGAAGGCTGGAAAACGCTATTTCTACACCCGCAATTCGGGCCTGCAGAACCAGTCGCAGCTGTTCGTCCGCGATGGGCTGGAAGGCACACCGCGCCTGCTGATCGATCCCAACACCTGGGCCAAGGACGGGGCCACCGCGCTGGATAGCTGGCGGCCTTCGGATGATGGGCGCTTTCTGCTCTATTCGGTGCAGGACGGCGGCACAGACTGGCGCATTCTCAAGCTGGTTGATGTTAAGACCGGCCTGGTAATGGCGGACGAAGTGCGCTGGGCAAAATATACCGCGCTTGCCTGGGTGGGTAACGCAGGCTTTCTCTATTCGCGTTTTCCCAAGCCGGCCGATGGCCAAGCCTTTCAGGCGCGGACCTATAATCAGGCGGTCTATTTCCATCGCATCGGCACCAGTCAGGATGCCGATGAACTGGTCTATGCGACTCCGGCGAGGTCTGATGCCGGCCATGCGGTGCAAGTAACCTCGGACGGCCGGTTTGCGGTGATCACCAGCTCCACCGGCACCGATGCACGGCTGGAAGTGCATGTCATCACGCTTGGCAAACTGAAGACCGGGAACAATCCTGGCGGGTGGAAAGCGCGGCCTCTCGTCACCGGTTTCGCGAATGATTGGCAGCTGGTGGACAGCATGGGTACGCGCATGTGGTTCGTCACCAACAAGGATGCGCCGCGTTATCGCCTTGTCGAGATCGACCTCGCACGCAAGGATGCGCAATGGCAGGAGCTGATCGGGCAGAGCGAAGAGAAGCTAGAGCAGGCCAACATTATCGGCAACAAATTGATCCTCAGCTATCTGAAGGATGCCAGTTCACGCGCCGTGGTCTATGATCTGGCGGGCAAGCCAGCGCGGGCCATCAGCCTCAGCGACATTGGCACGGCAAGCGGTTTTGGCGGCAAGCCCGGCGATCCTGAGACATTCTATTCGTTCACCAGTTTCAACCGCCCCGCTACGGTCTTTCGCTATGACTTGAAGACCGGGGAAAGCACGATTTTTGCGCAGCCTAAGCTGACATTTTCGCCCGATGATTTTCTGATTGAGCAACGCTTTTTTGCCTCGAAGGATGGCGCTCGGATACCTTTGTTCATCGTTCGCAAGAAGGCCATCGCCGCAGCTGGCCGGTCCGTCCCCACGCTGCTTTATGGCTATGGCGGGTTTGACGTTTCGCTGACGCCAAGCTTTGCTGCATCGCGCATGGCATGGCTGGAAGCGGGCGGAGCCTTTGCGCTGGCCAACCTGCGGGGCGGCGGCGAATATGGCAAGGACTGGCACGATGCCGGCCGTCTGAACAACAAGCAGAACGTCTTCGATGATTTTATTGCGGCAGGTGAGTATCTGATCGCGCAAGGGATCGCGCCGAAGAACGGCCTGACCATTCAGGGCGGCTCGAACGGCGGGCTGCTGGTGGGGGCAGTGGTCAATCAGCGGCCCGATCTGTTTGCCGCCGCCGTGCCGCAGGTGGGCGTGATGGATATGCTGCGGTTCGATCGCTTCACCGCCGGGCGCTATTGGGTCGATGATTACGGCTACCCAGACCGCGAGGCTGATTTCAAGGTGCTGCGCGCCTATTCACCCTATCACAATATCCGCAGAGGCACGGGCTATCCGCCGGTACTGGTGACAACCGCCGATACCGATGACCGGGTGGTACCAGGGCACAGCTTCAAATATATCGCCGAGTTGCAGGCGGCTGATTCCGGTCGCAAGCCGCATCTGATCCGGATCGAGACGCGCGCAGGTCACGGATCAGGCAAGCCGACTGACAAGGCGATCGAGGAAAGCGCCGATATTCTGAGTTTCCTTGCCACATGGAGCGGGCTGGAAGCCAGATAGGCGTTCAGGCGGGCGCAGTTTCAGTCACTTGCCCGGCCTCATCAGGCTGGATAAACGGCCATGCCACCAGTTCACCAAACCGCGTCGGCGCGAATTCCAGCCCGGTCGGCGGCCAGCCGTCAGGCTTGCGGTAGGTGCCGCAGATCACATCGAAGATCGGGAACATCGCGGCGTAATTGCTGTTGTAATGCTCGGGCAACCGCGAATGGTGGCGGCGGTGATAGGCCGGGCAATTGAGCAGCCAGCAAAGCCTGCCGAAATTCACCTTCAGATTGGCGTGGATGAAATAATTGTAGAACGAGATGGCCGCATAGGCTGACAGCATCGCGCCTGTCGGGCTGATGACTGTTGCGGCTAAAGACCATACGGTCAGAGTCTTGATTGCCCGATCACCCCAGAAATGCCGATTGGTGGTGAGCGCGGTCATTTCAGGATCAGAATGGTGGAGTGAATGCATCTTCCACAGGAAGGGCACATTGTGCTGGGCCAGGTGGAAGGCAAATTCTGCCCCGTCACGAATCAGCAGAAATATGACAAATCCTGCCCAGAAAGGCAGTTGCGCGCCGTCTAGCAGCGCGGTGCCCGCCCAGCCATACAGATAGGGCATCATCAGAATAACCATGCCGATGTCCAGCGCCCAGGCCTGCAAATTGCGGAGCCAGTCAGTCGGCACCGGGTTCTGCCGTCTTTCCAACACAGTAATCGCACCGATGATGGTGATGGGGATGAGATAGACAAGCACTGCGTTCATGGCTTGTTGATAGCGGGATAGGGTTAATGAAAAGTAGGAAATGATGTTCATATTACCGACCATTAATATGAATAATAACTGTCAGTCAGGTTCAGCCTCGTCTCACGGTTGTTGAACTAGACCCTCAATCAAGCCGGGCATCGGGTCCGGCGGAATTGAGGATACAAGCCATGAAGACCTTTACCAAAACTCTTGCCCTGACTGTCGCGGCTGGCGTGATGGTTGTGTCGGCGGCTGCCCCTGCTGCTGCACGTGACCATCGCGATCGTGATGGCATCAGCGTTGGCGAC
>JANOYZ010000037.1:0-1627 GCA_031429135.1 Novosphingobium sp. | reverse complement strand
GCCCGCGAAGACGTGTGGGAGATGGTTTTCACCCTGCGCATTGAGGAAGCACTGGCCCAGTTGCGCCGCGCCTTCCCGACCAGCTTCCCCGGCATCAGCGATTTTACCGTCACCGAACCAAGTGATTACCCGGACAGCGGTGCCAGCGGATACGAGGCCATCCACCGCGACTTCATCGATCCGATCGAACGCGCCTGGAAACTGAGCCTGCGGATCACCACCGCCATCGCCAACGAATTTGGCGCGCACGGTTAGGGTAGCCTCAGGGCCGCCGCCATTCCGCAATCCGCTTTGGCTGGCCCAATCCCGCGATCAGCACATCAGCGGCGCGCAGGCCCAGCTTGGCCCAGAAGCCGCGCCAGACCGAATGATCGTCAGGTTCTGTCTCACGCGAAGCAGCGCGCGCCGGGGCGAACAACCGTTCTTCGCAATCAACGATCAGCGCCGCATCGCTGATGGTTGCGACATATTCGGCATTGGCGCGGTGACTGACGAAATCAAAATTGCTGGAGCCCACCACCAGGGCTTCTCCATCGATCAGCGCCGCTTTTACATGAGTCATCTCGGGCAGCAGACGGATCGACAGCCCTGATGCCCGCGCCATGCCCAGCAAGTAATCGCGGATCACCGGCTTGTTATTCGGCCTCGGCGTATAGAGCGTGACGGGCACACCGCGCGCTGCCGCCTCGGCCATGGCGGAAACGAAGGGAAAGGTCGGATAGGCGCTGATCACTTCGATCGATGCCTTCGCTCCGGCAAATGCGGCGATCAGCGGGGCAAAGCCGGTTTCATTGTCAGACCCGTTCAGGCTGAGCAATTCGATATCGGCGAAACTCACAGCGGCTGCTTGCGGCCTGCCCTGCCAATCCCTGTCAAATTCTCCCGCCAGCCAGTCAGCAATGGCGCGATCATCAATCCGCAGCATCATATCATGCCAGGCGAAATTGTGATCGGAGAAGTTGATTCCGCCAAGCCACACCACGTCGTCCATCACCAGCAGCTTCTTGTGATTGCGTCTGGCATAGGCAAACGGATTGGCCCCCACCGGATTGGTGATCCTGAGCTGTGCGCCTGCCGCTACCAGCGCATCGAACATGGCCCACGTCGCCTCGGCTTCGGTCTTGATCTGGGCATCACGTGTCAGCGCGAGGAAGCGATCATTGATGACATGGCGGGTGTAATCATCGACCAGCACGCGGCGATCAGTGGCGGTGCTCTGCCCGATGGCATGGGCAACGCCCAGCCCTGCCGCATCGCCTTCAAACGTCATCGCCTGAACCAGCACTCGGGCTCGCGCCGCCGCCATATCGCGCCGCGCTGACTCCCAGAATGAGGCTGATCCGACCAGGAGTTGAAAGCGCTGCAAAGAGGAAAACACCATGTTTTGAAGGTGCCGCGCCTTGCCAGCAGGGGCAGGCGATAGCAAGGGGGCAGCGGGGTCTGCGGCATATGGCGCACTGTTTGATGATTTTGCGTCTGCATCAGTCGAAAACCTCGTTCTCTTGCCGGCTTAACCAAATCGCCAGAAGCGGTCCCGTATAGAGACGCAGGCATTGCGGGACTGGCCAAACGGCCGCCAATCAGCGAGATTCCCGCGCAAATGGCATGATGGGGCGCGTAATGCAGG
>JANOYZ010000036.1:0-5689 GCA_031429135.1 Novosphingobium sp. | reverse complement strand
CGAGCATTTCGACTTCACCGGATGGGACATCGCTCTGTTCGCCGCCGGTTCCGAGCCGACCAAGATCTACGCGCCCAAGGCGGCGGCGGCGGGTTGCGTCGTCATCGACAACTCGTCGCTCTACCGCATGGACCCGGACGTGCCGCTGGTCGTGCCCGAAGTGAACCCCGAGGCGATCGACGGCTACAAGAAGAAGATGATCATCGCCAACCCCAACTGCTCGACCGCGCAGATGGTGGTAACGCTGAAGCCGCTGCATGATTTTGCGAAGATCAAGCGCGTGGTGGTTTCCACCTATCAGTCGGTCTCGGGCGCCGGCAAAGAAGGCATGGACGAACTGTTCGAGCAGAGCCGCAACATCTTTGTCGGTGACAGCGCCGAGCCGAAGAAGTTCACCAAGCAGATAGCTTTCAACGTGATCCCGCACATCGATGTTTTCCTGGATGATGGCTACACCAAGGAAGAATGGAAGATGGTGGTCGAAACCAAGAAGATTCTCGACCCCAAGATCAAGGTGACCGCAACCTGCGTACGTGTGCCGGTGTTTGTCGGCCATTCCGAAGCGATCAACATCGAGTTCGAGAACGAGATTTCGGCCAAGCAGGCGCAGGACATCCTGCGCGAGGCACCGGGTATCATGCTGGTCGACAAGCGCGAGGACGGCGGATACGTGACCCCGGTCGAATGCGTCGGCGATTATGCCACATTCGTTTCGCGCGTGCGCGAAGATCCCACGGTCGATAACGGCTTGGTGCTGTGGTGCGTTTCGGACAACCTGCGCAAAGGCGCGGCGCTCAATGCAGTGCAGATCGCCGAGCTGCTCGGCCGCCGCCACCTCAAGAAGGGGTGAGGGGCGTAGCGAAGCGGCCCGTGATGGGCTAGGCAAGGGGTGCTGCCGGGAAACCGGCGGTGTCCTTTTGCTTTTCCAAGGCCAGCCTGATCCCGTGAAACACCTTCCCTTATCCCCTGCTGACCTCGCCCTCGTCCAGTCAGCTTTTGCCGCGTTCAATGCCGGTGATCTTGCCGCCGCCGAGCAGGCGCTGGCGAGCATCTCGCCAGCGGGCGCGACCCATCCCGATGCCATGTTCATCGCCTCGCAGGTGCTGATTGCGCGGGGGCGGCTGGCCGAGGCGCGGGAACTGCTTGATAGCATGGCCGACACCGCGCCGATGAACCCGCATGTGTGGAACGCCATCGGCAATCTGTGTTCGGCTGAGGCCAATCCGGGCGGCGCGGCGCAGGCCTATGCAAGGGCGGCCTCGCTCGATTCTGCGGGCCTTGAATTCTGGCTCAACCTTGCCTCGGCGCATATCGACAATCACGCCTTCACTGCGGCGCTGGAGGCGCTTGACCGGGCCGAGCGCTTGACCAAGGCCGAACCGCGCCAATGGGTGCTGCGCGGGCTGGCCGAACGTGGGCGCGGGGCGAATCAGGCGGCGATTGATGCCTATTGCCGGGCGCTCGATATCGACCCCGGCAATGTGGCGGCGCGCCATAACTTTGCCGAAGCACTGCGCTCCACCGGCGAGCAGGATGAGGCGCTGCTGATTATCGGTAACGGTGCTGACCTGCCCGAGGTAACCCGCAACCTGCGCGCCCATATGCTGGCAGACCTTGGCCGCTTTGACGAAGCTGTTGCTACGTACCGCCAGGTTATCGCCACCCAGCCCGAACTGGTCGATGCCTCTGCCAGCCTCGCGCAACTCTTGCCGCAGCTGGGGCGTGCGGGCGAGGCGCTGGACGGCTTCCGGCAGGCGCTGGCGCAGCGCGGGGATGATCGCAATTTGTGGATCGCCGCGATTGCCTCTGCCAAGGAGCACAAGCAGCCGGAGCAATTGCTCGAATGGTGTGGTGAGTGGGATCGTCGCTTTGGCGCTGATCCCGCCGTGGCGCTGGCGCGCGGCATCGGTCAATCGCTGGCGGGGGACCGGACCGGAGCGATCGATACGCTGCAAGCCGTGCTCAAGCACAATCCCGAAGCACCCGGCACCCATGCCCATCTCGCGCCGCTGCTGCTGGCCGAGGGCGACTGGGAGGGCGGTGAGGCCCATGCGCTAGAAGCCAGCCGTCTGGCGCCACTCGATCAGTCGGGCTGGGCCTGGCTCAGCATCGCCTGGCGTCTCAAGGACGATGCCCGTGAAGAATGGCTGGCGGATTACGAGCGGTTGGTGATGCCGATCGATCTGGAGCTAGAGCCTGAATTCATCACCGCGCTCGCTGGCGCATTGCACAAACTGCACATCACCTCCACGCACCCCGCCAATCAGTCCCTGCGCAGCGGAACGCAGACCAGCGGCATTCTGTTCGACCGCCCGGTGCGGCAAGTGCAGCAGCTTGCCGCCAGCATCAAGTCGCGCATCATGTCGCAGCTTGCCGGTCTCACGCCTGACCTCGCTCATCCCTTCCTGTCGCGGCTGAGCACCGATGTCGACTTTGCCGGATCATGGTCGGTGCGGCTGGCCAGCGCGGGCTATCACACGGCCCACATCCACCACATGGGCTGGCTGAGCTCGGCCTGCTATATCGCACTGCCACCAGAAGTTGCCGCGCCCGATCCTGCGGCTGATCTCGCGCCCGGTTCCTTGCTCTTCGGGGTGCCGGATGCGGCGCTGGGTCTCGATCTTACTCCGCGCCGGACCGTGCTGCCAAAGGTGGGCCAGCTGGTGCTGTTCCCCAGCTATTTCTGGCACGGCACCGCCCCGTTCGAGAGCGCCAGCCCGCGCATGAGTGTGGCATTCGATGCCTTGCCTGCCATGGGCATCCGGCATTAACGGAGCGCGGCATGAGCGAATTGGTCACCGAATTTCACCACGGCTTTGGCGGCGCGCGGCTGGCGCTGCACCGGCTGGGGCCTGTCACGGGAGGAGGCCACCCCTTGCTGTTGCTCCACGGGCTGTTCTCCAGTGCCGGGGTCAACTGGATCAAATATGGCACGGCGCAGCGGCTTGCCGATGCCGGGTTCGAGGTGATCATGCCCGATCTGCGCGCGCATGGGCACAGCGCTGCGCCGCATGATCCTGCCGACTATCCGCATGATGTGCTGGTCAGCGATCTTACGGCGCTGGTGCGCAGTCTTGGTCTGACCGACTATGATCTGGGCGGGTTCTCGCTCGGGGCGAGGACCGCGCTGAAGGGTGTGCTGGCAGGGCTTTCCCCGCGCCGTCTGGTGCTCGGCGGCATGGGGCTGGAAGGGCTGGTCAAGTGGGGCGGTCGCTCTGATTTTTTCCTCGATGTGATAGACCGTTTCGGCACCATCCCGCGTGATGATCCGGCCTATTTCGCCCAGGCTTTCATGAAGACGATGAAGATCGATCCGCAGGCTGCGCGTTTGCTACTTCAATCGGTTGAAGGGGTGGGTATTTCATCGTTCAGCGCAGTGACCATGCCAACACTGGTCATCTGCGGCAGCGAAGACCGCGATAACGGATCGCCCACGGCGCTGGCCGATGCCCTGCCGCAGGGCGCTCATCTCGCCATTCCCGGTACGCATATGAGCTGCGTCACCCGCCGCGAACTGGGTGAGGGGATCGCCGCCTTTCTTTCGGACTGACCACTCGCCGATCTGCACTTGACCCGGTGGCCCCGCCGCTTATGCGTGAGGCAATGCCGTTTCGGCTGAAACCATTGTTAGAGGATGTATCGATGAGGACATTCGTGTCGCTGGCGGCACTTGCCGCTGCGCTCAGCTGCGCTCCGGCGCTTGCCCAGACCAAGCCAGCTACCCCCGCTGATGTCGATGCCTGGGTGAAAAGCGCCGACAAGGCCTTTGCTGATGAGACGGTAAAACTGGGTCAGGCCGACTGGGTCTATACGACCTATATCAATGATGACAGCGCGGCGGTTGATTCGCGGGCCAATGCCGAAATGGCCAAGCTGCAGGTGACCAATGCCACCAAAGCTGCGGAAATGGCCAAGGTCCCCGGGCTTTCCCCCGAAACGAAGCGCCTGCTCACCATGTTCCGCACCGCGATTGTCTCGCCGGTGCCTTCCACTCCGGGCGCTCCAGAGGAATATGCCAGTCTCGCCGCCGGCTTGCAGGGTGCCTATGGCAAGGGGCAAGGTACGCTGAACGGCAAGCCGATTTCCGGCAGTGACATCGAAGAAGCCATGGGCACCAGCCGCAATCCCGCAGAACTCAAGGAAATGTGGCTTTCGTGGAATGATAATGTCGGCAAGCCGATGAAGGCTGATTATGTCCGCATGGTGGATCTGTCCAATCAGGGTGCCCGCGAACTGGGCTTTGCTGATCTGGGCGCCTTGTGGCGGTCAAATTATGACATGAGTCCCGAAGCCTTCACCGCGCTCACCGAAAAGCTGTGGGGCGAAGTCAAGCCGCTGTATCAGCAGCTGCATTGCTTTACCCGCAAGCAGCTCAGCGAGAAATACGGCACCGCTGTGCAGGCGAAGTCGGGGCCGATCCGCGCCGATCTGCTGGGCAATATGTGGGCGCAGGAATGGGGCAATATCTACGATGTGGTCGCCCCCAAGGGCTCGGGCGACCTCGGTTTTGATATTGGCGAGCTGCTGGCCGCCAAGGGGCATGACCCGGTGAAGATGGTGAAGATTGGCGAGGGCTTCTATACTTCGCTGGGCCTGAAACCGCTGCCCGAAAGCTTCTGGAAACGCTCGCAAATCACCAAGCCGCGTGATCGCGAAGTGGTCTGCCATGCTTCGGCCTGGAACATCGACAACAAGGACGATCTGCGCATCAAGATGTGTACCAAGGTGAACTCTGACGATTTCATCACAATTCACCACGAACTTGGCCACAATTACTACCAGCGGGCCTATAATGCGCAGCCCTACCGCCTCTACATGGAAGGCGCTAATGACGGCTTCCACGAAGCCATCGGCGATACCATGGCGCTGTCGATCACCCCGCAATATCTCGTCGATATCGGCCTGCTCGATGCCTCAAAAGTGCCGAGCGCCGACAAGGACACCGGCCTGTTGCTGCGTCAGGCACTTGATAAGGTAGCCTTTCTGCCGTTCGGCCTGATGATCGACCGCTATCGCTGGCAGATATTTTCCGGCCAGATCAAGCCCGCCGATTATGGCAAGGCGTGGACCGATATGCGTTTGGCTTATCAGGGTATCGTCCCCCCGGCTGAACGCCCCGCCGATGCCTTTGATGCCGGTGCCAAGTATCACGTGCCCGCCGTGGTGCCCTATACGCGCTATTTCCTCGCGCGGATTTTGCAGTTCCAGTTCTATGAAGCGGCCTGCAAGACTGCGGGCTGGAAAGGCCCGCTCCACCGTTGCAGCTTCTATGGCAACAAGGAAGTCGGCGCCAAGCTGAATGCCATGCTGACCATGGGCGCATCGAAGCCATGGCCCGAGGCACTGGCTGCCTATACCGGCTCTGCGGAGATGAGCGGCAAATCGATGGTCCGTTATTTCGCACCGCTGACCAGCTGGCTGACCAAGCAGAACAAAGGTGAGAAATGCGGATGGTGATGAGGCAAATCGGGGCCGCATCTCTGTGCGCGGCCCTCCTCATGCTTCCGGTTTCTGCAGTTGATGCCGCAGAGGATACCGCTCCGGTTGAGATTTCTGCTGCGGCTGCCGTGGTATCACCAGCCGAACCCAGCGCCCGCCCGCGTTTCATTAGTGGCGTATCACCGGATACAGCACCGGCTATAATCGCCGCCGAAGTACATGGCCGACATGGCAAGCTTGTCCTCAGCGC
>JANOYZ010000035.1:0-4400 GCA_031429135.1 Novosphingobium sp. | reverse complement strand
CCGTCATCTTGCGGAAACGATAATCGAAGCTTTCCATCCACCAGTTATCGAGCTGGAAATTCCAGTAATAGCATTCGGGCGGGGTCACTTCGATCACCCAGGCCTCGTCGCCTGCGATCCGCCAATAGCTGTGGGCGTAATAGATGTCCTTGGCCCCGCCGCCCTTTTGGAACATCGCCTGATCGATCGCCGGGAACTGGTTGGGATGCTGACGGAACAGCCGCGTCCAATCGGCGAAAGTGCCCGCCACTCCGTTCACAAACTGGCCGGCCGCGCCAAGCCCCCCTGCCAGCGCTTCAGGGTCAAGCGGTGCCGGGACGGCTGGCCCGCCGATCCGTTCGATCTGAAACTCTCCGCCGCGTTCGCTCGCGCGGTCCAGCGCGGACTGACGGATGATAATCACGCTGGCATCGGGTTCCAGCTTGAGCCAGTTGCCGGGCTGCGGATTGCACGAGGCGATGATTTCCACCTCGCCGTCCGGTCCCCAGACGATCTCGTCATTGATCAGGCTGCCGGTGGCGTGCGCGCTGCCATCGATATGGTAGCGCATCGCATTGGCCACGATCGAGAAGTAGAACATCGAGCCGCGTCTGCCGGTGATCCGGTAGTCATTGCTGCCTTTGATCGAGGCGTTCCAATACGCATTGTCCGGGTTATCCGCGCCGATCTTTCCGGTTTCGTGGCTCAGCTGGTAGAAAAACGGGAAATCGGGATCTGCCGCCTCGACATATTGTTCAAGCGCGAGCTTGGTCAGGCGCGAGAGGTAGCGGAAGCCCTCAGTGCGGATCAGCGGATCATCGGGCACATCGGGCGCGAGGATGATCTGGCCCGCCTCGGCCAGTTTGGCGCAGAAGTCGCGCCATGCCTGAGCCGGATCGCTCATGGAGCGACCCAATCCCCGCCATTCACATCGAGTGCCGCGCCCGTGATCTCGCTCGCATAATCGGAAAGCAGGAAATAGACCGCCTTGGCGCAGTCCTTGTCGAGCGGGATGTGGCCGACCGGAATTTCGGACTCGCGCTGCTTGCGGAACGCCGCGCCGGCTTCGCCCATCGACTGAAAATAACCATCCAGCGGCGCGCCATCCATCCAGCCCATCAGCGCGGTATTGACCCTGATTCCGGTCCCGGCAAGCTCAACCGCCAGCTGGCGCGACAGCTGGTTGACCGCTGCCTTGGCCATGGCATAACCGCCTTCGCCCGGCATCGGTTTGCGGCTGGCAAGCGTCGAGATATTGACGATCGCGCCCGACCCTTGCGCCTTCATCGCCGGGATCACCGCCTGCGCCATCCGCAGTCCGCCAACCGCGACAACATCGAGCACCTGGGTCAGCTGATCGATCGAATGGACATCAAGGTTCGCCCAATCGGGATGGTAATAGGCCGAATGGACCATGCCATCGATCCGGCCCCATTTGCCAAGCGCCGCCTTGGCCAGAGCGTTGCAATCCTCGGTTTTCGAGACATCGCAGGGGACTGCAATCGCATCGCCGCCAGCGGCCTTGATCTCAGCCACAAGCGCCTCGATCGCCGCGACAGACCGGGCGGAAACCACGACTTTCGCGCCTTCCCCAGCCGCGCCCCGGCACATCGCCTGCCCCATTCCGGGGCCAGCGCCGGTGATGATCACCACCTTGTCCTTGAGGATCATGTGTTCTCTCCCGATTGCAGAAATTGTTGGTGGTAGAAGGCAAAATCGCGCGCGATCCCACTGGGCGTCAGTCCGAACTGCTCGGCCGAATATTTGTGCTTTGGCCGATTTTCGCGGGCATTTTCAGCGATGCAGACGGCGAAGGCTGCCTCATCCGCCTTGTCAACACCAAGGCCCAGCGCCTCCATCAGCCGCCGCGCTACGCCGAGCGTGTCATTCACCGTATCGGGATACTGAACGTCGATGACCCGGCCCGGCGACAGCGTTTCGCGCAGCGCCATGAAGCGTTCCAACCCGGTCTTGAACCGCCGCGTCCAATGCGCGCCTTCATTTTCGCGGGCATAGCTGGTCGAGCTCGAGATGCTGAGCGAGGCGCACATGCTGCAATAGCTGGGGAGCACCTGGCCGACATCGCGGTGGGTCATGATCAGCTTGACGTCCGGCCAGACCTTGAGCAGCCCGCCGATCCCGCCCAGCACATGATGCGGGGTCTTGAACACCCACGGCCGCTGCGGCAATCCGCGCTGCGCCCGCTGATACTGGATCGCCTTCAGGCATAGCTCAAGATCGCGATAGGCCGGTTCATGATCCTGATCCGCCTGCCAATATCCATAGTCATGGATCGGCATCATCGAATCATAAGTGGTTGAAAGGAAGGTGCGATCGAGCAGGGTCACTTCCTCATTGACCGCCATCGCATCCATCGGATCGATGCTCTCGAAGTCGGGCCATTCGTTGAGCAGGTAATCGACGAAGCCTTTGGCCGCCTCTTGCCGGGGCGCCGGATCGGTGATGCTTTCGCCGAGCAGCGGGAGCGGGAAGGCTGTTTCCCACCAGTACAGCGCGGTAAGCTTGGGCGAGCTCGACAGCAGCCGGTGGATCACGGTCGACCCGGTGCGCGGCAGTCCGATCACCGCGCAGGCGACCTCGATCTGCTCGTCCAGCGCCGCCGGATTGTCCTTCAGATACTGGACCAGCTGCAACCGGTCAGCCAGCGCCGAGGCGATCCGGCCGCCACCGCCCGCCTCGGGAGCGATCAGCCCGGCATCCTTGTTGACCCAGCCGACCAGCCTTTCGAGCGGCACCATGAACCACATGTCGCCAAAATCGCTGAGGCCGGTTGCTTCACGGGCCGCGTCGATCAAGCCCGCAACCGTGATCATGACGCCGCTTTCCAGCCCGCTTGCCGCCCAAAAAAGGTGCAATCGGCCAGGCTCATCCCCGAGCTATAACCGTGGCCCCAAGCCGGGAGCCCCGAGGTGCAGCGGCCCGCCGCGAACAGGCCTGGGATCGGCTTGCCCGAACGGTCCAAAACTTCTGCGTCGGTCGAGGTCTTCAGGCCGCCCAGCGTGAAAAAACTGAAATAGCTGGTCTGGAAATTGAGTTCGAGCGCCACGAACGGCGCTTGATCAAGCGGTGTCAGGATCGGCATGCGCTTGTCGAACAGCGGATCGCAGCCCTCTTTTGCATGGCGGTTGTAAAATGCCATCGTCGCCGACAGTGTGCCTGCGGGCATTTCCAGTTCGCCCTCAACCTCTTCCCAGCTGTCCCCCGTGCCGGCAATCGTGATCCCGGCCAGATCGAGCGGCTGATCGAAGTGTGCGCTGTCGAGCAGCAGGTAGGCACGGCCACCCGGCTGATCGATCATCGTCCGGCTGACCCGGCCGTGGTAGCAATCCTCATTGATGAAACGCTGCCCGGCGATATTGACGAACACGCCCTTGGCCTGCGGTTCGGGGATCGTCCACGGGCAGGTGGTGAAGAACTGGTCCATGTGGATTGCATCGCCGCCTGCGCTGACCCCCAGCTCGATCCCCACTCCATCGTCCTTGTCGCCAATCGGGCTGTTGACCCTGAAACTGTCCGGACAATATTTGCGGCGCATCGCCTCGTTCATCACAAAGCCGCCGGTTGCCAGCACCACGCCCTTGGCGGCGCGCACGAAGCGGTTGTGGTTGTCGATCCGCATGACCACACCAACGATCCGCTCACCATCCTCGATCAGCGCGACGGCGCGGGCATCGACGATCACGGTGACCCCCAGCGCCCGCGCCCGTGCTTCAAGAATATCGACCAGCGGGCGACCGCCTCCCCAGCCGATATGCTGGATGACATGGCCGCGCGGAGCTGGCTTGGCATGGTTGCAAAACGGTGCCGCCGCTTCGCTGCCCGACCAGATCAGGGTCGAATCATCGGTCGGCTCGATCACTTTCCCGGGCAGGTAATTGCCGCGATAGGGCACGCCTTGCGCCTTGAGCCAGGCGAAGTGACCCACCGCTTCCGCTGCATAAAGATCGCATTTCGCCTCGTCCACGCAAGGCCCGCCCGCCAGCTTCAGATAGGCGGCGAAATCTGCGGTGGTGTCGGTAAAGCCCGCCGCCTGCTGAACCTCGGTCCCCCCCGAACCGCCCAGATAGATCTCCCCGCCCGACAGGCCCGAGGCACCCCCACTGCCAGAGTTGCGTTCAAACAGCATGACTTTGGCACCGGCACTGGCGGCTTCGATGGCCGCGCAGGCCCCTGCCGCACCAAAGCCGATGACCGCCACTTCGGTCTCAAGATCCCACCCCGGCACCTCGGCTGCAGGATAGGGCTTGTAAAGCGACACCTCAGCCATTCTTTGCCTTCAACAGATCGAGCGCGACATCGACGATCATGTCCTCCTGCCCGCCAACCATCTTGCGGCGGCCCAGTTCGACCAGAATCTGACGGGTATCGAGACCATAGTCAGTGGCGGCCTTTTCGGCATG
>JANOYZ010000034.1:0-1907 GCA_031429135.1 Novosphingobium sp. | reverse complement strand
CGTCAGCACGTTCCCAAACGCTGCGCGTTGGTCTAGCACTATCGCCATGCTCGAAGCGATTGCCTCTGCACGCACGATCCTTACCCGCCTGCACGAGGTTATGGCCTCGCGCAATGTGGCGCAGGCGAAGCTTAACACGGTGGTCGAGGTGATCGGCGAAGGCCTCGATAGCGAGGTCTGCTCGATCTATCTGCTGCGCGAAGGCATGCTTGAACTGTTCGCCACACGGGGTCTGGCGCAAGAGGCGGTACACGTCACGCGGATGGGAGTGGGTGAAGGTCTGGTTGGCACCATTGCCGCTACCACCGATATGCTCAATCTTGCCGAGGCAACTGCGCATCCGGACTTTTCCTATCGCCCCGAAACCGGTGAAGACAAGTTCCACTCCTTTGCCGGGGTGCCGATTGTCCGGCGCGAGCGCGCGGTGGGCGTGCTTTGCGTCCAGCATGTCGATCCGCGGCTTTATGCTGAGGTAGAGATCGAGGCGCTGCAAACCGTGGCCATGGTGCTTTCCGAACTGATCGCCAACGCCGGCCTGGTTGACGAGGAAGAGGCATGGGGTCTCACTCCGGCGCAGACCGGCCCGGCGCAGCTGCGCGGGCTGACGCTGGTCAAGGGGCTGGCGATCGGCACCGCTGTGTTTCACCAGCCGCGCGTCACCATCGAACACACCGTTGCCGAAGACACCGAGGCCGAACGTCAGCGCGTCTATCTCGCCTTTGACAAGATGCGCGAACAGATCGAGCGGATGACGGCTCAGGCCGAGTTCGGCGTCGGCGGTGAGCATGAAGAGGTGCTCGAGACTTACAAGATGTTCTCCTATGACGAAGGATGGTCGCGCCGCATCAATGAAGCGAACGATACCGGCCTGACCGCCGAGGCGGCCATCGAGCGCGTCCAGCAACGCACCCGCATGCGCATGCGCCAGATCGATGATCCGCTGCTGGCGGACCGCATGCATGATCTGGAAGATCTCGCCAACCGGCTGCTGCGCACCGTTTCGGGCCAGCTGGGCACGGCAGCGAGCAAGGGCTTGCGCAATGATGCCATCCTCATCGCCCGCAACCTTGGCCCGGCCGAGCTGCACGAATATGACCGGCGACGGCTGAAAGGCGTGATCCTCGAAGAAGGCTCACTCACCGCGCATGTTGTTATCGTGGCGCGCGCCATGGGAGTCCCGGTGCTGGGGCGTGTTCGCGGGATGCGCGGGCTGGTGCGCGAGGGTGATCAGCTGTTGCTCGATGCCGATCAGGGCAGCGCCACGGTCAGGCCCGCACCGCCGATGGTCGAAGCCTTCGAGACACGCTTTGCCCGCAGCCGTGAGCGGCAGGCGGTCTATGCCAGCTTGCGCGATGTCGAACCGCGCACCAAAGACGGCACCCGCATCATGGTGATGATGAATGCCGGGCTGCGCGATGACATGCCGATGCTGAGCATGACCGGGGCGGATGGCATCGGGCTGTTTCGGACCGAATTCCAGTTCCTCGTTTCCGCCACACTGCCCGCGCGTGAACGGCAGACGCGGCTCTACCGCGATGTGCTTGATACTGCCGGGACCAAGCCGGTGATCTTCCGTACCGTCGATATTGGCGGTGACAAGGCCTTGCCCTATCTGCGCCACAACGACGGCGAGAGTGAAGAGAACCCCGCGATGGGCTGGCGCGCGCTGCGTGTGGCGCTGGAACGCGAAGGTCTGCTCAAGGTGCAGGCGCGCGCGCTGCTCGAAGCGGCAAGTGGCCGTACGCTCAACGTCATGTTCCCGATGGTTTCCGAGCCATGGGAATTCGATGCTGCCAAAGCGGTGTTCGAAAAGCAGCACGCCTGGCTCAAAAGCCAGAAGAAAAAGCTGCCCGAAGCGATCCGTTATGGCGCGATGCTGGAAGTTCCGGCGCTGGCCGAAATGCTCG
>JANOYZ010000033.1:0-3873 GCA_031429135.1 Novosphingobium sp. | reverse complement strand
GTCCTGACCCTAGAGCCAAGGCATCGCACCGGCGCGTCAGCCAGGCGCAATTGACGGTTGCGCTTGGCGCGCCGGGGCGGAACATTGCGCGCCAGATAACCTGGGAGAGCACAATGACCTTGGCAAGCGGCCGCCCTGCTGAAAATCCGCCGGCGCACGTTGCCGCAGGCTGGACGCTGACGCGCGCCACCCGCCCGAGCCGGCTCGCCGGGGCGAACGGCATCCGCACCGGCGCGGACGGCAGGATCTATGTCGCGCAGGTCGCCGGCAGTCGGGTTTCCACCATCGATCCCGACAGCGGCGAGGTCTCCGCGCTCACTGCCGTAGGCGGCGGAATTACCGCGCCTGATGACCTTGTGTTTGACGATGAGGGCAATCTCTACTGCACCGAAATCACGCTCAACCGCGTGTCGGTGCTGCGCCCCAACGGCACGGCCGAAGTCCTTCAGGGTGAGATCAACACGGCAAACCCGATCACCTTCCACCAGGGCCGGCTGATCGTTGGCGAACTGACGCTCGATGCACGGATCATGGAACTGGACCGCAATGGGGGTGCGCCGAGGGTGCTTCTTGAGCACGTGCCGATGGTCAACGCCTTCGATGTCGGCCCCGATGGCAAGCTCTATTTTCCGGCACAGGCGACCAACGAAATCTGGCGGGTCGGGCTGGATGGCGGCGCGCCAGAGGTGGTGACCAAGGATCTGGGCGTGCCCGATTCAGTGAAGTTCCACCCCGATGGCTATATCGTCTCGACGCAGGTCTATTCGGGCCAGGTGCTCAAGATCGATCCGCGCACCGGCGAGAAGTCTCTGCTTGCCGATATCGGTCCCGGCCTCGACAATGTCACCTTCGTGAACGGGCGCACTTTCGTGTCGCACATCACCGGTTCGATTCATGAGATCACCGCGCCCGGCGTGGTCAAGCCGCTGGTCGAAACCGGGCTGCAATGGCCGCTCGGCCTTGCGGTGGCCGAGGATGGCACGCTGTTTATCGCCGATGGCGGATTTATCTATCTGCTCGCCCCGGGCGATACAGTCCAGCTTTCAGGTCATCTGTTCTCACCGGGCTTCCCCGGCTGGGTGCGTGATGTTGCCGCCGCTGGCCCCGGCGAATGGGTGGTCACCACGGCCAACGGCACAGTGGACCGCTTCTGGCCCGAGCGGCAGGAAAGCGAGACCGTAGCCAGCGGTTATGGCGTGACCACCGGCGTGGCGATTGCGTCCGATGGCGCGGTGGTTTTCGCCGATGCAACCAGCGGACAGGTGCTGAGTGCCAAGGGCGGCAATGTCGAAGTGCTGGCGAGCGGCCTCAACCGCCCGCTGGGCGTGGCGATAGACGGCAGCGGCACGGTCTATGTCGCCGAGGGCGATGGCGGCCGGGTGGTCAAGCTGTCGGGTGGCAAGGGCGAGACGCTGATCGACGGCCTTGGCGACCCGCAGGGGATCGCGGTGCATGGCGGCAAGCTCTATGTCATCGATGTCAAGACCAAGCAGCTGGTCCGATGCGACCTTTCCGGCGACGCGCGCGAGGTGATCGCCTCCAGCCTGCCAGTTGGCGCTCCCCTCGGTATCATCGCCCCGCGCCTTGGCGGAGTGGGTGACATGTGCGGGCCGATGCACACCATGACCGGGCTTGCGGCAGGCAGTGACGGGACGATCTATCTCGCCGGTGATGGTGAAGGCAGTGTGCTGGCACTCAAGCCAGCCTGACGAGGAGCGCAGGCATGGCGCGTATCGAAACGCTCGAACAACTGGCCGAGATCATCCCCGATCCCAGCCCGCGCGCGTCGGCCAAGCTGCTCGACCACCTCGATGAGCAGGCGCTGGCCTTCATCGCGCGCAGCCAGTTCATGCTGATCGGGACAGAAGGCGAGACGGGTATCGAGATCAGCCCAAAAGGCGACAGGCCCGGCTTTGTCGAAGTGATCGACAACCGCACCATGCTGATCCCCGAGCGCCCCGGCAACCAGTTGAAAATAGGCCTGCGGAATATTCTCGCCAATGGACGGATCGCACTGATCTTCATGTGCCCGCCGACCGGCGATCTGGTGCGCGTATCGGGCAGGGCAACGCTGCATAACGATGCCGATCAGTGCGAGCGCATGGCAATGGGAGGCAAGCCCGCACTGCTGGTCATGCGCGTCGAAATCGAGCGCGCCTTTTTTCACTGCTCGCGGGCAATCCTGCGTTCGGAGCTATGGAAGTCCGAGACCTGGGGCGATCCGATGAAGATTTCATACGGGAAGATCTACGCGCAGGCGCTCGGCAAGCCGGAGATCGAGGAACTATTCGATACGATCACCCAAGAGCGCGAAAACGATCTCTGGCACTAAAGGAACCGCGATGCTCAAACAGATCTGCTTTTTCCGCAAACGTCCGGACATGACCATGGATCAGTTCATGGACTATTACGAAAACCAGCATTCGCAGCTGTCAAAGCGCATGGGCCGTGCGCCTTCGCTGCCCGGAGCCCAGCGTTATGTCCGGCGCTATATCGTGCCCGAGAAGAACCCGGTGACCGGCGCAGTGATCGACTGCGGCTTTGATTGCATCATGGAAATCTGGTGGAACGCCCGCGAGGATTTTGAAAATTCGCAGCGGATTATTTCCGATCCGGCGCGGCTTCCAGCGATCAGGGAGGACGAGCTCAATCTGTTCGCCAGCCATGACAATCCGGTCTGCACGGTGATCGAATATGATTCGCCGATGGGGCCGAAAGGCGAAGCGACCCGCGTCGAATTGCGGCACGATGACTAGCCAAGTCACGTCGTCAAGCATCGCCGGTGCGTCCTCATTGGCCATTGCGGCGCTTTGGGAACTTGGGCAATTCCGGCACAGACAAATTCAGCAAGATTGTTCTTAGGGATATCCAGACCATGTACGACGATCAGCCCGCACCGGAAGCCAAGCCTGCCGCCAAGGGCATACCCGTCTACAAGCGTATGCTCGATCTGTTCGAGGCTGAGGGCATCAAGACGCTGTTCGGCATTCCCGATCCGAACTTCGTCCATATGTTCCTCGAAGCTGAAACGCGCGGCTGGACCGTGGTTTCGCCGCATCATGAGGCCGCTGGCGGCTTCATGGCCGAGGCGGCTTCGCGCATCACTGGCAAGCCTGCCGTCTGCATCGGCACGCTGGGGCCGGGCATGGCCAACCTGATGCCGGCGATCCAGTGCTGCCTCGTTGAAAATTCGCCGGTGATCTTCCTTGGCGGCCAGCGCGCCCGCGTCACCGAGCGCCGCGTGCGCCGTGGCCGCATCCAGTTCGTCCGCCAGGAGCCGCTGATCGAAGCATCGGTGAAGTATTCCGGCTCGATCGAATATGCCGATCAGGTCGATGAAGTGGTCCGCGAGGCGATCCGCAAATCGATGTCGGGCACGCCGGGGCCAAGCTACATCGAATATCCCAGCCATGTGATCCTTGAGGAAGTGGACAACACCCCGGTCCTGCCGCCGGCAAAGTACCGCCTGGTCAATCAGGGCGCTGACATGGACATGCTGCATGAGGCGGTGAAACTGATCAAGGCGGCGAAGAGCCCGATCCTGCTGGTCGGCCACGCCGTCCACACCTCACGTACCGGCGCGGCGGTGAAGGAGCTGGCCGATCTGATGAACTGCCCGGTGATCCAGACCTCGGGCGGCACCAGCTTTATCCCTGGGTTAGAGGACCGCACTTTCCCTTATGGCTTCTCCGAAGTCTCGATTGACGCTGTGGTTGAGAGCGACCTGTGCCTCGCCCACGGCACCGAAATGGGTGATCCGAGCCACAATGGCCCCAGGCGTAACTGGGTGGATAATGAGGCCAATCGCAACTGGATCTATTTCAAGAAGGATCCGACCGCGATCCGCGTAAACCGCTCGTAAGATGTGCCGCT